>JAUIBR010000108.1 GCA_030427705.1 bacterium | reverse complement strand
GTGGCGATATGCGCGATGGCCAGGAAAATAGCGGTCGTCATGCATCGCCTTTGGGCGACACATGGCGTCTATGAGCCCTTGTATCTGACGAATAAACGTCAAAGGATGACAGCATAAAGAGAAAGAACACCAGAAACTTAAGCTTGGTGCCTCGGCGCCAACTCACACGCATCCTGAGTATCCATGCCCTTAAATGTCGATCGCTTCGCAAGACCTCGAGTACGCGGCGAGCATGACGATGGGCTAACGGAACGACATGCTGCAGCCGGTCGACTCAAACTGCGCCGGAGATAATGCGATAAGAAGCAATGTGGATGTACTGTGACCTTTGGCCGCGATGTACCACGGAGAAAAATATCGTGGACTCTTGACGAGGAAGTACCTTCTCTAAGAAGCGCAGCGAGCTTAGTTCGCCGCGAGCGCAGCGAGCTTGTTCGCCGCGAGCGCAGCGAGCTTGTTCGCCGCGAGCGCAGCGAGCTTGTTCGCCGCGAGCGCCGCGAGCTTGTTCGCCGCGAGCGCCGCGAGCTTGTTCGCCGCGAGCGCAGCGAGCTTGTTCGCCGCGAGCGCAGCGAGCTCAATCAAAGGTGGTGGCGGGCTTCTAGTATGGCATCACGCGGCTTTTCTTCCATGTAGGCTTCGATTTCCTCGAGGCTTACCGGGCCGTAACTCCAGCGATCTACGCCGACGTCCGTCGAATAGCCGTGGTCGTCGAGGTCGCCGTGTGAGTGACCGTAAAGGTGGTACGTGCCGCGGTGCGAGCCGTTCCAGACTCGCTGCGCGTAGTGCAGCAGGCAGATCTTGCGATAGTCGCCCTTCGTCTTGACCTCGTGATAGTGGCGCACCCAAACGAACATGTCTTCCATGCCCTTGATGCCCTTATCGTGATTGCCTAGCAGCAGGTAGATATTGCCGTTCAGGCGGCCTGCGATCTCGCGTGCCTTGTCTTGCGAACAAAGCGCGAAGTCGCCCAGATGGTAGACCACATCGCCTTTGTGGACGCGGTCGTTCCAGTTCTGAATTAGCGCCTCGTCGTGCTCTTCAATCGAGTCGAACGGGCGTTCGCAATATTGCAGGATGTTTTTGTGCCCAAAGTGGGTATCTGACGTAAACCAAATCATTCTTCATTCTCATTCTATGCGCTCGGTCCGCCACTTCGAGCGTGGTTAGTGGTTTGTTATGAAGGGCAAACAAACCCGTCCAATGAACGGATCTATTCCGAGAACTGTTATTGGTCTATTGCGTGAGCGGATTCGCGCGCAGGTACTGGAGCATCCCGACTTCTCGGTCAACGGTTCCACCCGGATAGTCGCCATCGGGCCACCGCAGGTGATTCAGCAAACACTGGCAATATGCGGTTGATGCGACACTTAGGTCCGTTAGGCATTGTGTGCCACTCGGTGTTGGCTCGCCGTTGCAACGTGCGTCGACCGCACTGCACACGCTCCCTGGACCGTCCTGGGCTCCACCGTGTTCTGGCTCAGCGCCGTTGAGCATGAAACCGGTCACATTCAACCCTTCGTCAGTGGCTTTTTGGAGCCAGAGATCAACTGAATACCCACGATCACCTCCAAAACACGCTCTATCAGGAGCGCCGCAGGGTACCGCGGTGTCACAGGTACGATAGGCCAATAGAATTGGAACATCTGAATCTGGATAACTCTGAAGTTGGCAGTTTGCGCCGTCAGTTTCTGGAGCAAAATCAGGGTCATCGAACGGGTTGCTATCAATGCCGTTGAAGGGGTCACCTGCTGCAAAGGCGACGGCGGCTGCGATGTTGACGTCCAGGTTTGGAGTCCCTGTCTCGTGACGTGCGATCGCATATAGCTGAGTAAAGAACCCGCCATTTGACCACCCCATTGCGTACACTCGATTCGTATCCACGATGCCTTCGTCCACCATTCGTTCAATCCATAAATCGGCGTTTTTGATATCAGGGTTTGTTGAAGGGCTGGCGATGTCACGGAAATAGAAGTCGTGGTGGTAGACGCCATCACGGCTAAATGCGGTACCAAAGCGAATTCGACGACCCTCAATGGCGACAAGAGTAAACCCAGCTGTGTCGTCAGCTCCAAGTAGCGCGGTAGCTGTCTTTTCGATCAATGAGGTCGACTCAACCGCGATGACTCCATCTCCTCCGGGGTGAAAAAAGATGACCAAAGGACGAGGGTTTTGATCCGCTCCTGGCGCGCGTTTGATGCATGCAAACCTGGTTACGCCGTCAACCTCCATTTCCGCAATCTCATCAAACAAGGCCAAAGAACATGATGGGCGTTCGGACTCCACTGTGACGGTTTGTCCCGCTGGGTTTGTGCATGGCGATTGGGAAGTGCAACTGGGTAATGGAGCGGCCAACCCGGTCGAGTCCGGCGCACATGTTGTGGATGCGCGCATGTCGCTGTCGGGGCCAACATCGCGAATAGTGGCATCGTCCTCGGCGTCCGTCTCTGCGTCAGTGGACGAAAGATCATTTGTCATGTCGCTCGTCGGCCCCATATCCTGATTCATGTCGAGATCGGATTTTGACGATTGGGTGTCGCTGCAGGCTGCAGATAACGCACACGTCAAGATGAGAGAAAACACCGCTAATAGTTGGATTCGCATGTTTTGATGCTGCGGGGTCTGCATCGAGAATGCAATAGCGGATTTTGGAGTCGCCGTGCCAACTCGATCGCCCATTGCCGGACATCCTTCCGCAAGGTGTCGAACATGTTAAGGCAGCTCGAACACGTGGAGTTCTTCAGCGTGGTTTTCGCATCGGTTGGCCTGCCCGTCCTTTTCGAGGTCGGACACCGTGACCAGAGTGGTTGGGCTCAGCCAGGCAACGCCTTCGACTGTGCAGAAATCGGTGTCGCCATCACGTTGTTTGGGGAACGTGTAGACACCTTCGGTTTCGAAGTCGATTTCGCCTTCGTCGTTGATGAACGCTTCGCCGACCCAGATGGCCGAGGACTCCTGGGAAATCGCTGCGACACGATTGCCATCGATCGCAAGTCCCGAGAAATCAACGAAGTCGAGCCCTTTAGGCAAGTCAGCGGTGCTCAACTCGCCGGCTTCATCCCGCAGAATCAGACGACCCCGGGTGCGTCCGTCACACTTGCCGGTTTCGCAGAGGGCCGCCATCCACATTTGGTCTTCGATCTGTAGGTAGGCGAGGCCCTCGATGCCTTTGTTTAAGGCCTCAACCTCGTATTCGAGCCATTCGATAGTCGATTCTTGTTCGGTCCAATGGATGACGACGGGCAAGTCGTTGTTTTCGATTGTTTCCATCGCCTCCACAGCCAGAGACACAACCCGTGTTTCCGGGTTAACGGCAATGCCTTCAAACCCAGCAAAATCATCCGTGTCTTCGACCCGAGGGTCGTCGTCCAGACCATATCCGCGGGAATCACCCAACCAAATCGGGTCCTCGAAACTCAGGTCTAGCGAGACGAATCGACGAAGATTGTCGAAAACAATGAAGACGCGGCCATCCGACACGGCGACGCCACTGGCCTCGAACCGAGATGTGTCAGGATGTTCAAACAAGTCCTCGAGCGAATGTTCCTGCAGCTCAACAAGCCCTGGAAGCTTGTCAAAGCGGTCCGCTTTGCCGTCGACAGGGATCGTGGATTCTTCGCTTTCTGTCGTTTCAGTGTCCGAGCAGCCGATGGTTGTGAGCATCAGAGCTATGGCGAGTAACTTGCGCATCCAAGAACCGTAGCAGGAAACAGGGGGGCGCGTCACGAATGCGGGGCTTTTTGAGTGGCTTCCTTGATACTTCGAGTCTCTGAAACTCGTCGTTTCAGATTTTGAACTCGTTCAGATGCGTGACGTGGCGATGTTCAGTTCATGAAGACGCACCCCATACGAAACCACTTTGTCGCCGTTGCTAAGAACTACGAGCATTTGGCCAATACATGCCTTTTGATTTTTGCGGTGCTTTGCACACCAATGTTGGTGTTTGGGACGCCGGAGAAGGCCATACCGGCCACTGCCCTCTTGTGTGCGTTGGCGTATTTCGGTGCCTGGATTCCGGCTCCGTTTGTCGCGATTGGGCAGTTGTATTCCAAGTGGAGACTGTACCGAAACCGTCCAGAACTTGCCGCTGAGGTAGAGCCCGAAGACCGATACAGGGCGGGGCTTTGGCATGTCCGGTCGACTTCGTTGGACGATGAATCGCTGCTTAAGGCCTTGATGGCAAAGGGTTGGACGATCGCGGCAGCAGAGTCTGGTTGGCTCATCCAACACCGAACCGATAAAGGTCTCGCGATAGTACAGGTTGAGTCCTTGCAAATTGGACAGCGACGCGTCGCAAGGGTGCGATGCGCACCGATGTTCAGCACGCACTACGAGTCCTACTTTCAGCTGAGCCTGATGGCCGAGGTTTTGGAGTTGATAGGCCGAAGCACAAACACCCACCATTCGGTGTCCCAAATCCCAACATTCGCGTAGTATTCACGTGTTATGAGCGAGAACGAATCCACAAGTCAGCCCCCGCCGCCGGACATCAGTCCAGAGGGCGTAGACCGGTCGCTTATCCGTTGGCTACGTTCACTGACCATCGACGAGCGCCTGCAA
>JAUIBR010000011.1 GCA_030427705.1 bacterium | reverse complement strand
CTGGCGACAAACCCCTTCCTGCGCTGCGAACAGCCGGAGTTGGCCCGGACGCACACGTCGACGGCTGGCTGGGCTTCACGCACAACGACGAAGTCATCGTCAAAAGCGGGACGGACATCTGGGTCGAGCCTGTCGTCGCGATTGACGTGCCTGAAGAGACACGTCCCAACCACCGTCCGCCCGGTGCGCTCGCCGCGTTTCGCGTTCCAGGATTCGCTCCCCATCATGGGATCGTCGGTGAGGTCTTCGAATCAAGAAATGTGTTAGACAGCCGGTTTGCGAAAGCGTGGGAGCTTCCAGTCGACTATCGAACACACCAATACCTTGGAAGGTACATTGCCGGATTGTCCTTCAAAAACAACCACGCCCGGGCCGAACCGCTCGCCCATGTCGAGGCGGGAACGGTGACACTTTATAACATCAAAACGGGCGAAATCGTCAGGACTTTCACCCTGCCCCTTGCACCGTTTGAGAGCCAAGAAGTCAGGCTGTCCCAGGACGCGACTCGTGTCCTTTTTACCGCGATGCAGCAGTTTGCGGTATTGGACGTAGACGGGACGGTGTTTGCCAAACACCCGGGTCGACTTATCTACCACGACGCCAATTTCGACGAGCGCGTTGTCGAAAACGGTCCCGAACTGCTGTGGTTCAAAGGCACGACGCAGACAAAGACCACGGCACTGCCGCTTGGAGGCAAGGTTGTGGGGCCGTTTTGGGTTAGCAAGGCCGGCGAAGGGAAGTTCAAAATCATCAACCTACGAGACGGGACCGAGTCAGGGTTTGAGGAGACGTCAACTGATCTGAAAGACCTGACCTCAGACGGGACATCTATCTATCGCAAGGTTAAGAGCCGCATCTATGTGGGCTATCGGATGGTCTACCCGACTTCGGGGGCGGAGCTGAGGTGGCGCTCGACCCTGCCGGATGCCAATAACGAGTATATTGGCAATGCGTCGGCCATGGAATCGAAGCTTGAGGGCCTTGAGTTTTTCCCAGGCGGGGTCCGCACGAAGATGCAGGTCGTCAAAGGCGCGGCGCCGTTTAGCCAATTCGAAGGGACAGTGCGGCTGACCGGCAGCGGGCAGTATGAAGCGACCGGCCTGCAGGCTCCGCCGTTGTGGGTTACGCCGGTACCCGGCCGCGATGCGTTGTACATGGCTAGCATCGACGGCCAAGTCCGACTTTGGGATTTCGAGGCAGCGTCCTCCGAAGTCGTCCAGGTGCCGTACGAGTTCGCGATCGGTGGCGTTGCAGTGAGCCCCAATGGCACGTTGGCGTTTCGGGCGCTGAAGTATGACGACATGCGCTACAGGGCATTCTGGAGCGATGACGCGCGCGTTTTAATCATCAAGCCGGACGGGACCCGCAAGGAGGTCGCATTGGATCACATCGCGCAGTCCGCTGTGTTTCGTGACGACAATACTCTGCTTGTCCGCTCGACAGACAAAGTCATCACTTATGACCTTCGCAAGGACACGATGACCACAAAAGCCACCGGTTTGTTGATCTCACTATCCGATGATGGGAACTACGGTTTGCGCAGAGTCGACCCACATCAAGCTGACACCACGCAAGGCATAAGAATCGGCGGCGGCGTGTACGACCTTCGAACCGGACAAGACGGACCATTTCGCCTGGGCGACGACTGCACCTTCAGCGTGGGCGGACGGTATTATGGGTGCGCGTTCGCAACAGATAAGGGGATTCGATTCAGCGTACTTTCGGCACGGAACAACCGCACGGTCTCCACCGGGTTTGGAGACGTCAAACCCGAGCACATTTCGCAGGACGGCCGGCGCGCAATGGACGTGGCCTACTACCACCCTGTCTCGAACGTCGAGTACATCGCGGGCTACCCCAAACGCTGGGCGAAGCGCGGTGTCGTGTGGCTTGGCTATATGCACTCCGGGGCGCGAATCGCGACCGACGGCGAGTATCTTTGGCTGGAATGATTGGGGGCTAGCCCCCGAGCCAAGCCCCAAGTTTGACAGCGCCCATCGCGCCAGCTATAACCGCGGCGTCTCTCAAATGGTGAGAGCTTAACGAAAGAAACGTTTGAGCCTTGGGCGATCTCGCTCAGGGCTTTTTTGTTTCTACAGGAATGGCATCCAGGTGGATGCATAAGGAAAGAATAGAATGTCGAACAAATTGTTTGTAGGTGGTCTCAGCTGGGGAACTCAATCACATGGTCTTCAAACGGCCTTTGAAGAGTATGGAACGGTAACCGACGCTGTCGTCATTACCGACCGCGACACCGGCCGCAGCCGTGGTTTCGGCTTTGTCACTTTTGACAACGCTGAAGACGCGCAAGCCGCAATCGCTGGAATGGACCAGCAAGAGCTTGATGGACGTACGCTCAACGTGAACGTCGCTCGAGACCGTCGCTAAGACGCCCTACAAAACATAAACGTTAATTACTCGGCCCCGCGATTCGCGGGGTTTTTTGTTTCTTGTAAGTCGGACAAGCGGGATTGTTCCAGAGCATGTCGAACAACCTCATCGAGCCCCGGCATCCGCAACTTGTCCCTTGTGGGCGCCGCATACTCGGGTTTGAGCGCGATGATATGAATCAAAGCCACCGCAAAGGGCGGCTTTATATCGGCAATTGCCTCGGCGAGCGCGTCTTGATGTGAACCACCGCCGCGGTTCTGCAGACCATTCGCGAATGACGTGAACCGCGTCTCTTCGGCTTCGCCCAGCAATACTATCTCGTAGCGTACCTTGTTGTGTTCGCCTTTGAGGTGATGGACACGAGGCTCCCAATGGGTGGCCGGATGCATCAACGTGTACGCGTAATCCAGCAGCCCATTTGGCGCGCAGAAGCGCTCGCCGTTGAGCTCGATGGTCATGCCTGCGTTGATATGTGCTGCGTGCCACAGAAGCGCGCGCAGGCTAGCTGTGTTTAGCTCGTGGTGGTTGTAGTAACTCGAATCACCAACCCAACGAACGCGAGTGCCATGCCCAGGACCGATGTCGTGTTCGACGTGTCCGACGAGTTCCGCGTTTTCGAACCGTAGCCGATACCCTGTGCCGTCAACCCACGTTTCGATGAGCATGCTCTTCGCGAGCGCATTTAAAGGGGCGAGTCCAACACCGTGCAATCCGATGTGAACGTGGGGCGCATGTCTGAATCTGGATGGCGTCGAGTGCATTTGCCGAAACACCTCCACCGCAAGCTCGTCCGATTCAGCGACGAACCGCATCCCGCCGCCATCATCCGTAACCTCGACAGTGTGGCCAGATGCCTCAACCTTCACCCATGCGGCTAGACCCGCATGAAACTGGTCCAGACTGTTCGAGACGATTTCCTCGGCGACATTTTCCACAAATCGTTCATCTGAACCGAGGTACATTCCGGGGCGTTTTCTCACCGCCTCGATGGTGGTTATGACTTTCAGGTCCTCGGCCGTGTAGTTGCCCATTGTGATGTCTCCGAAAGACCGCAAACGAAGCCCGCAAAATGGAGCGAAACGTGGAAACCAGTCTACCACAATTTATCGTATTTGAGGTCGAACAAAGCCGAGAACTAGGGTTGTGATCTGTCCCTCCTGTGCACTAATCTCGGCCAACACCGCAAACGGTTTCGGGAATCAACACGGCAAGTCGAAGTTGTCGTGGCAAGAGACCAGTTTCGATCAACAGCAACGGGTTTCTGGAGATTTTGATTTGGCTACCAACAAGGTTCCGGCCGGTGAAATCGTTTGGCCACAAGATGTGATGCTCACGACCAGTAGGTTGGGAATCTTCGCAAACAGCTTTGGCATAGATGCGGAACAAGAGGTGACCGGTGACCCTCCATTAGCCAAGTTCCACCAAGTCGATGAAATCTTGGCAGATGCCCTGCGCCGGCGTCGAGCCGGTGAGCGCGGTAGCCTGGTAATGCTTAGACTGGAAGAGCCGCTTCGGCTTTATCCTGAACCGTTTCTGAAGTGGCTCGTTCGTCGTCACGGATTTACCTACACTCTTGAAGCATTGCTGCTGATTGTGGCGGGGGACGACCACCCTGACCAGATACGAACCTCCGATAACTACGTCGCCTATCGAGCTATCGCGTTCTTGGATCACATCCTCCGGTTAAGAAACTGGTTGGCTGCTGCCAATCAAACGGACTACGAAGAAGCCACCGAGTTTGTCGAACGAAACTGGGATTCATGGGAAGACTGCTTCAAGTATCTTGCCGTCATCGCTTTACCAAACACAGATTTGGCTCGTCGCATTGATCCTGCATCATTGACAATGGAGATCAGAGAATTTCGACACGCGTCTTGGCTTGTTCCATCTGCGGCCGATGTTGCTCAAGCGGTCGAGTTCGCGAAGACAATCCAGTTCGTGCCAGAACCAGCAATCATGTTGGCTGTTTTGGATCGTTTTGGATTAGCTGCGACGAAGGTGTTTAAGGAATGGTTGGAGATCGATTCGGTTGACTGGACGGTACTCGAACACATCCGTTCTCCTGAAGCTTTCGCGCTCTATCCCGAACTGGGCCCGCTAGCGATAGATTATCATCATTTCCTGACGCAATATCCGTCCTATCTGGACACTGCTTTGGGTATCGTTGATGCGAGCGGTCGAAAATTCTTGGAGACCATGGCAGCTATCGGACCACCGGAGCCGACTGAAACGGCCCCTGTAGAGGCATTGCCGGAGTTCCTAGTCAACCCACCGTGGGGCACAAAACGCGCTGTATTTCTAATAAAGGCAAAGAAACCCGCTCGCTGGTGGTCGCCGAATGTCTTTCCACGACTAATCGAAGAAACGACCGGGTTACCATTGAGTGATGACGCGATGAACAATGTTGAACGCGCATTAGCCCACTCAACATTGACGCAGCCTTTCTCAGGAATCGAGGCGTTAAGGAGAACCTGTACATCAAACTCTCTGGAGATCTTTGCGCTGGCAGTCTTCGATATTTGGAAGGCTTTAGGATATCCACCCGCTCAGTTTTGGGTGCTGTACGCGCTAGGTTGGTTTGGAACAGACCAGACCGTGCGTTTTCTCACGCCGTTGATCCGCGAATGGCCCGGCGATGGTGCTTCCAAGCGCGCCAAGATTGGACTCGATGTCCTTCGGACAATTGGTTCAGACCTTGCGCTCACAAACGTCTACAACATCTCCCAAAAGGTTAAATACAAGAGCATAAAGACTCATGCATTACACATCGTTGATGAACTCGCCCAGGCGCTAGAGATGACTCCAGAACAACTGGCCGACCGCTTAATACCGGGATTCGACCTCGATTCCAGTGGCTCGATGACGATCGACTATGGATCACGCAGTTTCGAGGTGCGTTTCGACGAGATGCTGAACCCCGTCGTCTTCGATAGCGAAGGTAACGTGTTGAAGAGTCTTCCTCGTGTGAAAAAGACTGACGGCGAACAAGCTCCGGATGAGAACCAGAAATTCAAAACACTCAAGAAGGGCGTGTCCGCGATCGCAGTCGAGCAACTCAAACGATTGGAAACCGCCATGGTCGAGGGCCGACGTTGGGACTCAGACGAATTCATCAGGTGTTTGGTCGAACACCCGTTGATGGTCAACCTCACAAGACGTTTGGTATGGGGCGAGTTTCATGAAGGCGCAGTGACCCGAACATTTCGGGTCGACGAGGCTCGTGAACTTGTGGACGCAAACGACACATTAGTAGACATCCAAGGTGAGGTAGGTTTGTTGCATCCGTTGGAGTTCGCGAGCGAGCTTCACTCTTGGGCACGCGTCTTCGCAGATTTCGAAATCATCCAGCCTTTCGGCCAATTGGACCGCCCAATCGTTGAAAACCAGAATGACTTAAACCTGCTTTTTGGCTGTTCGACACCAGCGCCCCAATACGCATTTGGTCTGGAGCGCAAAGGTTGGCGACGGTCCAAAGTGGATGAGGGCTGGTTTAGCGCTCATCGCCGAAATCTGCGCGGTATTGATGTTGAGGTTTATTTTGAGGATTGGTTACACATGCGTGAAATCCCTGCAGAGGAGAACGTGACGATGACTCAAGTAGTGTTTGGTTGTGGAGAGTCGCTGCTTACTTGGGACGTCGTTGATCCTATCGTTCGTAGCGAGGTGGCATTGGAGTTGATTTCCGTAGTGCGGCCGGATTGAGGTAACGTAACCTACTTTGGGAAAACACGCGTGATTGATGCGCCGAAGGGAGCCGCCGTTGGCGCCATTTAGCGAAAGCTGGGCGGCGTTACGGGATCGACGGTTTGAATCAAAACCCCGTCATCACCAAACTCCATGGCTTCAATGAACCACTTGTGTTGCTTGAACCCATTGCGACGAACTGAGACCGCATCGTCGTACGTGTCCAAAGTCATCTTACCATCGAGTTTCTCGATGATATCGTCCTGAAAGAACGGGGGCATGTCCGCAACACGATCGGTGGCATTCCATGCCATTCTGGCGATTCGGAAGTGGTCTGGTAATAATTCGTCCAACTCCCAAATGTCGTCTGAAAATCGAAGGAATACCTCGAGCCGAGTTTCGGCCTTGCGGGTTCTTTCGATCCTGGGAACGCCGAAGATAGTTGCGATGCCCTCGTCCGCGTACGTAAATGCGCGGTTCCCTGTGTGGCACCATCGATTCAGCCCAACCAAAATATCCAAGAGGTCGCCGTGGCTGGCATTCTCAAGGTCTTCCAGACGAGCACGAACGTAGTGGACAGCCTCGTTCAGGCTGCCCATCAAGCTACGGTTGGTGTTCTTGGCGTACTCCGCTTTCGACAACGCCTCGACCTCAAGCCGAATCGCGTCCTCGCCAACTCCGTGCCTGCGCAGCTCGATCGCGACTGATTGGGCGAGCCGCTCGCGCAGGGTTTCCGGTGGGTCTAAGAAAGCAATCGCCGCTGCCGATGTCTCTTCGTTCAAGGCCACAACAACAGCCGGGCGCTGATCATCGATAAGCTTCGCCGACCAATTGTGAAGCTTCGCGCCGTCGACGGCCAAGACATCCACCAAAGCGGGAAGCTGCTTGCGCAGCGCGTTTGTGCATTGAATTTGGGTCATCTCATCTCGCACCGCGTGCTCTCCAATGGCCTCAACCCAACTCTAAGTGCGCTCAATCCCCCGTGGCAATACAGTTCTGCGTCAACCTGAGCCCCGAGCCCCCGAGCCCGCTAGCCTCTAGCCGCGAGCCCCCGAGCCGCGAGCCGCGAGCCCTCAAGCCGCTAGCCCCCGAGCCCCTAGCCCCCTGCCATAATTTGTCGTAGTTCCCGAAGATGCCGCTCAATCGCCAGGTGGGCGAGGAACACGCCAACGAAGACCAAACAGCCAAGGCCAAACAAGACGCCGTACATGCCCATCATTTGCTTGTCCGACTGTTCAGCTTCGATTCTGGCCACGTCCTCTTTGTGGTCCATCACAGCCCGGTCGTAGTCAGCCAAGAGCGCGCCAACCTCGAGCTCGCGGCCTAATGTGTTGCGATGATACTCATTCCATCGCGCGCGGTGTGCCTCCATCGCAGGTAGAATCGTGGACCCGCGCTCGTGTACCGGGGCGGCTTTAACCGCGTTGCGAACGTCCCGAAGCAACGGCAGCAACAGCGAAAAATCAGAGTCTTCACGCTTTGTGATTCCGCTGCTCAACACCTCGACAATACCCTTCTTGACCAGGTCCTTGCTTCGCTTCAGGCAACCATATGGAGACGAGCGCACACAACGCGTTTCGTATTGGTTCTGCCAACTATATTCGGGCTCAGGGAAAAGTGTCTTCAGCTCCTCAAGCAGTTCTTGGAGCTCACGACGGTTCTTCTGCAGTTGAGTCTCTTCGATGTCTTCCGCTGCACCCGCAGCGACCGCAAACTCAGGCTCTGGATCTTCAACGACTTCGACTCCTTCATCCGATGTTTTCTGGGCCTTCTTGAATTTTTCGACATCTTGAAATGTCAGTGGCGCCGGTTCGGGCACCTCAGGCGGCAATGCTGGCTTCTGCGGCTCGTCCGGAAGCGTATAGAGAACGCCACTGGCGCCCATGAACGCCCCGAAAACGAACATCAAGATCGCGGTAACAGCTAGAAACAGGAAGTAGCCGCGAGCGGTTCGGAACACAACTTTGCGCTCAAACAGATCGAGGTTCTTAGACGGTTGTTCTTTCGACATGGTTTCCCCTTATGGACATGTTGGACAGTTGGCTTTCTCGCACTCCGAGCGGACCTTTCGCAGTGTGGGTTCGTCCCACGCCGCGTCGGGCACGCTGAAGTTGTTCAGTCGTTGGAAATCGGCTCTGAGCTTATCGAGCGCCGCGCGGCATGAGGCTCCACAGTCCCGCGACGATATGCCCTTGAAACTCTCTATACCTGATGCCACTTTTCGGCATGTTTTAAATTGTTTCCTCCACTCCTTCGCAGTGAATCGGACCTGTTGCTGGTGCAGTTTGTCCGCGGCCGACAAGAGTTCTTCACGCCCAACGATATTGGCGTTGTTGAAACGCACACATGCGTCGTTGAGCTCAAACGTCGGAACTGGTGAGGTGCACCAGGTCGCCTGATAATCCGCGCCGGCTTGAATCGCCATCTGAACCGCCTGCGCGTTTTCCAGCGTTATTCGTCGTTTGAGTTTCTTCGTCTTGGATTCAAGGTCGGCGGCCTGTTGGTCGTGTCGGTCAGCGCGGACGGTGAACGCCTTGTGCGCGGTCCGCTTCCATGTGTCATCCTTCCACCACCCCGGGCAGTGCTGCTGAACAACACATCCGGAGATATACTGATCTTCAGTGACGAGCGTCTCGAACATCGACCAGTCCAACTCCGGGTCGCGCAACAACGCCCCATAGGTCTTACGAAATGTCGCTTCCGGATCGAGGTTTGCGAACGCAGCTGCACCGATCGAATTCAACGCAAGACGATGTGCTTCATGGCTGAAGCCATGCGCATCGAGCTCCTTTTTGAACTCGACCACCATCGTACCAGCGACCTCGTTGGCACGTTTGTCCATCGAAACACGTGCCACCCCAATTTCGCTTAACAGGCCGACGACAGCCGGGTTGGGCTCTTGCCACGAAAGGTCACCTTCGCTTCGGGTCACCAGTGCTGAACTCTTAGCGAAATCCGGCTCGACGGCTTCGAGTTGTTTGTTCACTTCATCAAGCGCAATCTGCGCTCGCCGCGCTTTGGCACAATCATCGATGTTAAGCTCGTGGTGAGTCTTGCCGTCTGGACCGATTACCCGCGCCGGGCTGCCGATGAAGTTCGGGTCACACAGCGCAAGGTTCTTCTTGAAGTCGTATGTCGCACGCCCCGCTTTCGTGGGGATTTTGATGGCGCTCTCACCGTGCCGAACGAGCAGTTCATGTGTGCCGGGGACGTCGCCACAACGCTTGCGTTCACTGCGCGAGATGACCTCGGTCGTTTCAGATGTTCCGAGCGTCTGATCCACGCCTTTGACCGCTGTCATGAGTCCATAACCAAGCAGTAGAACGCCCGCTGAACCCGTGAGGATGGCACCCGTTTGCCAGTTCTGCTTTTCGGTGTTGGCGTCGGGGTCAAGCGGGTCCGGTGTGTCGTCTTTGGACTGCGAGACCACAAAGAGGCCCGCCGCAACGCCGGACAATGCCAGACCACCTCCGACGTCGACCCAAACATTCTCGGTCGTGTTCACCTGGTTCTTCGTCAGGCGCACGTCTTCCTTGGCGATGTCCGTACACATCACGTGCTCGATAACTTCCGCCTCAAAGACGTACGCCTTCCAAGTCACGTTCTTCACCTCCAGCTCGCCTTTTGTTCGAACGGTCTCCGTGTAGGCGTTCAGGACCTCGCGGTCGGTGACGACTTCAGAAGATACGAACCGTGAACAGCCGGAGAGCGCGATGACGAGCGCGAACAACCCAAGAGTCTTTCGATACATAGTGCCCCTCGTTTGAATCTACAGAGGCAACTCTACAGGGACGTGCGGCACGTTATGTGCCGCAGATGACTTTGTTGCACGGCGGCACGCTTCGTGCCGGTTTCTTCGATATGGTGTCCAAGCAAACAAAGCTGGAGGTGGACATGAGGGTTCGGGGATTGATGTTGGTTGTTGGATTGGCGATGACGGTGGGATGCGAGAAGCCGCCGTGCCCAGATGGGGCGACGGTGTTCAAAACCAGGGACGTACATGCGCTCTACCGCAATATCGACAACACCGAGATACAGGGGCAGTTCTTTGGCATTCCGATAACAATTCGCGAAGTGTTGAAGAGCGATGAACTCAAGAGCGCGGAGTACTGTTCATTCCCACCTGATGGGGAGGTGTTGCATGGCCCCCTGCGTGTTTTCGACGGGAACCGCGAACTTGTTCGCCTACTGGAGTTCAAAAACGGGAAGCTCGACGGGAAGTTCATGCTTCATGAACTCGAGAAGGACCGCATAATGGAGACGAGCTTCAAAGACGGCCAGCTACATGGCGACGTGCGAATAACCGTGAAGGGGCAGGTGCTTCACGAATCTGGGCCGTGGGAAAACGGCAAATGGACAGGCTCGCGGAAGGACTTCCACAAAGACGGGAAGAAGAAACTTGTCGCCGAAAGCGCGACTTCTGGTCGAGAGATCGAAGCATGGGATGAATCAGGGAAACTGACCATGAAGGGCGATGGGGACGAGGTAAAGACCTTCAAGGACGGCGAAGAGTTCTGTCGGATTACATTGAAGGACTTGTTAATCAATCGAGTTCAAATCCGACCGTTAGGAAACGCCGTCTATTGGTTCGATGCCGCGTACGAAAACGGCAATATGACGAAGATCACTCAGTATGAATCCATTGACGGAAAAGGGTCTGAGCTTGGCAGATTCCTATTTGAACGCGGCAAGTTTCAGTACATCGCACCGCCTGATGGCGACATGGAACTGATGGAGCTGGACATTCCCTACGAATCCGAATGCGCGGAACCCGAGGTTGTTCAAAGAACCCATGACGAGTGCGTACGCAGCTTAGCGACGGTGATGGGAGCCAACGGCCAGTTCGATTATGGTGTGACCTTCCCCGCTCGGTTCCGACAAAAATAGGTTTGTAGGGGTCGTTCTGCACGTCCCTGGCAAACCCGATCCGGATGCGGCGAGTGGGCCTGCGGTCTACGGCACATTCCGTGCCGGGATGAGTCGTTGCAACCCGCTGAAATCTTGGGATAATGGGTCCTCACCCGGAGCAATCATGGCGGTTACCCGAAATTCTGCGAACCTCAGCAAGGTCTCCAGTTCCCTTGAGGCCGACGCCGCGAGCCGACGCCAATCGGAATTATTGCCATGAACCTCATCGCCATTGACCTCGGTTTGACGAACTCCCGTGTGGCCGTTCTGGTGGACGGCGAGCCGGTCATTGTTCCGTTTGCAGAAGGGGTAAATGCAATTCCATCTACAGTGACTTTCGTTGAGGGCGATGAGTTGAGCCCACAAGATGTCATTTCAATGCATTTGGAGACCTTGAAGCAGGCCGCAGAAGACTACGTTGGCGAAGAGGTAGACGACGTCGTGATTGCGGTACCGGCGCACTTCAACGATATGCAGCGCTCGGTCACAAAAGAAGCCGGCATGTTCGCCGCGCTCAACGTCCGTCGACTCATCAACTCGCCGACGGCGGCAGCGTTGGCGTATGCGTACAGTGTTGGGAGTGACTGCAAACTCGTCGTCATTCACCAGGACGGCGATGTATTCGACGTTGTGCTGGCTTCTGTGCAACTGGGTGTGGTTGAGGTCCTAGCAACCTCTGTCAACAACTTGATTGGCGAGGGCGAGGGCGTTGACTTGGAGGGTCCGTGGCAGACCGTGTTGGACGAAGCAGAACTCAGCGCATCAGACGTTGATGACGTCCTGTTGGCTGGGGGCATGAAGGGAGTGGCCGACGTGGACGCAAAGCTTCAAAAGGTTTTCGGCTTTCCGCCGTCCGAAGGTGTGAATACTGAAGAGGCCGTGGTGTTAGGTGCGGCTGTTCAAGCCGGGATTCTGAGGGGCGGAGTTGGCGATCTCACAGTGCTGGATGTGACTGCATACAGGGTCGGAATTCGTGTCGCCGGCGACCGGTTCAGCCCGGTCATCCCGAAGAATTCTCCGATTCCGGTACGCGAATCAAAGGTCTTCACCACCACCGAGAAGAACCAAGACAAGGTGTCCATCACGCTGTTACAGGGCAACGCAGACGCCGCATCAGAAAACGAAGTCTTGGGCACTTTCGATCTCAAGGGCATTCCACGGGCACGCGCCGGCACACCGCGAATCAAGGTGACATTCGAAGTCGACGCAGATGGAATCGTCATCGTTTCGGCCAAGGACATGGCGACCAAGGTTAGTAGGTCAATCTTCATCGAAGGCACTTCTGGGCCAGGTGGTCCGCCACCTGATGTGGCCTGACCAACGAACCGAAAACTGAAAACCAAGAACCAATCACCAGTTATCGATGCGAACCCTTGGATGGAACTCACAATAAATGAAGCACGAGAGAACATTGTTCTCTTACACACCGACCTGAAGGACGCGCTGCGGTGGAACCGTCCATGGATGGCATTCGACCTCTTTGAGAGGTGCAACAAGGCCATGAAACGGGCGGAGCAGGGCATCACACAGCGCGAGCTCGACGGGCTCAACAGTATTAGTTGCGAGCTGACCGACTGTTTGAAGCATGTCTTTGAGGACGCAGATTGGCGGCATCCCTACAAGGATTGGCCACCACCAACGGACCGTGAAATCGCCAACCTATTTCGCGACGATCCACACCCCTTCGCGCAAAAATATGCAACACTATACGAGCAGGAGATGGCCCCTTTTGTGGAGTTCAAACGACAGGCTCGTCCGCTATTGGAAGACTGTGACCGGCTAACATTTGAAACCGTCAAAGCGAAGATGAGCGTGCCGACTGGCTCACACTCTGTTGAACACGACAACATGAACGGCTGGGAACGGACTATCGGCAAGTATTTGCTCACCGGTCAGTATCAGGCAGCCATCGAACTCATCGAAAGGGAACGCGGCGACTGGCGTATGGTGCACCTGCACACTTTGATGCGAGTGGCGTTCTGTGACCGCGCAATCGTCTCAGCGCTACTTCGTTGGTTCGACACCGCTCGAGAAGCCTGCAAGGGCGAATATGATAATGTAACCTTCATGGATTTCCACGTTTTGGGCAGGTTTTTCGGGCACCACGACGAGGTCGAATCGCTGATGGTGGAACGCCGCAAGACCGGGCAGGAACAGCTGTTCGACCTGTTCACACTTCGCGACGAGGTTCTGGATACCAGAGCCGAGTTTCATGAGTGGTTCGAAACGTTCGATAGAGTGACCGACCTTGTGGAAAGTCATCAACACGCACTCAACGCACGGATTCCCGAGATTCAGAAAGAACTGGACTACGAGAAGCAAGGATTGTTCAGATCCACGACCGTTTTGGAAATGGGGATCGAGAACCTGGAAGTGCTTGAGCAACAGATTCGTGGTGATTTGGGTCTTCCAACGGTGAATCCGATAATGGAGTCAATCCGCAGATGGCGCGAACTCGACCCACTTTTTGCGCTCCGCAAAATCGAGCGCGCATGGGAGGACGGGCCGCTCAATCGAGACGAACGGCTCGAGGTGTTTCAACATGCATTGGCTTTGGTGGAGGCGCACGATTTCGAGCTTCTCGCGCCTTGGTGGCGACAAGAGGCGAGTCACTACAAAGGGACATTCCACTTTCGACCACCCGAAGTCCTGGAGCAAATCTCGAATCTGGAAGCGCTCGTCATGTTGGCTCAGGCTCTAAGGTGTTTCGACGAACTCGAAAAACTGCTCGCCGACGGGGTCGCAAGCGGAGATGTTGACCGTAACCTATTACGACTGTGCTTGGACATTCACGCGGATGAGGAACAAAATGCGCGAATGGTTCGAGCGTTGTCCTTGGACAAGCCATCATAATAGAAGTCGAGCTGATGAAGAATGAAACTCTTTAGTAGAACTTTCACAGTCGCCATCGCGTTTTGCCTGCTCGGGTGCTCCGATGATCCGGACCCAAAGACTACAGACTTTGGGTTGGACCAAGACGCAGACCAGTCGGTGTCGCTCGACGCGGGTCCGGACGCGGATCAAACGGTTGACGCTGGTCAAGACCCAGACCAATCGACGTTTGATGTCGGCCAAGGCGAAGTGGAATGTACTCCTCGAAATCAGGGAAGTCCGATTTGCCCCGAAGAATGCCAAATCCACGCGAGCTATGTTTGTGCACAAAGTTGCGAGACGGACGTTGATTGCCCATCAAACATGGATTGTGCAACGGTATTACGACGATACAGGGTCTGCCTCCCCCCCTGCGAAACGGACGAAGACTGCAATCCCTACCCGACATTGGGTTGTTATCTGGGCCACTGCCAATAGCCCGCAGCCAGAGGCCGAGCCGCTGTGGCACAACAAGGATGCACCCCATTCGTGGAGTTGTGTCATGGAATTGGGATGAAGAGCGATTGGACTCATAAGGCGCGTGTCGATGCACTTTTGGACGCCTACTGGTCAGAATGTTGGGAGGCCCTTCCGATGATCATCGAGGCCCTTGGTGATGCAGACGGCGAAGTCGTCAATCAAGCGGTCTGGGCGCTCGAACACTATCCGGGGGTGGCTACAGCTTTGGCACTTCGAAACGCAGATTGGCGGCGTCACTATACCCGCGACGATGACCCGCTAGAAACAGCGTTGGAGAATCTGAAAGAGCGATGGTCCGAGGCGGTGGGTACTCCTGCAGAGGCTCATATTCGACAATGGCTGGAACCAATTGCCGACCTTGTCGACCTGTCCCACCAGCAACCACGGCCTCGCACTGAAAACAAAGCGTCGGTCTTGACCGTCACGCAACAACACCTTGAGCAATGTCAGCGTTGGATCGCCGACCACGGCGGCGTTGGTGGAGTATTGCGACTGATGCACGACGAGTCGAATGAGGACCACGACATGGCTGTCTATTGCGCAGTCCATCTGCCCAAAGACCCTCAAATCGCGCGTGCGGCATTTCAGGTTCTGCAGAGGGACGAAGTCGCGAACTCCCAACGAAGAGAGGCATTCGCAACGTGGTTAGCTCATACTGAACCCGACCAGGCCATCGGGCGAATTCGCAACCTGCGGGAACACGAAAACCTCGCCGTTCGTTGTGCTGCGCTGCACGAGCTGGGTTCGATGGGCCAACTACAGGACATCGCCCCCACGTGGACACCTCGGCCGGGCGACAGTGTTGCTGAAGTGGTAAGTTGGCTCGATGCGTGTACGGCGAGTGGATGGGTAGTGCAGCCACCGAAGGCCACATGGTTGATGGACAGCGCGTGGGTGAAGCGCTCCCTTATCCGTGGGATGGTAGATGGCAACTGGGGCGCGCCAGAACGATGAGCAATAACATGCCAATTATGGACACATTAGAGACACTACGAAATGGATTCGTTCGAAATTGATCTCGCAAGAGGAATTGGTGACCTCGCATTCGGAATGTCGAGAAGTCGTGTGATTGAACTCCTCGGCGAACCCTCCGAATCCTTACCAGATGAGGACGACAACGAAGTTGTTTGCCTACTCAGATTCAATGATCTCAAGCTCACGGCGAGCATATACGAGGGTGACCGCCTCGGGTATCTGCGGACAACCAATCCCGCCGTTTCACTTGATGGCGAAAGACTAATCGATTCAAGGATCGATGCGGTGCGCCAACTGCCATCACTAAAGGGGGTGGATTGGGATGTGGACCGCTACACAAGCTTCGACACGTTTGACACCTACGACCCGTTTTGGATTCAGTTCCGAGTCGAGTATCAGCGCGTTGTGCATGTCGAGCTTGGCGTGCCGTTCCTGAACGATGAGGAATACGCTTGGCCAACGACATTAATCAGTCCCACCCGGGGTTTTTAATGTCAGATAGTAGCAACAAAAAGCCAAACCAACGCGCCAAGAACCAAGAACCAAAGACCAAAGACCAAAGACCAAAGACCAAGAACCATATGAGAGTCATCGAATGGAACATCAACCGCTCATCAAAGAAGCGGTTCAACGCTCAAATGCGAGCCATCGCTGACCGAGCCCCCGACATCTTGATCCTCGTCGAGGTCGGCAAAGCCGCGGCGAACTGCGGTGTGCTCGACGAGCTCGAGCTGGTCCATCGTGAGTTCAGCCAAGACCACGTTGCCGAGGATGCTCGAACCAAGTCGGGCGTGATGGTCGCCAGCCGCTGGCCGGTGAAGGTGGCTACGACGTTCGCAGACCTCCCGTACCCCGACCGCCTGATGGCCTTCACGGTCGACTCGCCGGACGGCGAAATCGAGGTGGTCGCGATGCACGCACCTCCGGGCAGCAGCACAGGCTACCATAAGATTGATACGATGGAGGCGGCCTTCGAACACCTGGCCGTCGAGTCCGACCAAATCCGCATCTTCGCCGGCGACTTCAATACGCCGCGCGACGAGACCGCAGAGGGCGAAACCATCACGTTTGGTGACAAGCGCAGCCAGCGTTGGATTGACGGCGAGTGGAACGTCCTACGCGGCCTGGAGCCATTCGGAATGGTCGACGCGTTTCGGTCTGTGCACGGCTACAAGGTGCGTGCGTGGAGCCACCAGCTGGTCCGTAAGGGCAAGTTGAGGTGGAGACGCCGCTACGACCACATGATTGTGTCCGAGTCGCTCACGATTCGTTCTGTGAACTACCTGCATGAGTTCGATGAGCTGTCGGACCACACGCCGCTGGAAGCCCTGATTTTTTCGTCGTCCTGAAGTTCGAGCCAGCCGTGGTTTGAATACACGCCTTCCCCTTCCACACAAATCTGGGAAAAAACCGATTTCGTCTTCGTTCGGCCACTAGTTTGAGGTGGCCGCACAAGAACGTCTCCCCTCAGCATCAATTGCGGCTTGGGGACCCGAGGCGTTCGTACTCAACCCCGGCTCGTGCCGGAAGGAAACACAGTATGAAGATGAAGATTCACGGACCAGTCGGAATTGTAACAGGGTCCTGTTATGAGCTTCGCGACGAAGAAACCAATAATCATTTTCTAGTCGATTGCGGGATCCAACAAGGTGAGTCGACCATGGATTCTTGGAACGAAGGCCCCTTCCCTTTTGACCCAAAGTCGCTTGACTTCGTTATCTTGACGCATGCTCACCTGGATCATTGTGGTTTGCTGCCTCGACTCTATCAGGAAGGGTTCAATGGTCTGGTTTGCTGCACCAAGGCAACAGCAGAGCTCGCGGTCCTCAATCTCAAGAGTAGCGCGAAACTCAACAACGCATTTCGCAAACAGGATGTGGACGCAATTCGCTGGAAGACCAACTGGGGCCAGGTCCTAAATCGGGAGCACAAGTTTCGTGGATTACGTCTGACATTCCGTCGAACCGCACACATGCTTGGCGCCGTTAGTGTGCGCGTTTCCTGGGGAGCGTCGGATGAACACAACGAAATCACTTTTTCAGGGGATATCGGCTCAAACTCGAGCCAAAACGAATTCCAACCCCTACTCAGACACCGCGTGGGTCCGTTTAAACCGCGTGGCGCAAAATCATATGCCGTTTTGGAATCCACATACGGTGCCGTCTGCCGAACTAACATCCACCTGGACTTCGACCGAAGAATCGAAACGTTGCGACAATATGTGACCCACACAACTATCAAAAAGGGAGGAATGCTCATCGTTCCATGCTTCGCTATAGGACGGACTCAGGACGTCCTGTTTGACCTGCACTATCTTTACGCTCAACACCCAGAATTAAGCGACATCCCGATCTACTTCGATGCCGGACTCGCATATGAAGTGAACCGCGTTTATGCACGAGCGCTCCGGCGTCGTGACAAGAGGGCCCGCGGCGGCGATGTCCCAATGTGGCTTAGTGCGCAGCTCCTGCAACGATTCGGACTAGACAGAACGCCATCCGACGAAAGTCTGTTATCGGAATTGGTGGCAAACCTGTTCACGCCCGGATGCGCTGCAACTTCACCAACGGAACATGGGAACGCAATACTCCAGAGATTTGAACCGAGATGGTCAAGAGGTCTGAGAGACCACGGGAAGGTCGTAATGCCAGACAGTCCGTGCATCGTCGTAACTGGTGGAGGTATGTGTGACGGTGGGGTAGTCGTGGAGTACTTGAAACAACGACTCAATGCCGAATCCACCACTGTGCTGTTTACTGGATACTGCGGTGCTTCCACTAACGGGGGGAGACTCCTCGCGCTCAAGGACCTGGCACGGAAGGAACGGGCGAAGTCGTCCGAGATGATTAGTTGGGGAGATGCCGAAATGAAGGTTCAGGACATCCATGCCGAGATCGAACAGATGCCTGGATACTCCGGTCACGCAGACCAAGCAGGTCTACTTGATTGGTTCTTTGGTTGCCACCGAAAGCGTCCGTACGCTGGGGCCAACATGGTGTTTCTTACCCATGGGAATGACCGCAACCGGACAGAATTAGCAGACTCATTGAGGTGTCGCGCGAAGAGACTTGGCTTGGCTCCGCTGAGGGTCGAGATGCCCAACGCTCATAGCGGTTGGTTTGATCTGAACATTGGTGTCTGGAAAGCCGACCCTGAAGAGGTCTTGGATACACTCAGCCCGATGTTTGCCGGAATGACCGCCGAACAAAAAACGGTGGTGATAAAAGGCCTAATGGACTTGCTATCAGCTGCCTAGGGCTCGTAGTAGTCTGTTAGAACTCTGGGCGTGAAGCGAACTGCTGTAATGAGACCATCCTCCAAACTGTGCACGCGTTCAAGCCAATCCACAAACATGTCGAGTTTCTCTGGGGGTATCACGCCCATGCTGGACGCTGACTTGGTTGCAACGAACCAGATAGTGACTCGTTTGTCCGCCGCGCTCAATTCGTACTCTTGGGTCTCACCCAATTGCGCGACCTCTGGGGTACCCGGCTTGAATGGCGAGTTCGGCATTTGGCGCACGTTCTCTTTGTCGGTGGTGGCCCACACAGACACACGCGCGTACTCATCGCTAGCCAATGCTCGAATCTGCAAGAACGTGTCGTCATCTTCAACCCTTCGATGAATAGCGATGCCGGCCTCATCAGATTTCACCATGTGTTGCGCCACCTGCAACGCAGGCGTATGCGTGTACTCCGGCAGGAAGGTGTCCACCTCGGCGTCACCCGAACGCCACAGCTGCAAAAACATCCTGCCGAGCCTCTGCCCAGTGTCTGATAGCTTCGAGTCTTGTTTCTCTTGCTCCCATTCAAATCGCAGGTTCTCAATCACATGTGGCAGCGCAGGATCAGAACACCGAACTAGCAGACGATAAAGATCTGACTCGTCTTCATCGGATAACTCGCCACGTACAAAGCATCGCAAAGTTGACTCGGTTAGCTCTTGCATCACGGGACCTCCCAACGAACCTTCGCGAACCGCTCAGGTGATCGCTCTCGAAACTCTCTGAGTTTGAGCACGTCATCCAACGATTTGTACTTGCCTCCAAGTCGAAAGATTTCAGCGGCTGGACCGCCCTCCATCTCAGAAAAAACCTCGCGTATGAATACTGACGTCGCCCAACACGCCAATGTGGAACCTCTCAAGATTTCGTCTTCGCTGTGTTCGTCTTCGTAGAGTTCAGGCGCCTCAAATTTTGACCGTGAGAAGGCAAACGGGGGATCGTCTTCTGGATATGTCGTGAAATAGATTTGGTGCATGAAGAATGCGTTTTCCTCGTGATTCCGAAAATCCTCATCATGGCCACGCAATCGCTCTAGGTCCCCAGGTATCGCTCTCTCGATCTGCACCCAAAGGCATGAAAATCGCCAACATGCCAGCGCTTTGTATTTGCTCTTCGATGAGTTTCCCAATGGCTTGCGAAGTTCTCGCGACACATCAAGTTGGACGTTCCCCAGACACTGTCGCTGTTTTTGACTAGCTTCAAGCCAAAGCGTTTGCATGGCTGGACAGGTTTCGCGACCTATTCTTCTCAGGGTCTCCGCTAAGTCGTCGATTAGTTGTTCGTCGTCGTATACCTTCTGCACAAGCTAGTCCTTCGTCCGAAAGAGTCCATGAACATCTCTGGCGGTGAGGCGCCATCCAGCCCAGGCCGACGGGCCTCGCCAGGGTTCCAACCAACGTTCCACTGCGGCTGATGGGGAGGTAACTATCTCGCGCAATTCCCTCGATTCCACCGACTCACTCCCGAAGCCAAGTAAACTAGAATCAATGTCAGTTTCCGACACACTTGCGTTTGGACTGGCCAGCGCAATAGTTGCCCGCCAACCAGCCGAGAGCGCTTTCGCCCGAAGAATTCTAGGGTTCTCTTCCGATTCTGTCTCGACAGTATCCAACGCTGCACGCTCAAAAACCCCTCCTGGACCAAGAGCATCACGATAGGCCGCGATCGCTGCGGCAAGCGCTTGAGCTTCATCGAAGCAATCGCCATCCGTAACTTCGCTTATGAAAAACGCGCAAATCAATGAAGCCGGACCGATAGGTTGGGGCCACCAAGATCCAAGCACTCGGGACGCCCCAGCCAACAGAAATGCGGTTCCCAATCCCGACGGTTCATGACTTCCAAGTGCGGACGCAAGCACGTCTGTGTTCCTCGCGGACTCACATGCCCACAACTCCACTCGTCGGCAACCCCTTAGATCTAGAGACTTTATCTCGCCCGATGTGAAAAACGGAAATGTATCGCTGGTTCCGGCAATCACCGCATTTTTTGGCGAATCACCGAGGTGAAATGCACTCGACGATGGACCAAACTTCCAAATGGCGTGGGTGAATAGTCTGACAACGTCTGAGCCCTGCGCCTGAGTTTCGAACTCCTCTCGTCCTAGGCCGGAAGCAATGGGGCTCCCGTCATGCCGCATCGCGGCCGCACCAGCCAACAGCTCTTTTTGCGCGTCGTAGCTGCCTACATACTGAAATGTCTTGCCACCGCGGTCGACAGACGCTTCTTGTGTTTCGGTTAATGTGTGGGCTCTGACCACCTTTAATGCGTCGCCAAAGCAATCTCCGTTTTTGAGTCGGAGATACTCCCAGGGTACCAACTCAACCTGCCCACGACTCAATACGACTATCCTCTTCAGTCCGAGGCATTCTGCTCTCCTCACAACCAACTCGACGATTTCAGTCCAATCTGAAAAGACCCGTTCGA
Organism: bacterium; assembly: GCA_030427705.1. Taxonomy (GTDB): domain Bacteria; phylum Myxococcota_A; class Bradymonadia; order Bradymonadales; family Bradymonadaceae; genus JAUIBR01. The sequence goes on along the minus strand of JAUIBR010000011.1, from coordinate 135,182 downwards.
GTGCGGAATCTAGAACACAATGGGCATCATGTGGCCGAGGAGTTTCAAGCAGCGTCGCCTTGATGTCGGACCAGTCGTCCGGGATTGGGCCAATGGTGAATTCCGAGATTGCATTTACAAGCGTATCGAGTGAATTTGTGGCTTGATCCGGAACGACAGCGATGTTGTCGTACATTTCGAGTTGCGGTCCGTGATACAGCTCCAACTTCTCCATCACGGCCAGCACGCCAAAATCCGAAGGAAACTCCTGGGATGTGAGCTGCCGTGACACCGAAAATCTGTGTGGGGATTCAGACAAACGTCGATTTAAATCCTTGCGGAGTTCTTCCTGCTTCTCTGCAGGGTTCTTGACTTGATGATCCTCCAACACGCCTGGAGTCGCGATGTAACCAACTGAACCCTCGGTTATTTTGAGGTATTCTACCAGTTGATCCAGGCTGGGATCTACAGCGAGCAAATCGTCCAATTGGCTGACAAACGCTACTTGATCATAGTCAATTCGCGTCCAATAGAGCTCTTGACTTAAGTAAGAGCTTTGCTGACCCCAGCCACCTTTTCCAAAAAAGTTCAAGTCAGATGCGAATGCATTCGCGCCGGCCAAGTCGAATAGTTCGAGTCTACGTCTGTGACGGGTTTCCAAGTGGTAGAGAAACTTGGCCAATAATGAAACGCGATGCCCCAACACCTCTTTGTGGGCCTGAGCTCGGTTTGGTCGGTTCAACGCCCCCACGGCGAGTTCGAGGTTTGCAATTGCCACCTCACGAAAAGCCGTTGGATTGTTGTCTTTATGTTGCGCACTCCAGAGCGCGAGCGCTTCGCTCTGGAACAAACCTCTTGATAATGGGCCACCAACTACAACAGGGTCCACGAGGTTGAGAATCCTCCCCAACTTGAACAATATATTTGGTGAAACGGCCGAGTATGGAGCCAGCATGAAGGTAGTTGATAGTCGTACGGCTGAGTCACGTGTAAGAACGTCTTCTTGAGAGATGTCGTCAATAACATCAGTTAAGAGCGTTTCGAAGTCTTCATGAGGTAGAGGTGTAGCCTTGGTGCCAAGAATCTGAGCCATTCGAGCGAGGCTTGACAACGCTCCGCCCGGCGGTAGCTGCTTTAGCTGCAAGTATCGGGGTCGAATGTCTATGAAGTGTTGCAGAAGTTCCTCGTGTGCTCCTTTGAGATTGAGTAGGTCAAACTTGGCGTTTGCCAAATTATGCCAAAGGCCTTCCTCTACCGTGACAAGATTGTACAACGATGGGGAACCCATTTCATCGACCAGTCGTGCGTGAACTGCTTCAGCCTCGTCAACCACTTTCGCAAGTTTTTGTGTCCCGGTTATTGGGTCATCAGACATGAGTACCGTCTTCCTAACCGCAGAAACCAAAACCAGAAGTGTCGTAACATAAGCCCCAATATCTGCCTGTCGTGCGTCTAACTCCAAACACTCTTCAAAAACCGAAATGGCTTTCTCGAGGTCTCCATGCGTTTGGTCACATAGTGCTTGCCCCAAATTGTGCAAACAAATCCCCAACATGATTTGGGAGTTGATCCCTTTGTTCACTCGCTGGCGTGCGAGTTCGACCGCACGCTCCAAGAATATTAGCCCGTCGTCAACTTCTTCCGGCACCGCAGTATTACAAAGAAGATTGCCGTGTCTCTGCAACAAGTGGATGTACAACTCCGAATCTGAATCGTGGGCACTTGTTTCTTCTAGCACCCTCGAAATGGCAAAAATCCGAAGACGAAGTGGAACACATTCGACCGCAGTAAGATCAGAAGCCCATTGCATCAAGTACGGAGTCCAAATCGGTTTCCGGTAGCGCAATTCTCTCCGAAAGACGGTAGTTGAGATAACGGTCATCAAAATCAACTCAGATGAAAAACCCTCTGGCGGCATTCTGCCAGATTCGACGGCCTCCTTCATGGTGCGCCTGCTGTCATTCAAAACCTCCAATAAATTGCATTCACTGATGGAGTGATTCGAAAACAGTTCCGCGACCCATTTTCCCAAAGTCGATGACGCAGTCCTCAGATCGAGCCCCTTCGCGACCAGGCGGAAACAGTCTTCGCTGACCATGAAGAGGGTCTCCTGAACGGATTGACTACGCGCCTTTTTCAGAAACGCCTTCTTTTGCCGTTTAATGTTCTTCATTCATCCTCCATTGATGGAAAATGGAGTTTGCATGTGAAACACCCATGGAACTGACTTTTTCCCAAATTTGTTTTGGTCGGAACACATCTACAGATATTTCCCCTGGTTGAGTGGATGTCATAGGAAGTGTTTTGCCAGCTTAGCATAAATCTCCTCCACGCTAACTTTCCGATTCTAAACCAGGCAACGGCACGCGATGTGCCGCCTGAGCGGATATGCTAATGTGCTGATACAAAGACATGGAGGATTGTTTGGATATTCGCGACGTATTCGAGACCTTGGACCAATGGCGCCATCTGCCGGCGTATCAGCTCGAACGGCGAGCAGACATTTTCTTTGCGATGTATCTGCCCAAGTATCTTGAAGAGCACTATGGCGTCGAATTGATGCCGCTCATTCCAGAGTTTCCCCTGAGGTTAGGAGCTCTGTGGCCATCGATCGATTCATCCAAATCGGTCAAAGTCGACTACGTGGCGGTAGCGAAAGACCGCTCGACTGCGTACTTCGTTGAACTCAAGACAGATGTCGGCTCGCGCCGTGACTCACAGGACAAGTACCTGACACGGTCAAAAGAACTAGGATTCCATCCATTGGTGCAAGGCGTCGCGGACATATTCGTGGCCAGCCCTTATCATGCCAAATACTTTCACCTTATCTCGATGCTTGAGTGTCAGGGACTTGTGGAGTGTCCGTCGGATTTGGCCGACTACGTCTACCCAAAGCCCCGCTCGGGTTTGACGGCCAAGAAGCGAGGGGTGCAGGTGATGTGTCCACCGGATACAAGTGTCGAAGTGCTCTACCTACAACCGGTGGGAGACGGCGACGATATCCTGAACTTCGAGACCTACGCAGATTGGCTAACAGGACGCGGCGAAATGGCAGACGTGTTTGCTGAGTATCTTGTCCGTTGGCAATCGGAAGCCGCCCACGCCGCACCCTAACACTACTCCACGAACGGGAATCGAATGTCACTAGAGACCATGTCTATCAGCGAGGTTCTAACCGCAGTTGAGCGCGGCGATTGGAGCCTTCATCCGGCGCAACGCAGCAGCGAGTGGAACCTGTTGCGCGTCACAAATCTAGTCGACTCATTGCTACGAGGATTTCCGATTGGAACGGTGTTGCTTGCTGCAGCAGATGGGCGCAGTTACCGGCTTGGTGACGAGAGCCACGGTCGAGAACTTCAATCTGGTGTCGAACTCCAGATCTTGGATGGGCAGCAACGATGCCTGGCCTTGCGCGCATCGTTCGGTGGGCATGGGATGGTTGATGACGACGCCCGGAAGTTCCTTTGGATTAATGTCGGGGGAGAGAACCAGAAACGACGTGAATTCGACTCGAAGCGTTCGCAACGTTATCTGTTTGCGTGGAGTGCCCAAGACGACCTCAACGCGGCGGATGCCGATTTTAAAAAGGAGAAACTCCCGCGTGAAAACCCAGGCGGCTGGGTGAAGTTCTGTGAGCTGACATCGCGCGCGATGGATAAACCTGTCGAGAGCGTCAGGGCTGAACTCGATCTTCGAATTGAGACAGACATTCTGGATAGTCTGCTTCCGGACATCAGCGCCGCATTTTGTGAACCGCGTCTTCCGGTACATACGCTAGCCAATAGCTCTGTAGACGCAGCAGATTTGCATGAAGTGTTCATCAGATTAAACGCGGGTGGCGTCCCGTTGAGTGCTGCGGATCAGTTCTTTGCCGGGGTCAAACGGTATTGGCCAACGGCCGAGGCGGACTTGTCCGAGCTGACCAACACGAATAGCCGATATCACCGCCATGGTGGCATTCGCATCCTCGCCCGTACTGCAGGTGTTTCGTTGGCCGAACGGCCCATTGATTTGCTCAATTTGCGACTGCGCGACCTAGCCAGCAGGAGCGACACTCTTGTGGCTGCGATGCGTGAACTCGTGCAGGACGGAAGCGCGTTGGTCACAGCTGTTCATGCAATTACCGATGAGGCGCGAAGATGTCTGGGTGATGCCGCAGATCTCATCGACGCCAACTACTTCGACGCCGGTGTTGCCTGGTACTACGAGCGCCTACTAACGAATCAATCCCCAACCGAAACAGAACTCGCTGCTGTGTCACGCTTCATCTTTTGGAGTTCGGTGTCGTCCGTCTTTGCCCATGGGCAGGCGAGAGCAAGGCGCGAGTACTTCAAATGGGGCCGCGAGGCGGGTCAAGCGGGGGAGCTATTCCCAATCGAGCGGATCTTCAGGGACGCTCTGGGATACGTCCGCGTTCAAGAGAAGCTGCCTGCTGAACGCGTCGACTTCTGCGTGGATTCGCAAGACCGACGACGCGCGAACATTTGCATGACTCAGAAACGTGGAGAGTTCCTGTCTGTGTTCCAAGGGATTGATTCGGGAGCAACGAACCTAGACGTTGACCATGTCTACCCTCAGGCACTCGCACTACGACGGTCACGTGGCAGGGAATCGGGAGACCAATTCAGATATTGGGTAAATCAAATCGGAAATCTGGCCTTTCTGGATTCGAGCGCCAATCGGTCAGCACAAGACAAAGCGCCATCGATCAAACTCGCAAATCTCGACACGGCGGTGCTTGGCTATGTTGCTGACGAACTTGCTCTTCTTGCCGACATCGAAGAGTTCGCCGAATCGAAGGACATTGTGCGCGCGGCCCCGTTGATGAAACGGCTGGCGCTTGTGAGAGCTGGTCGAATCTGGTCAGAAGTCGTCGAGCAGGTTGGCGAACCGCCGCTCGCCGAGCTGAGATTGAGCTAAAAGGCTTCGCGAAATGCATCACGCACTAACGCGTACCGGATGCAACGCTCAACAAAATCGCGGGCATCAGCCCATTCCACAACACGATCGTTCGGTAGTTGGCCCAACACAACTTCATCACCGACAACTAATTCAGGTTCGTGTTCCCGGACGAAAGCCAACACATCCGCCATCTTCGCCGCACCACGATTTCCCCTGGTTAACTTGCAATCATGCCAGATCTCGATGTTCTTCCCGACACGGCGGACGTACTTGTCCATGTTGAGGCTTAAGCTGATATGGGATTTGTCGAAGCTGTCTACGGCGAGGAGCAGCCGAGTCGTGCCACGGACATTGCCCCAATGGGGATCGTTGCGAACGCTCATCTGCCCCATGAGAGAGATGCTGACAACTTGCGCGTCTCCACCTTCATCTTCGACAACAAAATACCGGTAATGACCTGGCCAAGACCCGCCACCAGCGTTCCCAAACCTGGTGTAACGTTCGCCTGCCTCGATGTGTTTGTATGAACCAAAGTCCCCACTAAAATCCGGGGTGTCAGCGAAGTAAATCAAACCGCCCAAGTTGATAATGTAATCGGTGTTCTCGACCGGTGATTCGACACCAAGAATTCCACAACCCCGATAGAATTCGACATCCTCGTCGACGATCGAATCGGGTTGTATACGGGCTGGAGGTTTTGAAGCCCCCATCGGCTTCAAATCCACCGACGCTAACATACCCTGATAATCAGGAACCTGTTGGACACGAACCCAGCCGTCGTCGCCAAGCTGGTACCACTCTGTATCGAGTCCGTTGGTAACCGCGATTACTTCGGACACTACTTCAAGCACGTCGTCGTACCGCAGCGCCTGCTCGACGTGTTCATCGACGATCGCAACACTTGAAGCCTTGCATTCCGCTAAGAACAAGGGGAAACACCCATCGTCGGTTTCGCCCAACACCACGACGTCGACTCGCCCACGCGCCCCCTTCTTGAACCAGGTCAGATTGAACTCGGTCTCGATCATCTTGAGCGGTACACGAAGTTCGTCAACCAGATACGAAACGAATCTCTGCCGAACATCTTCCTCGGGATCGGCGGGGACGAGTTGTTTTCGGCATGGGTCGAAGAAGGCATCTTGCCCAGCGCGTCGAAACGTCTTGGGTTTTGGCCAATCGGCCATTTTGAAATTCTTTGGCATAAAATGCTCAGATAGAGGCAGGAGAATTGGTTGCTTGGGTCTCAGGAAATTTCAGTTTCCATGTGTTGATTGACGCCCCTGCATCCCAGTCGTAGGCAACCGCAACTAGAGTATCAACGCTCATGGAGTGATTCGCGAAGGAGAGAGCCTTCATAGTTGCCGTATAGTTGATCTCAGTTTTTCGCGACGATTTCCATTTGTAACGAGGGACGAACACGACCCCAATGCGTGTTTCCTCATGAACATGAAACTTGAGGATGTCCTTGTAGATTTCGTCATCGGCTCGGTATCCCATCACCTCAACCGCGATGCCATCGCGCGAACGCCAAAAGTCATATTCAAATCCCTCGCCTGTCCGTGGGTGCTCGAGTCGCACGTGATGTTCGAAGTCGGCGTCTTCTAACTGTGACTTAATCGCGAGCTCCAAATCGGTGCTTTGAGGATGTGAAACCGCAGACCTTGCGGGAGCTCGACGTAGCACCTCTTGGTCAACCAGATTGGTCAGTTTGTCCAGGAGCTCATCATGCTTTTCGGGCTCCAATGTACCGAAGATCTTCATCTACTTCCGGATTCGCAGACGGGAATAGCCATGCTTGACATCGTAACTCGGTCACCAAAAACGCTCCAGCTCCACTGGGCTCTGAGAAGTTAAACAGCTCGACATTTTTGATGCGGGGTCCTTCCAAAACCGACCAGATAGCGCCCTTGCCTCCATAGTAGGTCAACACGCGAGTAGACAGTGCGCTCCTCTACGTCTTGGCGACGTTGGCGAGTAATGAAGGAAGCCCCGGCACACTTCATGCCCCGTTCGAAGTTAGTTTTTGGCGAACCTTGTCCTTGGCATGTTTGTTCGATTAAGCTTCAGAACAAACGACTTGCGATACTTTCCGTATGTTGATCTGGCGTTGTCTTTGTGTAGCTCCAAGATCAATGCGGTCTTTGACGGCTCGGTTGAAGGCTTTGTTCGGCCCTCACTCCCATTCTTTGGTGGTGCGAAGGTGCGTGTAGAATCCGCCCGATGAACTCGGCCACGACGGTATCTGCGGTTTTGACAAGGAGACGAAATTGCTACCTGAAACCTCATTTTTCGAAATTCTCTTTCAACCACTCGCTCAGAGGTATGATGACGAGCGCGAGTTCGATAGTACGCGCGAGTACTTGAATTCCGTCGACCCGAGAGTTCTTCACCGCACATTCAAGATGGGTGTTAACAGAGCAACCGCAGCGTACTCTATTGCCCTAACTCATTCGACGCTTAATGCTTGTGAGCGAGTCGTTGGAAAATCTCAATCACTTTGCGACGAGATGTTTGAGGTTTGGGTCCGCTTGGAAGAATACGACCGCAAAGGCTTCTTCGATGGTGCAGCGGCCGGGGTGTTCTCTGGAGAGACTGCGACGGGCATGGCAATAGGCACGGCGATCGCTCCTGGAATTGGCACCGTCGTGGGTGCGATGGTTGGTGGTTTCTTGGCCGGGTCAAAACTCGATCAAGATGCGGCTCGTGATGCCGAAACTTTTGGAGATTTGTGGAGCGAATATTTTGAACAAATAGACATTCAATTGGAACGATGTATTGAACCTCCGCTGATCGCTGACCTTGAGAAATACTACGCTGAACACGAGCTGGATACCGATGATGAGTATCTTCTTGAATCGGACGATTTCGCTGCTTCTTCTGGCGATTCCAGGAACATAATCATTGCTGCCATTATCATCAGTATTGGGATGATTGTGACAGCACTCATAGCGTTCTGACCGGTCGTCGCGTCACAACTACTCGTGATGCGAAATCGAGTTCAATGTGGTTTGCGCGCTTGGAGTGCAAAAGACCGCGGTTATTCAGATAAACTCTTGGCTGATGAACATGGAAGTACTCTGCGGAGTTCTATTGTTCTCGCTTGGTCGAGTTGTGGAATTGGATCCTTAGGAAGGGAGGAATTACTTCGCTGCCTACCGGCTGGTGGTTCAATACTTGGAGAAAGGCAGGTAAACTCTCCTGCAGACGGGAAGAGGGTCACTCGCGGCGTTCGCGTACAACGAAAACGACTTCTATCGACGATCGCTAACCATGACCAGTCGCAGATGGTGCTGGTACCAAAAGCCACACAGTGTGCTGTCCGTTGTCCCACTGACGCAGTGCCAGTGTAGCTCGGTCTTCAATCATCCATCGTAGCATCGAGTACGAACCAGGTTCGTGCTTGTTTCCCTACATATTTTGTCAACGCATAATTAGCAGTACCACCTATTGCTGCCCCGATTCCGAACGGGAGTGCCTTCTCGATGGCCTTTCTTGTGAACACGATTCCTAACTTCTTAAAGAACTCTTTACAGCTTGGAGCACAGCGCCGCGCAGGTATTGTCGAAGCAGCTTAACGCCTGCTTTTGAAGCCACCTGCGAACCCCGTGACTCGAGTCGACGAATGCCGTCGACAAAATGGAGCTGGTCGGGAAGTGGTCGAGGCTCGGGTTCGATCGGTGCCCAATCCTCAGCGTCACACTCAACATCCAACTGGATGTCTTCGCTCGCGTCTTCTTCGAAATGCGCGAACTCCATGGACGCCCCGTGTGTGGTCCCAAGGGTCGATGCGAAGGTCTATTTCTCCCCAGTACTCGTTCATGACCCCATCGTGGTGTAGGCAAGCCTCATCGTCAATTGGTCTGCGTTTTTGATTATGGTCTGCGGCACGATTCGTGCCGACTATTCCGGATGCACAGGGAAGCTCTCACCTTGCGTTGTGTACTTCTGTTTCTTTATGCCATCTTATGATGCATCAGCACACGGATTCTGATTCATGGACGTTAGAATTTCGAGATTCCTATGAGCGTATTCAAAGACTCCCTCGAGACAAAAGATAAAGAGCAACTCCACAATCTCTGTTGGGCGTTGGACATCGATTTCGAGCCGCGAATGGAAGCTGAAGACCTGCGAAACCTCATATTGCAGGAGCTGACAGAAGATCGCGCGGTCGAGAACCACTCCATTGCCGATATCTGCATTGCCATGGCAATCGCAGACGACCATCTTGCCGATCGCGAAATGGACGAGATTCGCCGACTTGCGAGCACCGGACTGGATCGTGTTGGACTTGATGCAATTGGTAGACTGGAAGAATCTGTAGAGTTGATTCGCTCTCAGTCCGTTGACATTGAGTTTGTTGCCAGCGAACTGAAAAAGGAACTCTCGGCCACAGAATTGGAATCGTTGATGGACGCACTCTTCGATATTGCTATTGCGGACGGCGTGTTTCAACCGCAAGAAGAAGAGTTCCTGCGAAAGATGCAGAAGCACCTCCAAATTGACGACCGCGTCTTCGAGCGACAGATTGCCGTTTGTCGAAAGCTCTCGGGACAGATTCCAGTGTTCGAAACGGAGGGATTAGCGTCGCACTCGGAGATTTCCGAGATCGAATCTGACCAACATTGGAGCGAGTCGGCTTTGGAATGGGCCGCTCAATCGGTTCAGGCGCTCAATCCTCCAAGTCTGGTGCAGAACTCCATTACCACTCTTGGTGTAGATACTATTCAGGACCTGCTTCATCTTGATGAAACTCGGGTTCGCAATACACGGGGTATCGGCGCCAAGAAGGTTGCAAAGATCATCGCCCTTAAGAAGCGCGCCAAGGACCATGTTCGCGCCCTCAGTTTGGACACGGACGAGTTGTCCGATGACGACTCTGTTTCAGACTGGTGGGAAACCCTCAAGAAGTCGGTTGGTCATAGCTTAGTAGATACTGTCCGTTCACGCCTCGATGGACAAACTCTACAGGCCATCGCTGTGCGCGAGAACGTGAGCCGCGAAGCGATTCGGCAACGGCAGATTCGTGGCGTGTCGAATCTACGCTCTCAGGGGCGCGAAGTTGGGTTTCCGAAATGGGCAAAGGAACTCGCGAACAAGCTGTTGGCTAGCTCATATCAGCCGATCGAACATCTCATCCAATTTCTTCCAGAGTCGGTTTCTCCCGACGAATTGAAGTTGCTCGTCACCATCGCCGGGTTCGACCACGTGGAGGAGCGTGGGGATTTCCTATTCGCATTGTCAGAACCAGATGCAACAGACCCGCTAATCAACTTGAAATCTTCCCTTCAACAGATGGGTCGAAGCCGAATCCATGAACGCGACGTTGTCGATGTAGCAGCTAGCGTAGATCTCGCAATGGATGCGGAGGTCTTGGGGTGTCTTTTGGCCCAAGAGTGGGGACTCAGAAGTCACGATGGATGGTACTTCCTCCCTTGGGCCTCGCTAAAGGAACGATTTGGGGATTTGGTGCACGAGTTTGGTCGCCCATGCAAAATTGACGAGGTAAAGGCGAGAATCCGGTCGATCCACGATATCCAGTCAAAGGAGTTTTCAGAGTCCCAACTTATTAAACAACTTTATGATTGCGATGAGGTGCTAGCCTACGGGCCACGACACTTCGTTCACATCGAAAACATTCCAATCAACGAACAAGACTTCAATGAAGCAGTAGAGTTTGGGAAGGGGCACCTGAAGACGGTCGCAGAAGCTGTCGATTGCCGGAAGATTATCGAAATCTTCGAAGAGCAATTTGAAGAAATTCCTGGCGTGACCCCCTACCTACTTGCATCTGCGTTGAGCCGCCATGGTGGCGTTATCCCGCTAGACGGTAGTGTAGTTGCATGGCGCACAACATTTCTGACCGGAAACAACCGAGTAGAGAGCGCAGTTGAGCAGGTCTTAAGCGCCGCGGACGAACCTCTCTCCATTGACGAAGTACTGGAGGAGCTGGATGACCAAAGCTTGTCCGGTGAGGATATTCTGAGCATTCGCTCTGTCGTGCCCACCGGCGATGGACGATTGGTTCACATTAGCTCGCTTGGACTTAGTTCTGATGCTGTCGAACAGATTCTCGATCGAGCTTTTGAGACGCTATCTCCAGGAGAACAGAGAACCGCGATATCCTTAGTGAGCTCGATAAGTGACACTCCAATTCGCGAGGTCTTTGAGCCATCGACGGTACTTTGGAGCTTAGCCTCAAAGGACAAGAGATTCGCGGTCGGTCGGGGCGAAATGATCGCACTCGCTACGGCTGACTCACAGCTCAACGAACAAACTCTCATGGAGGTCATTGAAAACTGGGGAGTAATCTTCTTTGGCGAGTTGTGCACAGCAGTTAACGATGAAGGGTTGAGTTGGGACCGTGATGACATCCGAACCAGGCTGGATGCCCTCGTGTCCGGCGGAAAAGTGACCAAACTTGTTGGCGGGGCGTTTCACATCACTAAGGAAACAGATGAGGCTCTGTTCGAGCTTTGGTCGAACCGTCCGGACGTGATTTATCAGGCGGCTCGCCGAAGCGACTTCGAGAAAAACGGTGCCAAGGTTGCCTCGAAGGTGGCAAACTTTCTATGTGAGAGCCTCGGAACAACCTCGTGCGCAGAACGAGTGCTTAAGATGGAAGGACTGGACGAAGCGACTCGTGCAAGCTTGTCGGCACTTGTTGAACCAAAGACCGAAGCAGCACCAGCTGATGACGAGATCAAATCACGCAGCGTCGATGCGCTCTATCGCTTGTTGCGGCAATGAGAGGAAGTGGAATCTTGCGGGCGTTGACAATGTCGGCACTCAGATCGAATGTGACGTATAGTTTCCGCCGTTCCACCTTCATGAAGCTGGGTTGGGTTGAGTGTTCGAAAGTCGGCACTGGGAAGTTGTTAGGGGCACCAATAACAAATTGCGGGATGGTGTATTGCTACCACTGCTAGAAAGTTGCGACGAGATCTGGCGGGCATCAGGCTATTTCAGCAGTGGGGTATTCGAGCTGGCACCCCAAGAGTGGCGAAGATTTTTTGTTCGTGGGGGGGAGCTTCGTTTGGTGTGCAGCCCCTTACTTGGAAGGCCCGATCTCGAAGCTATCATTCAGGCGCTGGAAAAGCCAAAGACTCTTTTAGAGCAACCAGTACCAACTATCGCGAGAAACAAAGCATTCGGTCAAAAGCTTCTGGCGTGGGGTCTGGCGAACTCTCAAATCCACATTCAGTTGGCGCGCGTCACAGACAACCACAACGCAATTTATCACGAGAAGTTTGGCGTGGGCTTCTTGGCAGGGCGACCGCAGATCGCGTTTTCGGGATCGGTAAACGAAACCTACGGTGGATACTCTGAGAATTTTGAACTAGCGCATGTGGACACCCAACAAGAGAACCTCCCCGCCTTTGTCAAAAGATTTGCAGCTCTCTGGTCAGACAACACTCAGGGCCTTGATGTCTTTGCCCTCCACAAAGCGCTCGCTTTAGGGCTGGTCGAGACTAAAGATGAGGGTTCCGACTCAGCAACTTCTGCGAAAGATTCTCGCTATAGTCGATTTGCGGAGGTCGTTGTTAAACCTGCTAGCCTCAAGCTCCGAGATTACCAAAAGGAAGCAATCGCGCGTTGGTTCGATGCCGGAGGGATCGGTATCTACGAGATGGCGACAGGCACGGGAAAGACAATCACCAGTCTTGCCACTGCACTGCGTCTGTACAAGCACCTAGGCGGACCACTGGCGATTGTCGTTGTAGCCCCATATTTGGTGCTCGTGGACCAATGGGCTGAAACAATGGCGTGGTTTGGTTTACAACCGATCAAGTGCAGTGGGGGACGAGACAACTGGGAGTCAGACGCTCACAACACGATTCGACTGGCAAATAGAGACCTCAGACAAGTCGTTAGCCTCGTCGCGTCAAACGCAACCTTCGCATCTGACGCTATGCAGACTCTCATCAAACGACTTGAAGTTCCCACATTGATTATCGCCGACGAAGTTCACAATTTTGGCGCAGACAATCTCTCGTTAGCCTTGCCGGAAAGAGTGTCCATGAGACTGGGACTATCGGCGACTCCTGAACGCTTTAGAGACGAACGAGGGTCAACATCCATACGAAACTACTTTGGCGATACCGTATTCGAATTCAGCATGCGAGACGCAATGGAAGCGTCACCGCCTGCGCTCGTTTCATACGACTACCACCCAGTTAAGGTAGCTCTCGATTCCCAAGAATACGAACGTTACGCTGACCTCTCGGCTAGAATTGCCAGAGCGATGTCGTTTGGTGGCGAAGAAAACTCACTTCCCGAACCCGCGAAGAAACTCCTGATAGCTCGGGCTCGGTTAATCGCAGGCGCGTCCCAGAAGTTGGAGCTGCTGAAACGCTCGATTGAACCATACAGATCCAAACCATATAGCTTGGTCTACTGCGGAGATGGTCGGCTGGACACATCAGAAGATAACGAAACCGAGGCGTTTGCGCGCCAGATTGACGAAGTGGTCAGAATGCTTTCCCACGACATGGGAATGAATGCAGCTTCCTATACTTCACGTACATCCAAGTCCGATCGCGAAGCGTTGTTATCTGAGTTTCGCGAGGGGCGAATTCAAGTCTTGGTCGCGATCCGATGCTTAGATGAGGGCGTGGATATTCCCGAGATTCGAAGAGCTTTTGTGCTGGCTAGCTCGACGAATCCTCGCCAATTCATACAGCGTCGGGGTCGTGTATTACGAACAGCACCTGGCAAAGAAAAGGCAGAGATTTTTGACTTTTTCGTGGTCCCACCGGAGGGCCACAAAGCAACGGAAACAGATCGGAACTTGGTGAAGCGGGAAATGTCCCGTGCGCGAGAGTTCCTGAAATTGGCATCAAACGAAACCGAGGCGCGCCACGAGTTGTGGAACGTCTTGGAAAGATTGCATCTATTGGACACCCTAGTGGAGCGAGATGATGGACGATGAGCGTGTAAATTCTTGGGACAAAGTTGAGAGAGGCAAGAAGGAGTTGTTCGACCGCGTGATAAGCGGATTGAACGACGAGGAGTTTGAGCTTCTTAGGCTCGTCCTTGAGCTCGAGGCGGCAAACCGACACCTCAACAAGCCGCACGGGATGAAGGATCAGGTCGTGGCGATAACTGAGAGGGTATTCAAATGATACTCAGAGAAATTCAGATTCAGAACTTCCGCCAAATCACTGGCTCTCAAAAAATCAGTCTAGCCCAACCCGGGGATAACTGCCTGACGGTGATCCTAGGGGAAAACGCCTCAGGAAAGACCACGCTGATTCAGGCATGTCTTTGGTGTCTATACGGCAAAAAGGATTTCGAAAATCCAACTGAGCTCGCGTCTTATCACGCGGTGGCAAATCTGCCGGCGGACGAAACAACAACGACGGTTCGTGTCCGATTAGTGTTTGACGCAAGAGGTCATCGATATACCGCTGAACGTTCTATCGATTTCGAACAAGAGAGTGACGGGTCACTCGCAGCAGGGGAAACCCAATTCCACGTTATGACCGTTGACCCGAGCGGCGAAACACGCCCTTGCGATGACCCAACGGCTTTGATTAAGCAACTGTTACCGGAGGAATTGGCAGGATTCTTTTTCTTCCGAGGCGAGGATCTCAATGAGTTGGTCGCACAATCCGGAGCTGACAAACTAAAGTCTGCCGTAGAGGAGTTCATCGACCTAAAACTGGTTGACCGATCGATTCACCACCTCGAGCTTGCTTCGAAAGAGTTCGAAAAACAACTCAAGCAGAAATCCTCGGGGGAAGTTCGACGGTTAACGGAAGAGATTGCCGCGATCGAGTCCGAGCTCGAGAGTCTCAATGCAAAATATGAAAATCAGCAGGAGAAGCGGACAAAGCTCAACAAGCAGTACGAAAGCGTCGAAAACGAACTTCAAAATTATAACGAGATACGGCCAATCGTCGAAAAGAAGCGGGAACTCAAACTGAAAATCGAAGGACTTGATAAGCGAATCGCGTCCCAAGAAGCCGAGGTTGCGCGGATATTGTCTCCTAGCGGTTTTCTGTGGTTGAATCCAAGTATCATCAACGACGCGGATAAGCTTACGCAGGAAGCCGTCGCGACCGGTGAATTGCCTGCAAAAATCAAACCCCAGTTTGTCGACGACCTCCTCGATGATGGTGAGTGTATCTGCGGACGTACTCTAGAGGAGCCCGAACGACAGATTCTTAGGGCTTGGCGAAACCACAATCAACTGGCGTCCATAGAATCTGCGGTTTTGGGTCTGCGCGGGAACCTCAACTCATTTCGTGCACGAATAGACCAGTTTGAGGGAGATATTGAATCTGCTCGCGATGTTCTTGCTGAATTGCGTGATGAACACCGTCGAGCGGTAGCCGAGCACTCTAGTTTGGCTTCAAAGCTTGAGGGATCGGAACGTTTTGAAGTTGACGCAGCCAGGCTCCAAGCGCTTCTGCGAGAATTCAGTGAGCATTTGGCCAATCTAGGCCATGAAATGGGAGTCACAGCCCAAAAACGTTCGCGACTTAGCGAGACGCTAGATGCAAAGCTCGACCAACGAACGAAAGCAGCTGGAAAGGAAGCAGCAGCTAGACTGTCCGCCCAGAGAGCCGAATCCACCCGAAAAGTGGCAAATGCATTTCGCGAGATTCGGGAGGGGTGGGTCGGACTCGTGCAAGATTATCTCGACGTAGAGTTGAAGAGAAACTGGCGTGAAATGGCTCAACTCGATCGATTAGTTTCCTTCGACAACAACTTCCGTCTGAGTATTCGCGAAAGAGGAGCCAATGGAGACTGGGTCGCATCTGCCACATCTGCGGCCAATCAACGTGCTTTGGCACTTGGATTCGTCGGAAGCCTGATTCGGCTAGCTTCGGAGGCAGCAAATTCCGAAGATTCACAGTTCTTCGCAGGCGGTGATTACCCTCTCGTCATGGACGCACCTTTTGCAACCATGGACGACTACTTCAAAGGAACAGTACCAAGAGGGCTTTTGAAAACGGTGCCACAGTTGGTGATCATCAACTCATTGGACCAATGGGAGGGAACCGTAGCGAACAGCCTGGCGAGTGCGGTTGGGCGCGTCTATGTGTTGGAACTGCATGGACCTGAAGTTGAACCCAAAACAGGCCAGTTTCACACGACCCATTTCAACTACAAGGTTCGAGAAAACGGAGCCGCTTATGATTGGACCGTTATCAAGGAGGTTGAGCTATGAGAGACCGAATTCGTCCACCTAAAGAACTTGAGTCCGTACTCGATCTGCTGAAAGACAAAGGCGTGTTTGCTACGAAGCAGAAGGGAATGATGTTTGCGGCCTCTTTGGGCTTTGCCGTGGAAAGTTACCTACCGCTAGAAAGCACGGGCGAAGGCATTCGTTTGGAATATTTCGCAAACGTTGATGATGCTGGATTCGTTGACGCCTTGGCAGTTGCCCATTCCAAGACTCTTGAGATCCTAGAGGAAGAAAAGGCAGAAGAACGATTTGAGATTTTCGAGGCCTACGCACACGGCGGACTGAAACGAATCAACGCACAACTGCAAAAGGACAAGAATAGATCCGAACTCGATGTGATTCTTCATCTAGTCGATGAATGCAAACAAACTCGCTCGGACCGACTTGGCAAACTCAAAGGCTTGCTTTAGTTCAGAGCATGTTTACCAGACTGGACACCACCTGTTGCCAATCAATGGCATCCTGCAAGTGAGACCAAGAAAATCGCAACGCGCCATTGATTTGGTCTTGGGTCAGGTTCATCGCCGTGAGCACGTGACTTGACTCGTAGCTCGACGAAGTGCAAGCCGAACCATTTGACACCGCAGCAACTCCCTTCAATGCCAAAATTGCAGCTTCTGAATCAAGCCCAGGGATGGAGAAGTTCAGAACATGTCGTTGACACAGCTCTTCTTCCCCATGTTGGTGGAAATCTAGTTCGCTGAGAGCGAACAGAAGGTTCTCACGAACCTTTTTGACCAACTCCATCCGCAGTGAACGATCACGTTGAGCAATTTCAATTGCCTTCCCCAACCCTGCCACCAGATGAACAGGCAGCGTCCCTGGACGAAGCCCCCGCTCTTGACCGCCGCCTACCATGAGCGCACTGACAGGTGGTCGTGAGAATCCACGACGTCTAACCAAAAGCGCGCCAATTCCTTTCGGACCGAAAACCTTGTGTGCACTAACGGAGCACAGATCGACTCTTAAATCGGTGCAGAGACCTTCCTCTTTCCCGAAAGTCTGCGCAGCATCGACATGGAAGTATGGGGCTGATGGTAGTCCATCTGCTATCTCTCGAATGGGTTGCAGGATCCCGGTCTCGTTGTTTGCCCCCATTACACTTACTAAGAGTGTGTCCTCTCTCACCTTGGACAGAACATCTTCAGCTAACACAGCACCGCTTGGCTTTGGTGCAACAAAATCAACCTCGAAACCAGCCGCTTCGAGTCGTTGACAAGGCTCTAGAACTGCTTTGTGTTCGATCGCGGTCGTGACGACATGCATTCTTTCATTCGACTCGCCGAACTCTCGCAAACCGAGGATCGCTAGATTATTGGACTCGGTTGCTCCACTCGTAAAAATCACCTCGTCTTTTTCTGCCCCGAACTCCGCTGCGATCAGCCCCCTAGCGTTCTCCACGGCTCTTTTGGCCCGGGCCCCAAACTCGTGCGTACGACTGCCGGAGTTACCAAACTCGTCTTCCAAAAAGAACCTCACAACCTCCAACACTTCGGGCTCAATCGGTGTCGTTGCGTTGCAGTCCAGATAGAACGGTGTTTGTTTATGTTTGTTCATTGTTTGCGTTGCATAAAACAAACAGGCGAGTTAATCACTGTACATACGTACATACATGATGGACAAACAACATCCAATATCAAAGGCAAACGATGGAACATGCATACGTATTTCCGGCAATTAAAGGGGTGCAGGCGGGACGGGAATTCTTCGTATCAATGTGCCCACTACGGATAATCCCGAAGATTTTTCTTTACGACGAAGAGGAGCTTGGTCCTGAGTTTCGAGCCCAGCGAACGCTCAACCGCTCTCGGGTCCCTGACATAGCAAGATACATCGTCGGAAACCAAGAGGACTACTGTTTCTCTGCGATCACTGCGTCCATCGATGGGGACGTAGAGTTCGCGGCTGTCGAGGGGACGACGAATCAAATGGGCTCATTGAAAATTCCAATGACAGCTCGATTCATCATCAACGATGGGCAGCACCGAAGGGCCGCCATTGAGATGGCCCTTAACGAAGAACCGAAACTTGGTAGTGAAACAATCGCTGTCGTTTTCTTTCATGATAATGGGTTGGAACGTTCGCAGCAGATGTTCGCAGACCTCAACCGCACCGCGGTTCGGCCTTCAGCCTCAATTGGCGTGCTTTACGACCACCGCGACGAAGTGGCGAATGTAACTCGTCAGGTTGTGTTTAAGTCAGACTTCTTTCGACACCTTGTTGAGCTTGAGCGAACCACACTTGCCCTTCGGTCTCGTAAGCTGTTCACCCTAAGCGCGTTGCACTCGGCAAACATGGAGTTGGTGGGAGATCTGGAGTTCGAGGAGTATGACGAGGTTGTCGAATGCGTGACCCAATATTGGGAGGAAGTAGCGAAGCACATCCCAGAATGGACACTGGTGCATCAAAGCAGAATGACATCTGGCGAAGTCAGGCAAGATTTTCTCCACTCCCACAGCCTCGTTTTGCAGGCCCTTGGACGAGTTGGCGGCACGCTGCTGCGGCTACATCCCGAAGGTTGGAACGAACTGCTCGCCGAGATTGCGGAAATCGACTGGTCGCGAGGCAACAACGAGTGGGAAGGTCGCGCGGTTTACGCTGGGAAAGTTGTCAACTCGAGGCAGAATGTATTGCTCGTATCAAACCTGGTGAAACAAAAAATGGGGTTGCCACTATCGGCGGGCGAAACATCCGAGGAAGCGAAATTCAAGGAGGGGAAAAATGGCTGATTCAGTGTTCCAAGACGGCTTTAGTTCGGCCGTTTCTGATTACGTCGCTGAAGCCCAGCGAGTTTACAAATCTGACGAAATCCCATGGGTAGTGGGATACTCGGGGGGCAAAGACTCCACGGCGGCGCTGCAACTAGTCTGGACTGCCATCAGTGAGTTACCTGCTGAAGAGAGACACAAGTCCGTCCACGTCATCAGCACAGACACATTGGTAGAAAACCCTGTTGTATCCTCATGGGTTTCCCACTCACTAAAAGCGATCAACGAAACGGCTACGCAAGAGGAACTGCCAATCGAGGCGCATCAGCTTCTGCCAGACCTTCACGACACGTTTTGGGTCAACTTGATGGGTCGCGGCTACCCTGCACCAAGACCCAAGTTTCGCTGGTGCACGGAACGACTCAAGATCAAACCATCAAACCGGTTCATATCCGAGATGGTGAAGCAAAATGGTGAGGCCATTGTTGTCTTGGGAACTCGTAAGGCAGAGTCGTCTCGACGCGCAGCTGTCATGGAAGGCTTAGAAAGCGAACGAATTCGCGAGAAGCTCAGCCCGAATGCAAGCCTTCCAAATTCGTTGGTGTATTCACCGATCGAAGCGTGGACCAATGATGATGTCTGGACCTACCTGATGCAGGTGAAGAGTAAATGGGGCATCGACCACAAGGACCTGTTGAACATGTATCAGGGCGCGTCTGAAGACGGCGAGTGCCCACTGGTTGTTGATACTTCGACGCCCAGTTGCGGCAGTAGCCGCTTCGGTTGCTGGGTTTGCACACTCGTCGACAAAGACCGCTCAATGACGGCGATGATTCAGAACGACGCAGAAAAGGAGTGGATGCTACCGCTCTTGAAACTACGCGACGACCTGGACGTCGGGGATGACCGACACCTTAGAGACTTCCGCCGAATGAGCGGCAACGTTCAGATGTTTGGAGACCGACCCATACCGGGGCCGTACACGCAAGATGCCCGGCAGACATGGCTCGAGCGTGTTCTTGAAGCCCAAACCTGGGTCCGTAAAAACGGTCCGGCTCATGTGCGGGAAATACAGCTGATACGAATTGAGGAGCTACGAGAAATTAGGCGACTCTGGTTAACCGAAAAGCATGAGATGGAGGATCTTCTGCCGAAGATCTTTGAGCGAGTAACCGGCGAGCCATTCCCTGACGAACGCTACGACGACACCACTTCATTCACCGAAGAGGACTTAGCCCTGCTCGCCGAAATTTGTGGGGAAGATAGGCTTCACTATGAGTTGGTACGAGGCATGCTCGACGTTGAGCGTCGCTACCGACTGATGACGCGCCGGGCAGGTCTGTTTGATGCGTTAGAGAAGGAAATAAAGAAAGCCTTCTACGAAAATGAAGACGACGCGATCGATCGCGCAACCAAACGAAGAGACGCCATGGAAGCGGCCAAAGAGGGCGACTATCAACTCTCATTGATTGGGGGTGACCAATGATCTTCGACGAGTTAGTGCTCCACAACTTTGGCGCCTACTTGGGTCGCCAAGTTATTGAACTTACCCCTCCGACACCTGATAAACCCGTCGTGCTTGTGGGCGGACTAAACGGTGGTGGGAAAACCACCTTCTTAGATGCCATCCAACTCGCCTTATACGGACGTCGAGCCCAGTGCTCGAGCTGGACCAGTGGCGGGTATGATTCGTTCCTGCGCGAAAGCATCAACAGGAGGGTACCGCGTTCCGAGGGAGCTGCAGTTGAGTTGGCTTTCAGCCGAGTGTTGGATGGCGAGGTACAACAGGTACGTGTGAAACGTGCTTGGTACGAGAACGGAAGTTCGATCACTGAGAACGTGGCAGTCATTCGCGATGGCGAACACGATGAATTCATGACCCAATCATGGGATGAAGTGATAGAGGGCATCGTGCCCAAAGGCGTGGCGGGTTTGTTCCTTTTCGATGGTGAGAAACTCGAACGATTGGCCGACCCAGAACGTTCACGAGAAGTCCTATCAACTGCAGTGCAAAGTTTGCTTGGCGTCGACATCGTGGACCAACTTGTCACAGACCTCACGGTTCTCAGACGACGGAAACTTACCGACGAAGCCGGAGCAAACGACCAAGCAGAGATTCAAGAACACAAGGAAGATGTCGCTCGGCTCGAGAAGGAATGCGACCACATCACCCTCCAGAAGGGCGAAGTCGTCAGCGACCTTGACCGCCTGCAGAGACGATTCAAAGAGCTCGACTCTGAATACAAAGCCCAAGGCGGTGAAAGCTACGAAGCAAGAGTGCAAATGGAGGCCCACCGGACAGCTCTGCTGAGCAGGCTGTCAGATTCTCGGGAGCGCCTTCGGATGCAAGCAGCCGGGGCTGCGCCGTTGTTGTTACTGAACGGCTTGTTAGCGGACATCTCGCAGCGGGTTGAAGAAGAAACAAAAACAAAACGAGCTAAGGTGCTTAACTCCGAATTGCTTGGACGCGACGAGGCATTACTCGCCTTCCTCGACAAAAAAGGGGCCGATGAATTGACCTGCGAAGTCAAGACTTGGTTGGAGACCGACCGAGCGGAGCTACAAACCGCCTCTGAAAAACCCGTCCACTTGAATCTCTCTGTGGAGGGCTCCGGCCAGTTGAACCAGTTGCTGAATTCCGGATTGGAAGAATGCCGTTCACTATCGGGCCAGATGGTGAGAGAGAACCAAGATATCGTCGCGGAAATCGAAGCAATAGATCGTCAGCTTGCCGCTGTTCCGGATAAAGACACACTCGCAAATTTAGTGAAGCAACGAGAAGAGGTCTCAGTTGCCCTAGAGACGACGCAAAGACGTGCGGACGCCCTCGACGAGCAACTCGAATCGGCTCATCAAAAACTAGAAGAGACGAAAGCGAAACTGACGCGCGTCATTGAACGTCAAGTTGCGCGAGACTTTGACCGAGAGGCGGACAAGCGAGTTGTTAGGCACGCGGAGAAAGCCAAGGAAACCCTGCGCGACTTCAGAACCGCGGTGGTCTCCCGACATACAACACGTATTGCGGATTTGGTGCTGCAGAGTTTCCGTTCGCTGCTTCGAAAGGATGAGCTTGTTTCTCGTCTGGAGATAGACCCACAGACCTATAAACTGACACTTTTTGACAATGCTGGAGCTGAGCTGCCGCCGGAACGTTTTTCGGCTGGGGAGCGACAACTTTTGGCTGTTTCGATACTGTGGGGACTTGCAAGAGCCTCAGGTAAGGGACTGCCAACGGTGATTGATACCCCTATGGGGCGGCTGGACTCGGTTCATCGAGATTACTTGGTGAATCGTTACTTCCCAATGGCAAGCCATCAAGTCGTGCTTCTTTCGACAGACGAGGAGATTGTTGGCGATTATTACTCTGCGCTGAGTCCTTGGGTGGGTCGGGAGTGGCAGTTGCAGTACGACAACGCCAGCAAGTCGACGACAGTTGAGTCGGGATACTTCGGAGGCAACGATGCCAATTGATAACGTGAGAGTGTCCAAAAGTGGTCGCGACAAGCTGATTAGGCTCAAGGCGAAAACCGGTATTCAGAACTGGAACACCCTGTGCCGTTGGGCTTTTTGTATGTCGCTGGCTGAGGAGTCCATTCCGCCGGATGCGAACATCAAACTCGATAGCCCAATCGAAATGACGTGGAGAACATTCGGTGGAACCTACCACGAGATTTACGACGCGTTGCTGCGCGAGCGGTGTCTACGGGATGGGTTTGAGCTCACCGATGAAGTATTGGAGTTGCAGTTCAAGCTCCACCTGCATCGAGGAATCGGATATTTCTTTGGTGATCGCGAGATAACCGATATCAGCGGACTAATGAGCGTCGTAGTCGGGTGACGATGGCAACAGCAAGATATAAGACCGCGATCACTCGGCACGACCTATCCAGACCTGCGCGATTGTTGTTGGGCTCGGGCATCTTCGACTCGAGTGCGACCTTTTTTGATTACGGGTGCGGGCGCGGCGAGGACGTTGCGCTCCTAACGGAACGAGGTTTTCAAGCTGAGGGTTGGGACCCGTATTATGCTCCCGACAACGACAAGTCGGAAGCTGACTTTGTCGCAATTACATATGTTTTGAACGTCATCGAGGACCGGGCTGAACGTCGAGTCGCACTCAGGGAGGCTTGGACACTTGCCGAAAGAGCATTGATTGTTTCTGCGCAAGTGACAGTAGACCAGAACGGGAAGTATCAGATTCCTTATTCTGACGGAATACTGACAGGATCAGGCACCTTTCAGAAGTACTACACACAGTCCGAATTGAAGGCCTACATCGAGGAAGTCCTGGGCGAGGAGGCGCAACCCGTTGCCTTGGGTGTGTTCATGGTTTTCCGAGATAAACAACTTGGAAATTTGTTCGCAGCGCACCGTTTCCGCAGAAGGATCGCGGCTCGTCGGAATCAACCAAGTGAAGAAGAGCAGTTAGGCCTAAGAGATTCCCTAGAACCCCTGCTTGAGTTCTATCATGAACGTGGTCGTTTCATACGCAAATCCGAACTCGACGCTGATTATTCCGATCATGTGCAGGCTTTGGGCGGCATGAAACGAGCGGAGCGTTTCGTTGCGGCATTGATTGGCGACGATGCTGACCGAATTCGAGAAATCCGAGAAGACGATTTGCTACTGTTCCTTGCGATGGCGCGCTTCCAATACAAGCGCCACAAATTGTCTAGCCTACCAATCCATATTCAAGGCGATATCAAGACCTTCTTTGGTAGCCTGAAGAAAGCGAACCAATTCGCCGAGTTCATCTTATTCGGTCTGGGCGAGGAGGGAACGATTCCCTCTGCGTGCCGGGCGTCCGACATTGGCAAACTGATGCCAGATGCACTCTATGTTCACGCGGATTACGTTTCGTCACTGCCGCTGGTACTGCGTTTGGTTGAAGCACTCAGTAGTCGTTACATCGGCAAGGTTGATGGGGCAACGTTGGTGAAATTCAGCCGCCGAACACCCTCAGTATCCTACCTTTTCTATCCTGAGTTCGACGAGGTCGGTCATCCGTTGCTCACAAAGTCAATCAGGGTCGCGCTCGGAAGACTTGAAACTGAATACACTGATTATTCGGAAAGAAGAAATCCGCCGATCCTGCATCGTAAGGAGCTGTTCGTTGCATCTGACTACCCAAATTTCGAACAGTTTGTTGAGCTAACAAAGAGCGAGGTCAACGCAGGACTGTACGGGGATTCAACTAGTATTGGCACCGTGAATGGCTGGTCGACAGCCCTGCGGAACGCTCGCTTGGAGGTTCGTGGACACCAGTTACTCAGCGAAAGCAATCACAACACGTGAGCGAACAACAGGCAATAACTGTCAGCAGACTATGTGTTGAGTCTTCGTTGCTCGAATCCATCCAAACTCAAGACACTGGCCTCTTTGAGGGGATGGTGCTCGCGACAGTATGTTGCAAGGTTCGGAGGTACAGGGACACCGCCTGAATTCCTGATGTACACCGAAAGCTCATGCTCGCTGGTGGTTGCTCCACATGTTACGCATCCACTGGAAAACGTCAGTGTTCGGACAATCCAGAATCGACACGGGGCCAGAAAGGTGCCGATCATTGGGTGATAAACACTCATCAGAGTTTTTGACGGGTCGTAAATGGTCTTTCGGTCCCCTTTTCCCGTGTTACACCACCCACAGGACAAAGCCAAATTCTCAATACTGTTTGTCCCTCCAGCGGAGAAAGGCACTCGATGTTCAATCTCAACTTCGAGGTCCCGAGGTTTCAATCCACGTCGTAAGAAAACATCTCCGAATTTGGGCAGTTTGGCCTCGTGTTCGCGCCTTAGAAACTTGTCTTTCGCCCACTCCGGAAACGGGACACCACAAATCCAACAACGAGCGGGCTTGCCCGAGTTGATGAGCAGGGAGCGTTTCTCTTGCAGAGAATAGCTCACACGACGAGTTTCACTTCGTCGTCGCTGCAAGATCAGTGGCACCAGAACCTTAGATAACTCCTCTCTTCTGTTATCGGAGATACCTGGTGTGAGAATCTCCAAACCATCCATCACCTGCTTGGCGAGATGCGGGCCAGAAACCCGGCCTTGGTTCACCCTTTTCAAATCAAGGATTGAATGCACAAACCATTCAACCCAAATGGCCTTCACGTCCGAAACAAGCATTGTGTCATGGCCCAAAAAGAGCAGATCTGGATCCTTGAGTTGTGCGAAGCGGTGAGAACTAGAGTCAAGGTGACCAGCATCGAGGTAATCAAATGCGATCTCGAAGTAGTGTTGGAGCGTGTCGATATGTACCAACGCTATTGCTCATTATAAGGTTTCCGAAACTCAGTGTACTTGGGGAGCTTCTGATTAGGTACGGTACGATAAGAATGCCAAAGGTCTGACCATTGCTTTCTGGTCCCTGGCGAATCCTTCTTAGTGTTTGCCAAATCCCAATCCCTTCCGAAGTAGTCTTGAGGTTTGGTGCCCCCCAGCCAGCCATCAACTAGCCCGTCAATAGCCTCGACCGAAGAAATAGTCTTGTCTTTCGTGAACATGTAGCAAAAGAAGTCCGCCAGGAGAATATTCAACGATACTTTGTTAAACAGGTTCGAATGACTGGGCTTGCCCCAATAGTTTCGGGCATCCGGACTGGTGGTGTTCGCAGCCAGATCGCGAACACGCGACCAAAACCGCATGAAACAATCTCGCCACGGTCCGTTTCTTGAAGACCAATATCCATATGCCGAATCGAATCCAAGTTCTTCAAACCCATCGACGATTGCCGACTCACTAAGCCAGTTCTGGCGCCAAACAGCAGCGAAGTCATGGCCTCGTTTGCTCTGGTGATAGAGCTTCGCACCAGACAGATGACGGAACGAGTTCACCAGAGCCAACAACACTCCCCATTTAAGCAAATCGCCAGAATTGCCAAAGCCACGATCAACAAGGTCCCTAAAAGGACTCTCTGGGTTTCGCACGACATAAGTGGCGGCCTGATAGTCGTCTAGTTGAATGCCCGAGTTGATTAGACGCTCAGACACCCCTTTCAACTCCTCGTTTGAAAGACTTGTTGAAACGATGGTGCCGAGCAACGCCTTGTCAATCGCCTGGGCTTTCTGATTCACAACCACAAACTGAAAGACGTGTTCTGCAGGATCATCGGTCATCAACAGAGATACGGGAAGGTGCCGCGCCACTCGATTGGCTTGGTCTGCGTAGATATCATCTGGGTCCTCCCCAGCAGAAATCCTATTTACGGACTCCTGAATCAACTCATCTTCACCCAGCTTTGCTTCTGTTGCTTGAATCGCTCCGCTAAGGCGATGTTGACCGTCAACCAAAACCAGCGGCTTCAAGAAGGACTCCACAGAGTCAAGCGAAAAGCCTTGAAAGACTGAGGCTTCATAATCGTTGAGCTCCTCCAAAACTTTGACCCGCGCGGCCACCTGCCGCCAGAAGTCGAATATGTGTGATTCGTCAGTGAACTCAGGTAGCGAGTCCCCTTGGTGCTCGTCTTCCTCAGTTGATTCTACTTCAGAAAACTCGTCTGATTCCTGCTTGAGTTTCAGCATTAGCTCTGGCGGGATTTGCGCTTCCCGCAGTTCAGGCACACGACTCTCAAGCTGCGCGCGAAGCTCTTTCAAGGCGGTCAAGAGGTCTCGTTCTTCGCTCTCCATTTCAATTGTCAATGTGCCGTGTTGCACCTTTGACTCTTCAGAGGAAGTAGGTGTGAAAGCAACGGAAGCACCAAAGTCGCGTGTTGCACAGAGTAGTGGATTCTGAATGATGTTGTTGTCGTCCGAGAAGAACGATACCAGATCGTCTCTTCTTTTGGGGTTTTCGCTCCGCTGAAATCCAACAGTTTCGTTCCCATCACCCCAAATAGTCTTTTGGGGCACTCCTGCCCACTCATTTATCTGGGTAGCTGGCGCAGAGAACAAAATCAGATAGCTACCCGTTTCTGTCTGCTTTGTGCGAATCGCTTGGTATTTGAAGATCATACTGCTTCCGTCCGAATTTGAGTTTCAAGTCAAAGTAGCTCTTGGCAGCCAAACACGTCAACGCGCACGGAAATCCAAGAAACGCTTGAACTTCGCTGCCGGCACAATTCAGGCGGAGCACGTCCAACAAATATTCATGATTTCATGTGTTAACCGTCTGGGACTTAACAATTTCGTAGCCATTGCGGATAGAAACACCAGACTGTACGCAGTTCAGCGGGGATAGAAACGCAGCGTACTTGAACGCGGCAGACCCGCGGTCGAAGAAACCAATCACCATCGTTGCAAGCTTATTACCGAACTATCGTCCATCAGTACTTCTGCTTCTCGGGAATCACACCACGCACCCCACCCCGAGGGTCATTCATATCGCCCTCGAACCGCGGAATCAGATGCACATGCAGGTGCATCACGGTCTGCCCCGCCGCTTCGCCCGCATTGATTCCGATATTGTAGCCGTCCGGCGAGTACTCTTGGTCGAGGGCCGACTTCAGGTGCTCGATGGCTTCAAAGATGGCCTGCTGCTCCCAAGACTTGGCGTCGAACCAGGTGGCGACGTGCCGCTTGGGTATGATCAGAGTGTGCCCCGTGCTGACGGGGTAGCCGTCGCGAATGGCGAAGACGAGCTCGTTCTGAAAGACGATGCGTCCGTCCATGTCTGCGCAAAATGGGCAGGGTTGTTCCATCCAGTACTCGTGGGGTTGAACTGCTCACACCTTAACGGGTGGCGGGTTGGTGCGTCTACGGGGGAACTTGGAAAACGGGGTTGCGGCATGAAACGTGCCGGATGGTTCTTGGTTCTTGGTTCTTGGTTTTCGGTAATCGGTATCTTGTTCAATTACATCTTGCCCGGTTCAGCGATGGAGAACTGTCTTCCAACCTGTTGCAGATAGCCGTCCTCTACAAGTCCCTCCAAGTAGGCGTCGACGCGCTCCGAGCCGCCGGCGTCGTGCATGCCTACTTGACGGCGGATGAACTTGTCACCGGTCCGTCCCATCGAGGATACAAACTGCCAAAACTCCCACGAGTTAAACTCATGCGAGGGCTGGGAGATATCCTCGAAATCTACGATGACGCCTTGCGGACTGGTTAGCGCACGTCCAATACCATGCCTGTAGCAGGTCCAGTCTTCGTCCTGATATCGCACGTTCCCGGATCGCGGAAACCCTTCGGCTTCCAATAGAGGAAACAGTGCAAGTCGCAGCTCAACAAACTATTCAATGAACGTTGGGTCCATGTGTAGATCCGCTCCGAAACGCTGTTGAGACCACTGTATTTCCATGCGCAGTAGCCGTCCATCGCGGGGAACAACCTGCTATCGCGGCACAAAACGTGCCGCACGCATCGCTACATTGAATCCTCAACCAATGGAGGATTTATGGCTTCTGAACCAAAACAACGTGTAGTGATTACCGGCATCGACGTGCCGTTCTTTGACTGGGTGGTACTGCTTATCAAGCTCGCCATCGCCTCGATTCCAGCTACATTGATACTCACCGCGGTGTTCTTAGTCGTGGGAGTTGTATTGTCGATGTTTGGGGCCGGACTAGGCGCGCTGCTTACGAACTAATGTTCCTTCCCATGCATTTGGGTCTCGGGTACAAACAGTTCATACTTTGAACCCACCCAAAGCTAATGGGGCGAAAATGAGAGCTTTATTGTTGGTAATGTTGGCCATGCTTTTGGCCGGATGTATCGGACGAAACGAGCACACTGAATGCGAGCAGGACAACCCGCCCGCCGAGTGTTGTTACGAGGGCTCGCCGTATTGCGAACCGAATAATCAGAACAACACGAACAACCTCAACAACTCGAACAACTCCAACAATAGCAACAACGTGAACAACGGTGGTTGCGACCCGGCGTGTACTGGCGGCCAGGTGTGTGACGAGCAAAGTGGCTCATGTGTGGATTGTTTGGCGAACACGGATTGCGACACTGGCGCATGCGATACCACAACCAATGAGTGCGTCGCTTGCCTGCAAGATGGAGATGGTTGCGATGCAACTGCGCCCTACTGCGACCTGAGTGGCGCCGAGCCAGTGTGCGTTGCTTGTCGAGGCAATGATGACTGCCAGGAAGTCACCGAATCTCTTTGCACCGGTGGCAGCTGTGGTGCGTGTGTGATGGACGCGGATTGCGCGCATCTGGAAGACACAAAGCTGTGTGAGAGTGGGACGTGTGTTGAGTGTCGTGTGGCCACGGAAGCCGTTGACTGCGAAGGCAAGGGCATTGGTGGTGTCGATTCGGCTTGTTTGCCGGACAACACGTGTGGTGACACGGAAGCAGGAACGGTGACGAACTGCACGCCGTGTGAGGCGGATGGTGAGTGTGTCGACAATTACCTTTGTGTGCCTACTGACTTCCAAGGTAATGCCCACGAAAGTTACTGCCTTCGACGCGTGAACATGATGCCTTGCAGCACACCTTACAGCAACGTTCTGAGCCAAGTTGAGTCGGTCAACGGTATTCTTGATGACTACTGTGGGGTAGTTCCGTCATTGACCACGTGCTCGGCCGTCTTGGATCTGGACTCAGGTGTTACAATCTGTGCACAGGACTCTGATTGCGGAGCAGACGGAATTGGCGATGGAATTTGCCGAGAGATCAACTTCCAAATGCGATGCACGTACTTGTGCGATGGCGGTGACCAATGCCCTTCCAACAACTCTTGTGGACAAAACGAACCTCGCTTTTGCGGCGGAACGTAAGAGTTGGCGCGCAACAAACTCACAACCGGCCTGTACGATCTCCCAATCAGCGGCGAGTTGCGTGAAGAGCTGGATGCGTCCCAGCTGGTTGAGCATATCAAGATGCTCAAGCCCGAGGACGCCAGCAACCGGTTGGCTCGGTACCTTCAACCACTGGTAGAGACGGCGCTCAAGACGGCGGGCCGGGGCAAGGACGGTGCCCAGGCGCAGGTCGCGTTGGTGAACGAGTTGCTGCGTGTCCTGCAATACAACGCGCCGAAGTCGGGCATCCAGGATGGCGACAAGTTGGTCGACCCGCTTTCTTTGCTGCTGGAGGTCGCTGACCCGAACACCACACTGGGCCAAGACACACAGACCGAGCGGCCGGCCATCGCGCTCATCGACAGCGACCTTCTGGTCAATGGGCCGCAAGACATGCGGATGGGTCACGAGGTCCGCAAGGAGCTCGCGTCGGCAGACCGCGTTGACCTGCTTTGTGCGTTCCTGCGCATGAGCGGGCTAAAGCCTTTGCTCAAACAACTTGAGGCGTTCCTGGCGCGCTCACCGGGCGGCCTGCGCGTCATCACGACGACGTACATGGGCGCGACCGAGAAACGCGCCCTGGACGCCCTGGTTGAGCGTGGCGCACAGGTGCAGGTCAGCTACAACAACCAGACGACTCGCCTGCACGCCAAGGCGTGGCTGTTCCATCGCGAGACCGGGTTTTCGACGTGTTACGTGGGTAGCTCGAACCTGTCGCACGCGGCGCTCTTTGACGGGTTGGAGTGGAACGTGCGCGTCTCGAACATCGATAACCCGCATATCCTGCGGCGCTTCCAAAGCTCGTTCGACCAGTACTGGTCGGATTCTGACTTTGAGCCGTATTGCCCCGAGCGTGACGGCAAGCGGTTCAAGGACGCGGTCAGCACGCAAAACCAGCGCGATACGTTGGTCACGGCATTGGACGTTCGGCCCTACCCGCACCAGCGACAAATCCTGGACGAGCTCGCCGCCGTTCGCCAAGGCGGGTTGAATCGCAACCTTGTGGTCGCCGCGACGGGTACGGGTAAAACCGTGGTGGCCGCGTTGGACTATAAACGATTATGTGATGATGCCGGCCGGCGACTGACGTTGTTGTTCGTGGCCCATCGCAAGGAGATTCTGCAGCAGTCTCAGAACACGTTTCGCGCCGTCATGAAGGACGGGAGTTTTGGCGAGCAGCTCACCGGCGACCTTAAACCGGATAGCGGTGAGCACGTGTTTGCTTCCGTGTTTTCACTGCACGAAGACCGACTCGCCGACCTGGCACCCGACGCTTACGACGTTGTGATTGTGGACGAGTTCCACCACTCCCGCGCCCCCACGTACGAGCGTCTGTTGCACCACGTCAAACCGCAGTTTTTGTTGGGCCTGACCGCGACCCCAGAACGGACGGATGGCAAGAGCGTTCTGGAATGGTTCGACGGTCGCATCACGTCCGAGATTCGTTTGTGGGACGCCTTGGACCGCCAGCTATTGGTGCCGTTTCAATACTACGGAGTCGCCGATACCACCGACCTTTCCGCCGTCTCGTTCACCCGCGGGCAGTACGACAAAGGCGAGTTGGAATCGGTGATTACGGGTGACTCGATGCGCGCGAAGCGCATACTGAGTGCGGTGAACGACTACGCGGACGACCCCGCCCAGATGCGTGCCATCGGGTTCTGCGTCGGCCTAAAACACGCCGAGCTGATGGCCAATGCGTTCAACAAAGCGGGGCTGAGCTCGGTCGCGGTCGCCGGATCGCCCCCAATGCTAAACGGACAAATCAAGGCTCCGTTTATGGATAGAGGCCAAGCCATCCAAAAGCTAAAATCCGGCGACTTGCGCTGCATTTTTGCGGTGGACTTGTTCAACGAGGGCGTCGACATCCCCGTCATCGATCACGTGTTGTTCCTGCGCCCGACGTCGAGCTCAATCGTCTTCCTACAGCAGCTTGGGCGAGGACTGCGGCACGCGAAGGGTAAGTCGCACCTGACGGTGTTGGACTTCATCGGTAACGCCAGCAAGAAGTACCGGTACGACCACAAGTTCAAGGCGATGTTGGGTGGGACGACCGCGCAGGTCACCGACGCTATTGAGCACGCGTTCCCCACCTTGCCTCCGGGTTGCGACATCGTATTAGAGAAGCAGGCGCAGGAGCACGTGCTGCGCAATATCAAGCAGTCGGTCGCCTCGAACATCGGGCGGTTCGCGAAAGAGCTGCAATCGCTTGCGGCTCGCGAAGGCGATGTTGACCTGCAGACCTACTTGGACGCGATGGGCTTGCGCTTGGCCGAATTGTACAACCGTCGCGGCCGCAGTTGGTCAGACATTCGGCGACGCGCTGACTTGGACTGGCCGGAAGCTAAGGATGGCGAAGACAGCTACCTTCGTGCAATGGCGGGCGTCGCCCATGTTGACGACTGGGACCGCTTGAACACCTGGCGACAGTGGTTGGGGAACGACACGCCTCCAGCGGCAGCAGATGTCGATACCCTCGAGGGACGCAAACAGCTGATGCTGTTGGGCTCGGTCGCGGACCGGACATTAGAGGTTTCCTCAATGCCCGCGGCACTTCGCGAGCTTTGGGAACACCAATCCGTCCGGCAAGAGCTACACGAAATGATGGGCGTCTTGACCGACAATATGCGCAACCTGACCCACGACCTAGGCATCCCGAACGTTCCGCTCAACGTTCACGGCACATATAGCCTGACCGAGATAATGGCGGCTTTTGGCATAGTTAAAAATGGCTCACTTTGGGCGCCGCGCGAAGGTGTAGTCTGGGACGAGGCTTCCCAGACCGACCTCTTCTTCATCACGCTGCACAAGAGCCCTGACGAGTACGCACCGCAACACCTGTTCGATGACTACCCAATTTCTGAAGACCTGTTCCACTGGGAAACGCAACCCGGCACGTCGGTCAAGTCACCGACGGGGCAGCGGTACATCAACCACGAGTCTATGGGCACAAACGTGGTGTTGTTCGTGCGTCAGCATAAGACCGTGGGTGGGCTAACCCAGCCGTACTTGTGTCTGGGCAAGGCTCGGTATGTGAGGCACCAGTCGGAGCGGCCGATGCAGATTGTGTGGGAGTTGGAGCGACCGATGCCTGCGTGGTTTTATCAGCAGGCGAAGACAGCTGCAGGTTAGCCCCAAACAACAAAATCGAATTAGCCCCGTACCCCAGCCACATTTCAGATGTCCCAGAGTGGGTGAGGCCGCGGGCGAGGACCCGAAGGTACACTCGCCGGCAGCCTCTATATGTGTTGGTGCGTTCATCACGCCACCTGAGAGTAAACTAACCAAATGTAGGAGGTTGTCAACTGTAGCCAGTGGTCTACTGACTATGAAGTCCGAAGAAGAGTTCAGTCGATTTAACTAGGACGGTTGTAACTTTAGGCTTGTCGCGCATATGGTTGGCGAGCGAGATTGGCGTCCGAGGTTAGTTATGACGGACCAAGACACAAAACTAGATTTCCTCTCGATGAGCGAAGACCAATTCGAAGAAGCGATTTCACGTTTCACGAAATGGCTCGGAACCGATGAAGGCGATACCGCACTAACCCAAGCGGCCGAACGAGGGCAGAAGCGAGCGAAGGAAACCGAAGAGTCGTTTGCGGTTCGTCCGTCGGACCTAGATATTCCAGTCACAATCTAGACACTTTGACTGAACTCCACTGCTCGGGAAAGCTGCTCAAGCTGCTACCCAAATCGCTCAACACCGAAGCATCCCCGCAAGCGAAGCTGACCACGTGGTCGGCAACCTATGTCGAGGATGTTGTCGATATCGTCGTCGCCGTGAACGACGAAACCAAGTTGTTCGCACTCGCCCAACTCCAACCCGTTGAAACACTGCGCGAGCGGCTCGCTGAATCGTTGCGCGAAGAATTGCAGGGGCTCGGGGTATCAGATGCCCAGGTCACTGCTGAAGTCCACGGGCTTGCGAATGCATCGGTTTCTCAGAACTCAAACCGACAACTCATGGGCATCATCAACGGCCAGCACGAGGCGGTTCGCCACCATTGCGCAGGGTTGGGTTGGCATCTTCAAGACGGGCGATTGGATACGGTGACCTTGATGATGAATGAAACACCGCACCTTTCCGTAGGCGTGTTCGCTCGTAACGAAGTGGATCGAGTTTTGGGCGCGCCCTTGTTGAGCGAGCGCGAAGAGGCCGCAAACCAGGCAAGGGAAGAACAACCGCACGTAGTCTTTAACCGGTACATGCAATTCATTCGAAGCGACCGCGTCCCGAACCCTCATTACACTGACCAGGAGATATTCGCAGGCGCGCTCGGCTGGAATTCTTGGGCAGACCCTTCCGCCACACAACGCACCGCTGAAGCGATTCTGGAGTACCTACCCGACGACCATCCGTGTTCATTTGAGTCAGCGCTCGCGGCGGTTGAGGACCGGCGAAACGGCGAATTCGCTCGGTTCGATTGGGTCATCATTCGGTTCGTGACCTATGGCCGCATTCTGGACCTCGATGTCCTTTATCCGAAGTACGAGCTCGAATGTTGAGAGAACAACGCTCCTGGCGCCAATTGTGTGGGACCTTCGCCATTTGCGCCACGGAAGGAAACTGGCGACTCGTTTGACATTTGTAAACTTCAGCCGGATCATGTTCGTCTGAACTCGAGGTACGTCGATGACGTGGCGAATACAACATGTGGAACACCAACAATTTACTCGAAATCCATTGGATTCCGTTGTTGGACAACTGAGCTTTCACCCAGTTCTGAAGCTACGGGATTGTATTCCTGACATCCAAGAACAGATTCGTGCGACGTTTCCCCGATTTTCAGAAGGTGTGCATCGCCATGTGATTTTTGATACCGCAGGCAATGCCACGGTTCAGGAACATCCACAGTTTGTGTTCCGTGATACGCAAAACGATTGGCGCATTGCGTTGCGAATGGATAGCCTTATCGTATTGTGCAATCGCCACGAGTCACATCATAAGTTCGCGAGGGTGTTCAATCTTGTCGCTGACAGCGTTTCAGCGAGTGTCGAACTTATCGGGACACGCTTTGGGCTGCGTTATATTAACATGATCGACCGCAACCAATTGGGCGACATGCATGATTCGCCAATCGATTGGAAGAAAATCGTGAATTCAAGGTTTTTACCTTCTGAGTTCGATTTGGACTTGGAAAACGCACATTTTCTGACCGAGATAGATGCACAGATGGCGGATGGGAACATGGTGGTTCGTCACGGAATCGTTGAGCAGAACAAGTATCGCATCGACCTAGACAGGTATCATGAGTTCGCTGTTTCACCTGAAGAAACGCCCGACGTGATTGAGAGTTTTTCACAAGATATATTTTCGTTGTTCTATGCGATGGCTGGCCCAAAACTTCTAGAGTGGATGCAAAATGAGTCTCCTTGATGAAAATGATTTTTCGTTCTCGACGAATGAAACTCTGGCTCCGACTCGTTTGGTTCTGGTTCCAACGGAGTTGGAGGCCACCGGTGGAGTCTTGTCTATCGAATCCCATTGGATTCGCGAAACGACTAGTTATGTTGATTCTGTTGCGAAGATTGAGGTCGACGAAGAAGCAAGCGCGGATATGGACCTTCTAATGACGCAGTACTTCGCTAAACTTGAGGAAGAGCCGTTATAGGGGGTCCATTGGCGCTCGAAGATCGATGGCCTCCCGTCTATGACGAGGAGGAGCTCGAGGAAACCATCAAAAAACTCAGCGAAGATGGCCCCGGACGATGGATGTTTGGACTGGTGCAAGGCAGCGTCTTTCAGGGCGACATCGTCTCGATGCAATCGAAGCTCCCCTTCATCAATGCAGATGGTCAAGCGACGGCGGTCAATGCCACCAATTTGTGGCTAGTAGTGGGCAACACATGCGACCTCGCCCGAAACGAGCAACAAGTGCCAAATACTGGCATTGTTCCGATCATCTCGTTTCCGATCGAAGAAGTAAAGAATCGGCTTCCCGCAATCAACCGATATCAGACCGTCCGACAGTTCCTCGTGCCGGCCTGGAACGACCAAGATGGTAAGACCATAATGCTGGCCGACCTGACCCAAATCTGTTCAGTGAAGAAGGCGGCATTGTTGAACGTCGGGAACGTGCAAGCTCGTCTGAATTTTCAAGGGTGGTTACTGTTGCACTCCTGTTTGGTTCGTTTTTTGGCACGAAGCGACGGGCGACATGACTAGTTTAATCAAGTAATAGAGTCTCGCTTGACCATGGCACGAAAGGGACGAAAAGACCCACGATGGCGAACCGCTGTCGCGGCCTTCACCGAAACGTTCCCAGATCAACCGATTGGCTTCAGCAAGGTCATTGGAAGCGGGCTCTCGCGAAAAGCCTATCTGTCTTGGGTCGGACCAGAGGACCAAGAAACGCCATATGTTGCGCTCGTACCCAACAAAGATGCGCCCGAAAACTACCCGGATTGTGTCCGTCGCGAGACCGCATTATTGCGCCACCTTTCGACACTCGAGCTTCCATTTGATACGGCCGACATCGTTCGGTTCGATCATGAAACCTCGGTCGTCATCCAGACACATATCCCTGGATTCTGTGTTGATTTCAAATCGTCGAAAGGACTCAAGCCCTGGGATATCGTGGGTGAGTTGGCCGCTGCGGTTCATTGTGTTTCGACGCAGCGATTGACGTCCATTCTGGAGGGCTTCGAGACCCGTCGAGCACACGCTGAAAGCTGCATTGCTTCGCTGACGTCCATCGATGACCCCATTGCGCGCGACGCCTACCAATGGGCCTGCGAACACCTCCCGCCCGCTACACCCGCGCGTCTGCTTCATTCGGATTTGCTGGGTCAGAACATCCATTATGACGTCCTCAACAGCCATCGGTTTGGTTTGGTCGACTGGGAGACGGCGCTGCTGGGCGACCCTGCGTTTGATTTGGCGATCGTGACACGGGCCACCGGCAAACCCTTTGGTCAAGCCAACGGACTTCAGCTGCTGTTGGACGCCTACAACACTTCAGATCCACCAGAAGAACTCGAGGCGACTGCGGTTCACCTTCACGAACTCGGGTTAGTCGCACATTGGTGGCACACCGCAAATCCAGACCACGTAGAGGAGCGTCAAAACTACCTTCGGCGCATGCGCAATGTGCTAAATCGTGCAGCCACCGTCAGTCTCACAGATTCAAGATCTCGTTGAACGTATCGACAGTAACAAATGTCGCCTCTTCCGAGGTGGGGAACGCCTCATAGAACTCATCGAGCGCATCATGATGCCGCTCCGTGGGCTCGTGCCAGGTGACCTGAAATGGGAAGACTCGATTGCCTTCCCTGACAACAAAATCGACCTCCCCCTTGCCTCGCCAATAGTAGACCTCGTTGTGCCGCTGACGAAGGGCGAGGAACACCGCGCACTCCAATGCCTTGCCTAGATCTGCGCCGGTCGGGGTAACATTCACTCGCCGAAGTGCCGTGTCGACCGGATAGTATTTCTTGTTTCGTGAGGCGCGCTTTCGTTCGTTGAATGCAAAGTATGGGCATTCAAAAAACAGGTACGCGGATTTGCATCCCTCGACATAGGACTGAGCGGTTTCTACGGCCAAACCCACAGCACCCGCGATGCGTCGCAGGCTGAGTTCTGAACCGGCGGACTCGTAGACCATTTGTGCCACTTGGCGCACCGCAATCGCGGACGTTGCGCCGACGCGCTCCCTCACATCACGCTCGACGATGTCCAAAAAGTACTGCTGGAGCAGCAGGTCTCCATCGGGACTGACGGATGGGTCCGGAAAGCCGCCGAACCGAAGGTAGTCTTCCAGCGAGGTCGACTGGCGGTCATTCGCCTCGGCAAATGAAAACGGCATCAGCTCGACCTTCAGATGACGTCCGGTCAGCGCCGAGGATAGCTCACCAGAAAGCATCGACGCATTGGACCCGGTCACAATGAAGTAGTTGTCATTCGGGGTATCCAGCTGCATCCGCATCCACTTCTCCCACTGCGGGACCAATTGGATTTCGTCCAAGAAGAAGTACAGTCGTTTTACCCGCCGATGGCGGGCACGAAACGCGTCAACAAAGGACGTCAGCAGTTCTGTGTTGAGGTGATTTACCAGGCGCGGATCTTCGAAATTCAAGAACGCGCAGCGGTTGGGTTCCAGCCGATATTGCTGAATCAGCTGGTGCATCAATGTGGACTTTCCGCACCTCCTGACGCCTTGGATCGCCAAGCAGACGTTCGACTGCAACTCTTTGGGTAACGTGACTCGGCGCTGAACAAAGCCGCTCAAGTCTTCGTTGCGCTGAGACCACAGGTCCGAGATGTCGAGGATTTGGTCGTGTTCTAGCATATTGTCGAGTCTACTCGACAATTTCAATACTGTCGAATGAACTCGACACATCATGAAGTGTCGAGTTCATTCGACAGCTTTGGGAACCACGCCTGGGAAGGTTCCTTCATCTTTGAGGCGATGCTCCATCTGCATCGCCCATTGATGCTCGCGCGCTCCCGGATGATAAAAGACCGAGGTGACCTCGCCCAGGATAGCGACCATTTTGGGGTAGAGCTTGCGCTTGCCGGCGTTGTGGTACTCCACACGTTTCTGATGGAAGAACGTTTCCAGCTCACCCTTCACCGCTGACCGGTCGGAGTCGAGTCCAACAAATAGCGGTGGTTGCTCTTTCACGCCTGACTGCCGCAAGTACTGCTCGGCGCGCGAGAAGTGGTAGAAGGTCGTGAACTTGTGCTTGGGCGTTTGGTCGGGGTCAGCCTTGTACTTCAAGGCCAACGTGTAGTCGGCTTCCGCCTTTTGCAGGCAATCCGCTGTGCCTTTGCAGGCCGTTTCGCCAACGTTCCACACAATATCCCGCTCATAACATCCGATGCAGCAGAGTCGTTCACACTTCGCTGGAAGCGGTACGCCCAGAAGCTTCTCAAGGGCCGTTGGCGTACAGGTTGGCGTTGGTGCCAGGATAAACGCCACCAGGACCAAGATTATCGTGCCCGTGAACGCGAGGAAAAGCTTGGACGACTTGCGCGGCGTAGGTTCCGGTCCGGTAACCAGTTCAGATTCATTCATGACCCTAGTCTAGCGACCCGAATCGGTTTCCGCGAGGCTAACGATTTCGTCGACTGAATTCGACAGTTTCTGGCCACACCCCAGGTCACCTGGGAACGTGTTGCGAAAGCGTGATTAGACAGTCCACGGCCGAATCAAACTGCTGGGTTCTGGGCCAATCCGAGTGAGTGCGTTCCAGAAGCAGTACAGTCGCCGCGATTGCGTAATACAACGCAGGTTCGGCGTGTTCGCCTGCGCCGTCACGGTCATCCAACCAAGGCTGTGCGAGATTCATCAATCGTTCGAACGCAGGCGGATGGGTACGTGGCCCAAAACTCGCCGCGAACTGCTCGATATGGGCTATGTACGTATGGGCAATGACAACGCCGATACTTCGCTTCGTGAACACCCGTTGTTCGTCACTATAGTCACGCCAATCTGAAAGCACCCATTCAGTCGCCCAGCGGTCGGCCTCTTGCTCTTCCTTGATACTATCGGTGGTGCTGGCGATGGGCTGGTGTTCGAGTCTGACATGCGCAACCTCGTGCAGTAGAATCCAGCCAAGGGCAACCAGGAAGACCTCAAACTCATCGGTTTCCGCCACAGGAATCGGCAAGGCGGACGAGTCATCCGAGAGTCCCATTCCCCATTCAAGGGCCGCCAATCCCGCTTTCACCCCAGCGTCTTCCAAGGGGAGCGGTGCTCCCATCGGCACCGACTTCAACGCCTCGGCAATTCGCCACAGTCCAACGCAGTGCCCCCAGATCCGCTGAACGGCGAGCATTCCGACGCGAATCTCGGCGGCCTCGATGTCCACCCGAATACTACGTTGGTCATCAAATTCCAGCGTGAGTCCTAGCTGCTTTCGAAGTTCGTGAAGCTCGCCCTGCCGCTCTGGCGCGATGTTGAATGGGGAAGCTGCCATGACCTTCTGATGCGCTCGAAACGCACCCGACAGTTCACCTGCAACCTGCGCCCCACGAGCCACCGACGAAGCGTAGCGTTGTAAGACACGTTCCATCGACCCCTGAACAAGCCACTCGTGAAGTGCGCGGTTTATCAATGCTTGATAGCTACCGTCGCCCGCCAGCTGCTTGAAGGCATCTACAACATCGGAATCCAGCCGAATCGACAGCTTCTGCTTGGGCTGCGCAGCCGCTTTCATCCGCTCGCGGCGAGCCTCAACGGCCGACTTCCACTCTTCCTGGTCTGGAGAAGTAGAGCGA
This sequence comes from bacterium, assembly GCA_030427705.1. Taxonomy (GTDB): domain Bacteria; phylum Myxococcota_A; class Bradymonadia; order Bradymonadales; family Bradymonadaceae; genus JAUIBR01. Next base: position 95,494 of record JAUIBR010000011.1, on the reverse strand, counting down.
CTCCACTCCAGATAATCAAAGTCGTTCATAGTACATCTTCTGTCGCGCCTCATCGGCGTCAAACCCTGTTATGATCCGATACAGCGGCAAGTCCTCAAGCCCCCAAACTAGTGTCATCACAATTGTATGCACGACCAACTCGCATGTCCATACATTTGTGAACACACGTGTCTTAGCTTTGATGATGATTCAGGGCTTTCTACGGCGACTCACAAACCGTCAGCACAATCTGCGGCGTATTCATGCCAGTATTTTGCACTGAACTGAAATACACGAACGAGTAAGCGGTCTGCAGGTTGTCGACGCCAACGACGAAGTTCGGCTCTGACGCGGTCGGCTGCTCGGTCCAAGCCGCCATGTCCAGGTCGAACATGGCCCACGCGTTTTCGGACAGCGAACGAGCACCTGCGATCTCTGCACCACGTGGCAGATTGATGTTGGTTGGGGATTGCGAAATCAACTCCGACGACGATTGAATGACCGCAATTTGCGCAGACCGATAGACCGAAACCGCATAGAGTTCGAGCCGTGCGGAGACGATTCCGCGGATGGCTGGGCCGTCATTCAGCGAGAAGCCTACCCACCCGACGATATCCGTGTTTTGGCCGCCCGGCAGCTCGTAGGCACGTAGAAGTTCGTCGGTCCAGGTCATGTCGTTCGAGGCGATGGATACTGAATCACGAGCAGGCAAGGTCAACGTGCCCTCGACGCAATTCTGGTCCACACTGGTGCTTGGTGCCGACCACTCGGAAACGAAACCCGAGGCATCCGTCGCACGCCCCTCGCAGCTGAAAACGCCTCCGGTTTCTGTGACGTCGAGCACGCCGACCCCACCTGGCGCATCAACCACGCTCACCTCCATCCCATCCTTCAGCCAGCGCACTTCGTAAGTCACCGACTCGCCTTCAGGATCGACCACGGCAGGCACCGTGCATGTCATGCTGGTTGGAATCCAGACAGCATCCCCATCCAATGTCGGCGCACCTGGGACAGGTGGCGCAAAGTTCACGACGTCGATCGCCTCGGTCTCGAACGGGTCCGAGCTCTGCATCCCATCGGAAGCGACAACGGTCACAGTGATCGCGCCGGACGGCAAGACGGGGTCGAACGTCGCGGAGGTGGACGCCTCGACACCGTCGACCTTCCAAACATAGGTATAGGTCAACTCGTCCCCATCGGCGTCATCCGCATCAATATTGACGCTCAACTGGTCTGCGGCGGATGGTTGGCTGGGGGTGATAGTCGCCCCATTGATGACCGGGCGGCTGTTCTGAACAACCACCGTCGCCGAGGCCGATGCGCCTTCAACGATGCCATCAAAAGGCGTGATGCGAGCCAGCACTGTATCACCGGCCACGTAGTTGTCTGCCGACAGCGTCGCTTCCGTCCCGACCACACTTCCATTGACGGACCACTCGTAGCGCAGCTCGACCGAGTCGCCGTCCGCGTCCGTGACGTCGTTCGCAGCGGCAGTCACGTCTTCATCGGTTTTGGGCGACGCTGGTGCCACCGTGACCGAGCCAATCGATGGAGCCCGGTTTTCACCGTTATTAACGTTGTTAACGTTGTTAGCGTTATTGATGTTCTTGGTGTTGTTTTCACCACCAAGTTTGGCATCGTCGTCGCCACATGCGAAACCTGCCAACACCGCGAGCACGACAGCGAACTGAGTTAATTTACGCATCAAAAACCTGAGTCGTTTTAGGTCTGCGCAATGTACCGCGTGTTGCCATATCACTCAATCGGTCGACACGTACCCATGTAGCATTGGCCCTCTGCATTGCAGGGGTCCAACACGTTGCAGACTTCGCCGATGGCGCGTGCGCCATTCCAAACGATGTGGTCGTCGTTCAGGAAACCGATGACCGTGGCTCCGTCGACTGGCGTCCGAAACACAGCCAGCGACTGTGGCTCATTTGGGTCGGTGTCGTAGGTGTAATCACCGACCGAGAATGAGTCTGCTGGATCCAACATCACGCGCTCACCGGGCGCCAGGTCGAAGACCTCCGGTTCGTCGCCGGACAGGCGAGTGACCGTGACGGGGTCACGTGTGAGGTTGATGATGCTGACCTCTTCGGCGGTCGGCTCGAGCGTCGGGACCGTCACAAACGATGGACCGTCATTTGTCGAGAACACATAGATATCAAGCTCGGTCTCGAAGTGACCCGAAACGTGCGATGAACGGTCAAGCAGCGGCTCCACAACCGTTCCATCCGGCGCGACCAATCCAATCTCCAACACCGGCGAGAGCGTCAGGTCAAACGTCGAGACCTCGCCCCAATCGGATGCGACCTGCGCGCAATCCTCGCTGCAGACCGAGAAGTCCGACTCCGCACCCACGACAAGGCTGCGCAGGCGGAACGTCCGGTCCGCTCGCAGAATCTGGCCATCTTCGGTCATCAGGTAGTAGCCAATCGACTCACCAAACAGCGCGTAAGCGACCGTTGGTTTGACCACCTGCTGCGTGAACGTGAGGTGCGTTTCCCCGTTTGGTAGCCGCAGGTAGAACTCTTCCGAAGACTCGTCGAACGGCTCGCTGGTCTCGCCTTCGGCGACCACTTGCCAATCGTCAGAGTCGCTGACTTCGATGTTTGGGTAGGCGAGGTTTGCGACGGCGATGGCCTTGGTATCTTCACGCTTCACGGCGCGCGCAGCGTCGATGCAGTTGTCTTCGCCCTGGGTTAGCCAGATGGTTTGTCCGAACTCCGCATTCACGTCCCAGTCAATCGCGCCCTTAAGGTCGCCCGACTCAATGTCGCCAAGGTGCAGGCCGTTCACGAAGATCTGCTCAGACGGGACAAACGGCTCGAGCCGGACCTCTCTATCGCCCGCATCCAGCTTCAGAATGGTGTCGGTCGTGTTGAAGAACACCACCTGGTTGTAGCCCTTCTCGCGCGTGTTGAGCCCGGTCAGGTTCGAGAAGCACTCGGTAGTGTCGGGGTCACGCCCTTGTGGCTGTTCGTCAACATTATTGCCGTTACCGGAGTCCTTTGTATCTCCGCAGCCAAGTGCCAAAAGTAGTGTCACAAAAATCAGTTTCTTCATTGGGCGTGCTCCCTTCGTTGAACAATCTGGCCACAGCGCGGCCTTAACGGTTCAACTAATGGCAAATGGCATGCCAGCCTGAGCGTAGAAATTCCCTGTATTTATGCGGGCTTTGGCGATCTAAGCGAGCGCAGCAGCGAAAATAATGCGAATTCTGTGACCTGGGCGTAGTTTCTGCGCCTTTGGCTAGGGGGCTAGCGGCTAGGGGCTCGGGGGCTAGCGGCTAGGGGTAGGCTTCCTGTTGGAACACTTTCGGTTGCACGCGTCCTTCACTTCCAGCTTGCACGCGCGCTGCCACAATGCCTTTGCGGAGTTATCTCCGACTTTGCAGGCAGTCTCAGCGGCGCCGTACAGCACGACCGACAAGGCCTTCTTGTCTTCGGTCAACGCGACCGCCTTCAGCGCCCATGTGAGCTCCTTCGAGGTACACGTTGAGCCCATTAGGCAGTTCTGCCCTGCAAGGGTCATACACGCGCTGGGCAGATTCATGTCACAGGCTTTCTGCATGTACTTGAAACCTTCCTTCGTCAGCCTCTTTGTCTTGTTGGATCCAGAAACCAAGACCGCGTATTCAAAACACCCCAAACTGTCGCCCTGGACACATCCGCGATTCAGGAATCCACGCGCGATATCTGGATACTTGGCCTTATGGATCAAACCGGCTTCCGTGCAAGAGCCGCCGTCGCCCAAGTAACAGCCGTTGGTGCGGTGTTTGAGTTCCTTCTGAACATCCTTTTTGACGAGTTTGCCCTGGTAGTAGCGGACAGACGCCTCGATGCAGTTCTTTTTGTTGCCTAACTGACACGAGCTACCAAACGCCTGGGTCTCCTTTTGCCGCCACGACTTGCAGGCTTTGCTGCCCTCTGATTTGCAGCGTGCCTTTATCACCGGCTCGCAGGCTAGTGGCTCCCCAAGCTCGCACCCTTTTTCGAACAGTTTTGCTTGCTCACGACCTTTCTCCAACCGCGCCAATTCGTAGCATCCGCCGGCGAGCCCCGCATCGCATGCACGCCGATACAACGGCATCGCGGCTTGAGGCTTCTTCAGGTCCAATTCTAAATCCCCTGCACGCAAGCAGGCGCCCCAGTAGTCTTTCGTACATTGTGCGATGAGCTTTGGACGAACGACGTCTTTTCGTTGGGTGCCGTAATCACTGGCCAAAAGGTCGCAAGTCAACCCACCGTTTTGCTTGCATGCCTTCTGCAGATTGGCTTTGATCAGAGCGTCACACTTACCCCACCCCTTGGCCATGCACGGCGAGCTCATCGCGTCGTTATCGTACTTGAGAACTTCGACTGCATAGGATTCACAACCTTTGAGGTCCCCAAATGCACAAGCGCCCGAAGACTCGGTGCGGGTTTGTGCGACGGCTGCCTGCGGCATTCCCACCGCGCAGACCACGAATAACAATAAGAGTTTTGAAAGCTGCATCGGGAGACCATAAGTCGCTGGAAACGGGCTCGCAATGGACATCGACATGTGGCCCGGAACCACAAACTCTGGCTGCAGCGGCTTGGCGGCTTGGGGCCTAGCGGCTTGGGGGCTAGCGGCTTGGGGGCTCGGGGCTAGCGACCAGCGCGTAGAGCAACGATGGCATTTAACCACGTCTCAACTGTAGCAGCACTGATATTGGCCGACGACGGTCGCGCCAACGTGAAGATGATCTTGTCCTTGCGCACGGCGAGCGAGGCGATGGCTGAGCCGGCATCGTTGGTGAATAGCTGGCGCACGTTCGCGCGAATTTCGTCATCTTGCACGATGCCCTTGGCATGTTCGTCTAGCGCGACTTCCAAGCCCGGGTAGCCCAACGGCTCGCCGTCTTGCATGTCGACGCCCGCGGCTTTGTCCAACTGCGCGCCCAGCTCGCCCAGTGTGCCGTCGCGACGAATCCATGTGGCCTCGAAGTTCATGGGAGCCTGTGCCTCGATTCGGACCGGCCCTTCCTTTCGGCGAGCAAACATGCGCTCGGCAGTGAAGTTCAACTCCTGGAACTCGCCGGACCATTTGGCCGAGCGTCGGGTCACGACCCACGCAATCTGCTCGGGAATTGGGGCGTTTTCCGTGGGTCTATCCTGGGCATCTTTTCGACGCGCCCAGAACGCAAAGGCCAGGAAGAACAGGCCGATGAGCGTCACTGCACCTCCGGAGATGCTGAAGAGCTTCAGCCCCATCATGCGATTGTCCAAATCCCGCGCTTCGATCATCTGGCGTGTGCCGCACCAAATCTTCACGCCTTTGCCCGACGCGTTGGTCTGCACGATGACCGGCGCACCGGGCCGCAGGGCCCACACGACGACCGAGTACTGACGGTAACGCTTCCAGTTTGGATTCGCCGTACGACCAACCTGGGACAGGTCATCGACCTTCTTGTAGTCCGACCAACACCCGTTCCACCGCTCGTGCGTGTGGCCAGGCAGCGTCAGCTCTTGCGACTTGTCACCACTGACCAGCCGCACTTGCGAGTTGCCAAGCGCCTGCCCGTCCAGAAGACGAAAGCGAGCGCGTGCCGTGTCCGCAATCCCGCTAATCTGAATGTGACCAAAACACAGCGGCTCACCCATCGGGCTTGGATGGAGTTGGTCGCACTCAACAACGCCAGACACGGCGCCGTCGGGCGGCAGGTCGGTGTCCATATAGAAATAGAGCGCGACACCACCGAAAATGAAAATGCCAGCCAGCAGGAACATCGCCGCAACGACGAACGGAAGCACTGACTGGATTTTGCTCTGCTGAATCATTGTCGGCTAGGGGCTCGCGGCCAGGGGGCTAGTGGCTAGGGGGCTGAGTTGTCGTTGGTAGATTCAACCTTCAAGAGTCCGTTCTCTTTGAGCCAGATTTCTTGGCCCTCTGCAAACTGACGCTCGCGAGAGCCCTTGTACGGATAGTCCGCCTCAATCTTCTGAAGCTCCAACGCCATTTCGTCGTACTTCTTTCGTTGTTTCAGACGATGAATCACCACACGGCGCGCCTTGAAGTCGTTATCAAACTCTATCTGCAACGCGTGCACGCGCGGCTCCAAGTCCGATAGGCCAGCTGAGGACCCAGATTCGGCGGCCTTTTTGGCGAAGAACTCTGCGCGTTTCAGGTGAACAAAGCCCTCGCTACGTTGGTCAAACGGCGCATCCGGTTTGTCGACTAACACAATGCCCTTTTTGTACTGCTCAACAGCCTTGTTCACGCAGTCATCTGCACCATCACAGCGAACATCCGCGGGCAAAAACGCGATAACAGGCGGATCGGAAAAAGACTTGTTGTGAACAACGATACCTTCCGCGATGAAGTTGTGGAGCTCAGACTCGACCGTAATGTCGAATACCTGCATCCACGAATCCGGTTGATAGGCCGAATCCATGCGCATTTGTCGAGCGCCACCTTCAAACATCAACAACCCGTGGGACCCAGCATCAAACCACGTTTCAGCGGCGTGGTAGTCACGCGTTACGGGGTCAAAAACTGGATGATCCCGAGTCAACAAAAGCTGCCGGTTTCCGACATGGATAGCCCCTACCCTACGATAGCCCGAGCGGATTGCCACAACCTTGGTAGGCACCAAGAGTCCCGTGGCCGGGTCGATACTGAAGACCGAGTCACCAACAACCAGGTCTTCGATGCGGCGAATACCATCGGGCGTGTTGACGCGTGTTCCTTTCGCAACGCAATCGGGTTTTGGCAGCGGTTCTGGCTCGTGGAGAAACGCGAAGGCCAAGACACCAACGCCCAAGATGCCACCAGCGATAACTTTGCGAGACGTCTGGTCTTTCTTTTCGAATAGCATGTTTTCTCCGTATTCGAATCTTGGCAGACCACTGGTCGTGTGTCGAGGCTTGTGGGCTAACGGGGGCTAGCGGATGAGAGTAATCCGTATGCTGTCGCCGGGATGAAGTGTTACACTTGCGTGTTCTGCGGAGCATGTCATGCCCAAAATCAAATTAGTTCACGCGCTCACGAGCGTTCCGGCAGCCGGCTTCATGCTCGCCGTGTGGATTGGCGCTGCTCAAAGAACTCAGTCAAAAGGTGTCATATTATGACATGCCTCCATACGCCGATCGCTATCTCGAGGCCTGGAAGCAGGGCGATCGCGAGACGCTTTGGGAAGTCTTAGACCAAGCCAAAGCCGATGGGTATGAGGATTGGGCGGAGAGTGTCAGGTTCAAGCTTCTCGACCGCGGTATCGTGCCAGGGCGCCGATTCTGACGGGAGTCGTTTACGCGGGCCAGCGGGTCGGGTCTTCGGTGGCTTTGACACATCTCGGCAGATAACACAGATAACACAAACATGTTGACTTCAATGTTAATTGAGTTATCTTCTTCTTGTTAGCACTCTCACTACTAGTTACTTGTTCGTAACTCAATTAGGTGAGCAAACAATGGAAGTTATCATCACTGAGTGGGCCCTTGACACTTATCTGCAGCTTAAACACCAAAACATCATTACCCCGCAGTTGTACAAAACTGTGATTCGCCCAGATGTTGAACTGCTTTTGGACTACAAGGAGCCAGGCGAGAGCCCCAAGTTCTCAACAGCAAACTTCTGGGGCCCAGTCACCGCAGGCGGGTCTGTTTCAAGCGCCTACAAGATGAAATGGCACAACTTTGGAAGTGGTCGAGTTCAACTTCGGCTTCTTTGCTATGTTCACGATGGGGAAGTGTATTTATGCAAAGGGTACGTGAAGTCCAACGACCGGGTTGATCGGCGAATGATGGTCCAGATGCTGGATCACATCGAACTCATTGAAGAGGGTAAAGCAAATGAAGAGGGGAGAATAACAAAGTAAGCGATAGAGAAAGCGATACAACGGAGTAGACAGATGCAAGCCAAGACGCGGGAGTTAATTATTCGGGAAATAGGTGCCCGAATGATGAAGGATGACAATGCGCCGCTTCCTTTCGTCATTGCAGCATTGAAAGCAGCGATGACGAGCAAGGCAGTGTTTTTGCAGCTTCAACTCTGGGATGAGTTTGCGGACCACCCAGAGGACCAAGCAGAAGTGCTCGCAGATATTCAGGAGTATCTGGACGCCAGAAGCGAAGATAGTGAGAAAGCCAAAAGGTCCATCAGTGAAGACGTAACACTGCAAGTCATTAAAGATGTTATGGAGCTGAAGGACAGAATGAGAGCGCAACTCGAAGCAGAGGGGGTTTCTCTCAAGGAGCTTTCCGAGAGGACTGGTATGGCCTCACCTTCGCTTTCCAGATTCTTCAACACTGCCTCGCGCCCAAGAAGAACGACGCTTCGCAAGATTGCCGAGGCCATGGATTGGAACGAGGCAGATATTGCTTCGGATTGGGCGACGTAGATTCTCGCAACCAAACAACAGGCCGACGATGACCCTTAGGACTCGGGTTAGCGGTGAAATCGTGACAGCAACGCTTCACCCGCGGCAACGGCTTCACTATAGATGACGTCGTCGTCGGTGCTCTGACGTTTGAACTTCGGTCGGTTCAATCGAAGCTGTTCCAGGCGAGTCGTTTGTTCGTCGACGTAGTAGGTATGGAGCTGCAGCATCGCGCCGCGAAGCGGCAGTTCGTAGAGCCCAAATCGCGTTTGGGCCCAACCTTGACTCAGCAAAAATGCGTGGAGGGATTCGGACGGCACCAGACATTTAATGTCATCAAACGGCAGATTATCTTGCGCAGATTCGCGCACTCGATCCAGCTGCGAGAACAACCCGATAATCTCAAAATCCGCCATCAACTCGCCCCAGCTTTCGTGCTGGTCCTGCGACATCTCGCTGGGGTGAACAACGCCCACGGTGCCGGTAGGGTCTAGCGAGATAGGCTCCGCATCGGCGTCCAAGAAACCGCTGTCTTCCGTGTCGATGATAAACATGTGCGTGGGTTTTGTGCCCTGATACTCGGCCCAGACGACCCGTCGAAGTGTCTCGGATGCCGGGCTTTTGCACGCGGCTTCCAGGTCTTCGGCGCGATAGCGCACGCCCTCCAACATCGCGATTTCGAGCGCGTAGGCGAAGTAGCGTTGCAGCACGTCCGCATCAACGTCAGCCCATGCCGCCACCGACAATTGGCGTACGGCGAGCCGGCCAAACTTGAACATGGAAGCAGCGCGGCGGCGGACGTCGGGGTTGGTGGCTTCTCGCGAACAAACCAACTGCTGGATCGCGGACGGCGCGAGCTGGTTGTTCTGCAGGACCTCAAACGCCAGCTCAATCTGATTCTCGTCATCTGTGTTGCGCAACAACTCACCCGCCAGACCCACTGTCTGAGGCCCCGCAAACACTGGAGCCGTACTCGCCAGCGCACCCAACAAATCGGACGGCTCGGGCTCCGTGAAGAGTTGCATCAGCTCGGCCCCAATCGCGTCCGCATCGTCGTCATCCAACGAACCACGGACAGACTTGGCGAAACGCTTTGCCTGTTGAGGGCCGGTGGAAGCTGCGGCGGCGAGTTCTGCGGCCCAGGGGTAATTTGAGAATTCGGGTTCGTACAAGGTTGGTTCTTGGTTTTCGGTTCTTGGTTCTTGGTTCTTGGGGAGGTGGTTTGTCAACTTGGGTGAGCTTAGTTCTTGGTCGTCTGTCTTTGGTTCTTGGTTCTTGATGGTTTGCTAATTGGGTGGGCGCTTTTGCGCGTGACGGTTGGGTGGTTTCTGTCGGTTGGGCTGGTTGGCCACAGAGAGCACGGAGGCTTGTTTGGGGAGGGTTCCACGGAGGATTTCTTTGTTTGCTTCCGACTTGCGATTTGCGACTTGCGATTTGCGATTTGCGATTTACGACTTTCGAGTTTCGATTCGCGATTTGCGATTCGCGAGTTCCGATTCCCGACTTTTTCCGCTAGCCCGCTAGCCGCTAGCCCCGAGCCCCGAGCCCCCAAGCCGCTAGCCTAGTCCATCATGAGCGTCGGCGCAGGCACCGTGCCTTCATCGTCGACTGGCGGGATTCCAAACACCTCTGCTCGAGCGCCCCAACACGCAACCTCGCCCAATTCAGAGACGGCACACGTGCCGTATCGTTGGGCAACAAGTCGGGCGACCCGGGTTTTGTAGGGCAAGACGACCTCGCGCCATTGGCTGCCAAAGTTGGCGTCGTTGGTCGGAATTCCGGCCAAGTGCGGCCAGCTTGAGTAACATGAAGCCGCCCCGGAATTGGACAGCACGCAAGTGTGGTCCATACCGGTGACGATGTCCGACACGCCTTTAAACACGAGTGGATTCTCAGTCACGACAGGCGGGGTTTCGTCGAGCGCGAATTCGCCAACACATCGCGTCAACTGGCCGCTTGTGACACAGACGCCGCTGCTAGTGACGATGACATCGTCCGCGGATTTGGGCTCGCCGATGGATGTGAATTGCTTTGGCAGCACCGCACGCTCGTAAGGGTTGTCAGCCTCGTCGATGCGGTGGGTCCCCCAACACCAGACCTGGTTGGATAGGGACAGCGCACAGAAATGATGGTGACCGGCATACAGACGCCGGGCCTTGGGAACCGCGATCTTCAATGGTCGGGTCGAGAAATCCTGGCCCTCCACGCCCAACTCACCGTCAATGTTCGAGCCCCAACAAAAGACTTCGCCGTCTTGGGTCAACGCACAGGTCGCATCGACGCTACCTTCGATCTGTTGGGTCAGTGGCAGTGGCGTCACTCGGCTGATTGGCTTCAACTCGGTTCGATCGACCGTTTGGTCGTTGCAGATGACCTCCGCGTTGTTCCCAAATCGGCATCCATCGCCACGTCTGCCCCACAAAATGGACCCCGCACATTGCACCGTTCCGCCGGGATGCAGAGCGCATGCACTACTCGATGACACAGACATGTCGATAATTTCTTGCGTAAATATGTCGCTTTCCGTCATTGTTTCTGTGCTTCGCGCGGACGTGTGAAACTTGGCGGAGCTATTGGTGCCCGAGCAATGAATCTTGCCGTCCCGTTTGATGCATGTCGCGGTTGGCCCCATCCATATCGCCTCAACCGCATGTTCCGGCGCCATAGGTTCTGGCGCTGATTGCTCCCCGCCGACAACGGTCTCAACCGGCGTCTGCGGCCCACCGCAGGCGCACAATCCAATCCACATCGCCAAAATCACACGCTTCATCATTCTTCCAACGTCATCAGTCTGAGAAGTCGAGTATATCCACCCGACGACCCTAGCCGCTAGCCCCGAGCCCTCTAGCCCCCAAGCCCCCGAGCCGCTAGCCCCGAGCCCTCTAGCCCCCGAGCCGCGAGCCGCGAGCCGCGAGCCGCGAGCCGCGAGCCTCAAAAATCTGAAGGATCGACCAATTCACATGACGTAGGTGTCGTGGTTCTCTGAGGTTCGCAAAACCGATAACGCGCGCTTGCGCCCGTAGATTCGGCGCTTGGGACCGATCGCCAAAAACGGGCATGGACTTTGAATTGTAGGTATCCTGAAGTTGAAAATAGGAGAACAAAATGAATCGCAAATTGATGGTTGTATCGCTCTTTCTGACGACCTTTCTTACTGCCGCTGCCGTGTTTGCGTGCAGCCCTCCCCTGATTATCAATCTTGGAGCATCGCCCTATGCGACTCCGGACCGGATCGCATTCAGCCTATCAGGAGACGTCGGCTCGCCGGAGTCGGTGGTGGTTGAAGTGCGACCTGACGGCGTCACGGAGACAGTTGCTGGCGAGCTGACCGCGATAGAAGGCTCGACAGTCTTTCTGTTCACTCCGGATGAGCCGTTGACCGTCGGCAACACCTACAACGTGCAGTTCATCCAACCCGTGGGAGATACCGGGCTTGATTTCTTCTCGGTCGAAATCATCGAGGAAGCACCAGCCGCCGAAATTCGCTCTTTGACAGGCGAAATCCACCAGGCGGAGACCCACCACACATGTTGCGCGACCGAAGAAGGCGGCTGCTTCGATAGCTGCGGTGGGTGCTACTCCTGCTGGGCCGGTGGATTTGAGTACCGACGCGGCGTCCTCGCCGAAGTTGCGGCGAGCCGAGTGCCGGTCATCATCGACACCTTTGTGTTCGAAGAAGGCAACGAAGGTGGCAAGGAACCACGCGTGTTCAGCCGCCTTGGCTACGAGACCGTCAGTCTGGACAACCGCCTGCGGCGCACCAGTGACTCCGGCGTCTGTGTGCAGACGGTTATCCGCGATCTGGACGGAAACATGCTGGTCGACTCCTCGGACTGCGTCGCCGCTGACGACTTCCCCGAGTACACGGTCGAAGAACCGGACTTCCCAGACCGCGTCGCCTTGTGCGCGGAACCACCGGACAACACGGAAGACCCCAACTGGATTCGCTACGGCGCAACCAGCAACGTCGGCGGTCCCGACGGAATCGATTGGAACGGTAGCGGCGACAAAGGCGACTCCAGCTGTTCGACTACGGGTGACTCCGACACTGGCTTTGGACTGTTGTTGTTGCTTGGACTCGTTGGTTTGGTGCGGCGTCGGGGCTAGCGGCTAGGCTAGGGCTACCAATCGAGAACTCGAGAGCACGAGAACTCGATAAGTCGAGAGCACGAGAACTCGAGAACTCGAGAACTCGAGAACACGAGAACACGAGAACTCGAGAACTCGGGAACTCGGGAACTCGAAAACTCGATAACTCGATGACTCGAGAACTCGACAACTCGATCACTCGATCACTCGATCACTCGAAAATCGAGACTCATGGCTTGCCTTAACTTCTACGCGGGGCTTGGTGAGCAGGTGAATATTGCGCGGAAATCTTGGCAGGACGTTAAGGACTAGGGGCTACTCGCCGTAGTCCACAAACACAAACTCGCTGGCAACCTCTTCAACGGTCACATCGGTTTGGCCTAGCCGCTGCACATCAAAGAACGTGCGAATGATCGACGTGACGGACGTGTACAAATCCAAACGGAAGAGTTGGCCAAGCCCAGCCGGCGACGGCACGTTAGAGGCCTGGTACAGGAAGACCACGTCAGACAGCCCTAAGTGGGTGCTTCCCTGCAGCTCGGCATAGAACTTCGTGGCGGTTGTGGTGGTCAACATCTCGACCAAGGTTTGGTCACCGGGCATATCCTGTTCGTGATAACGCCCTTCAGACAGGATGATGCCCCACGGCTTTGTGAGCACGTCGAAGATGCGCGGCTCTCCAAAGAAGAACTGGCCGTCGACGTTCAAAGACGCAACACACGTGGAATCGAGCTCACACGCGCCAACAGCCGTTGCGCCGCCATAGGATTGACCAAAGTACGCGATCTCATCGGCCTCCAATCGAGCGGGGTCAAATGGCATAGTTTCGGCATTGTTCAAAAGACCCCTGACAAAATGAGCGTCAGCGACAACCTCTGGATATTGTTCCGTCAAAAGTTCCGAAACCGCGGGGGCTGCTGGGCGGTCGGCAGCCAGAGTAGTGCCGTCCGGATAGCGCGCAAACGACAAACCTGGGTGTTCGATCCCCACCACGACCCAACCGTTGGAAGCCAAGTCCTCGAGCCATGACGAAAACGCGCTCACGGGGGCGGTGTAGCCCGGCATGAAGATCAAGACTGGAAAGGTCATATCGCCCTGCGCCAACGGCGCATCCACAATGGCGTTCCCAGCGAAGTTGTCAGGATCCAAGCCGTCATCGCCAAACACATCCGTAAACTCCGCTAGGAATGGGCGAGCGGGCTCGCCCTCAGATGTGTGGGTCGGGTAATAGAAATGAACGACGATATCGCGTTCCGTGTCGTTGATGACCGTGTTCGCCCGTGAGGTGTCCGTCACCATGATCGTCGTCAACCCAACACAGAAGTCGCCGGAAGGTGCTGGCAAGTCCGCTTCATGAGCGGCCTCGCACTCGTCAGGTGGGACAAACATGTCGACCATGTCCGGCGTCGAGTTGTTGCTGGTGTCGGGCGCCACGTCCGTGCCCATATCCATCGTGGCGACGTCGACGTTGTTTGAATTCGAGTCGTCGCTACATGCAACGACGAGGAGCAACAGCAATAGAATTCCGGCACGTATCATGGTCGGCTCGGGGCTAGAGCTAGGGGGCTAGCGGCTAGGGGGCTAGGGGGCTAGGGGCTAGGGGCTAGCGGCGTTATGGGCGATAGCTCGAGTTTAGCAAGTTGATTGAGATAGTTACAAGGGGGTAGCGGCTGCGACACGAGAAGTCGAGAACTCGATGACTCGATAACTCGATAACTCGATAACTCGATAAGCTCGGCAAACCCATCAACGAACTGGGTAGTTTCCTTCGTCCTCGTTGGTTCGCAACCTAGAACTGCACCAAAAAATTGCCTATCTCGCCGCCAATATAGCGGGTAGTCTGGCGTTAGCCACTTTCAAGAAAAACAAGGAAACGACGTGAATAAGGTCCTGCTTCCAATTGGAGCTGCGATTGCGCTGCTTTGCATTTCGTCCCCAGCCTGGGCTGCCACTCTGACGGTCCCGGGTCAATACACAACCATCCAAGCCGCGATCAGTGCTTCTGCGAATGGAGACCGTATTGAAGTTGCGGCCGGTACCTACAACGAGCAAATCAACTTCAATGGCAAGGACATTGTGGTTGTGGGCACAGCCGGTGCGGCCCAGACCATTATTGATGGTGGCAGTCAGGGACAAGTTGTCCGTCTGACCTCTTCGGAACCCAGCACTGCAAGCCTTGAGGGCTTCACCATTCAGAACGGCCAAGCGGTCATTGGTGGTGGGGTGAACGTTATCTCTTCGGCTGGTTTGATGCTGAACAGTGACGCGACCATTCGCAATGTTATCATTCGCAATATGGCAGTTGGCCAGAGCTCGGGCGTCGACAACTATGGCGGGTCGGCGGTCTCGGTGTTCGGGGGCTCGCCCGTCATCGAGAACTCACTGATGTATGGAACAGCTCATCGATTGGGTCCGGAGTCGACTGCGGTTACGGCACTGTCTATGTTCAGGCTGGGGCCTTGACCATGCGGCATGTCACGATCTCGAATAACCAGGCTACGGGCAGCGGAGTCCGTGTCGTGCGCACAGGCGGAGTTTACAACCGCGGTGGAACGGTCACGATCCAGAACTCGATCGTCAACGGCAACCAAAGAGCGAACAACGGCACCATCACCGCGACCTATTCGAACATCGCGACGACCGGTACCGGAAACATCAACTCCGCCCCCGTCTTCGTAGACACTGCCGCAAACAACTATCAGCTCGCTTGTGGCGCACCTTCCATCGACGCTGCAACTGATATTGGTATTGCCACAGACATCGAGGGAACGGCTCGTCCCCTCAGCGGAGACAACGACACCACAGCGGTACACGATATGGGTGCGTACGAAGCTCCTGCGCTGACGGATCCCGACAACGACGGATTCCGCGGCTGCTTCGATAACTGCCCAAATGTCTCCAACCCGAACCAGCTTGATGCAGACGACGACGGTGAAGGCGACGTGTGTGACTTCGATCTCGACAACGACGGGATCATCGATTCAAACGACAACTGCCCCACGATCGCAAACCCTCAACAAGAGAACAACGACAACGATTCTGAAGGCGATGTTTGTGACGAGGACGACGACAATGACGCCCTTCTGGACACCGCTGATAACTGCCCATTCGTGGCCAATGCAACTCAGTTGGATACGGATACGGACAATATTGGCGATGCCTGTGACGACGACGATGACAACGACAGCGTCCTAGATGTCGACGACAACTGCCCACTGATTGCCAACCTCACTCAAGATGACTTCGACGCGGACAACCTTGGCGATGTTTGCGATCCCGATGCTGACAACGATACGATCGACGACAGCGTTGATAATTGCCTGCTGCTAGCGAATACCGGCCAGGAGAACGCAGACAGCGATTCCTTCGGCGACGCGTGTGATGACGATGATGACAACGACACCGTCCTAGACGTCGACGACAACTGCCCGTTGGTCGCAAATCTGGGCCAGGAAGACTTCGACTCCGACAACATCGGAGACGCCTGTGACCCAGACGCTGACGACGACACCATCGACGATACAGTCGATAACTGCCTGTTGCTTGCCAACATGGGGCAGGAGAACGCGGACAATGACATGTTCGGCGATGCGTGTGATGACGACGACGACAACGACACCGTCCTAGACGTCAACGACAACTGCCCGCTGATCGCGAATATGATGCAGGTCGACACCGACACAGATATGGCTGGCGATGCATGCGATATGGACGATGACAACGACACCGTCTTGGACATCAACGACAACTGCCCGCTGGTCGTCAATATGGACCAGGCCGACAACGACGACGACGATGATGGCGACGAATGCGACGATGATGATGACAACGACACCATCGCAGACGCAGACGACAACTGTCCGTTGGACAGCAACATGGACCAGTTGGATAACGACGGCGAAGACGGCGGCGATGCATGTGATGACGACGATGATAATGACAGCGTCCTCGACACCGACGACAACTGCCCATTCACCGCAAACCCCGAGCAGACCGACACGGATGACAACGGTGAAGGCGATGCATGCACGGATGACTACGACGGAGACACAATCGAAAACGACGGCGATAACTGTCCGCTGACGCCTAACGAAGACCAACTGGACACGGATAGCGACGAGGCAGGCGACGTTTGCGATGACGACGACGATGATGACACCATCGAAGACGAACTCGACAACTGCCCACTTGACGCCAACACCGACCAAGTGGACACCGACGGTGATGGGGAAGGCGATGCTTGCGATGCATGTCCAAACGATGCCGACACGGAAGATTGCTCTGGAGATACCAACAACGGCAACGGTGGTGATGGTGACTCGACAAGCAAGACGGAAGACGAAGGCTGCGGCTGTGTCACGGTCAACAAACCAACCACGCCAGGCAACCCTGGATTGCTATTGCTACTCTTCGGTGCAGTGGTCGTCTGGCGACGACGACGCTCGGGCTAGGCTAGCGGCTAGGGGGCTAGGGGCTACTAATCGAGAACTCGAGAACCCGAGAACTCGAGAACTCGAGAACTCGAGAACTCGAGAACTCGAGAACTCGAGAACTCGAGAACTCGAGAACTCGATGACTCGAGAACTCGGGAACTCGAAAACTCGAAAACTCGAAAACTCGAAAACTCGAAAACTCGATAACTCGATAACTCGATGTCTCGATAACTCTGGCTCGAGCAGACTTGGCAATCCAGGTTGTCTCCCCGCGAAGACGACGCATGGCGGTGATTTGAAGACTGAAACGCACGACCTACTGGTGCGGTAAACCCATCAACCGCCTAGCGGCGCCAATCCTCAATCAACCGCTGAAGCAGGTCTGCCAGTCCGAGCTCGCCAGCCGCCAAGAAGTCCGCGAGGTCGTTCAACACAAACACGGCGTCTTGCTCGTCCCCATTGTCTCCTGCAATCGCAAACGCGAACCTGACCAAGAACTCGAAGGATGACTCTTGGTTGTCGTCTGGGTGGCCGAACAGCGAAGACATGGCGGTTGTGAACGTTGCGTCTTCGGCGGCGACGGTCATCCACAACCTCACTGCCGACACCGCCGCACTGCTCTCCACCGGAAGCTCGCCTTCGCCTGCCACGAATCCATGTGCGTTCGGTGCGAAGAGCGGTGCCCAGGTCTTGCCCTTTGTTACGGCAAGGTCTGTATTTTCGTTCAAGAGGTAGTTTGCGATTTCAAACGAGATTTCCTCTTTATGCTCTCGCAGGAACATAGCTAAGTCGGCCGTGGGGGTTTCGACGCGCAGGTAGAGTGCGGCGAACAGACGCATCGTGGTGCTCACCAGCGGCGACTCAATCCAAGCGCCCAGGTCGGCGACTTCGGCATCGATTGCGTCGAGGCGATCACCAAGTATGTCAATACTTGACACGTTTAATCGCTGCTCTACCAACAGCCTCCCCAGCAGCCCGTTCGACGCGTTCTCAGACGAACCGGTCCCGAATTGGTCGGCGAGATTGACCATGAATTCGTTGAAGATTTCGGTCTCGGTTTCCAGGCCAGCTTCGGCCCATTGTTGGTCGCGGCGTGCGTGCGTGTAGGCCATCAGGTTAGCCGGTGTTGGTGGCGCGCTCTGCCCGGCAAGCTGAATCGTCTGGCCATCGCGCGGTTCGGCGAATCCAGTAAACCATGTGTCGATTACGAGCATGAACATCGCGAAGTCCATGCTTGGGTCCTCCGCAATCGAACCCACGATTTCGACAGCGTGGGTCGAGAAGACACGTTCATACTGGCGTGCTTCCGAGGGCTCCCAGTGAGCTTGAAGCGTTGTAAACACCTCTGCCTGCACCGGTGTCGAACGGAGCAATTGCATCCACGGTCGAAACGCACCATAGGCCGGGTCCCACGCCGCGGCGATGGCACCATGCTGATCGATAAGTGCGTCGCCATTCGCATCGCGCGCGATCTCCATATACTGCGCCGCCGTTGGATTTCCGCAGGTCGACGGCATCAAGGTGTTGCAGGTCGCGGTCCCGTCACCCGTCGACACACTGTGGAAGACAAATCGCGTCAAAGCGTCTGGCGGCGTTGGGACCTGTCCAATCCCCGGAACTCCGAAGGCCTGCTCAAGCGCGGTCCCGATATCGATACCGAGTGCATTGGCCTGTTGAACCAAGACGTCGAGCATCGCGGTTCCCCAAGGGATTTCGTAGTTTCCAGCGATCGCATCGCGATACGCTTGGCCCAGATTTTCTATTCTGAAGATATCGCAACGCGATGCGGTGCCAAACAGCGGGTATCGGATTGGCGTTCCCTGAACCGAGAATTGCAGCACAGTGCCCTCAGGGTTGCAGACCTCAACGCCTTCCATCGCCGCCATCAGGTCTAGTGAGCGATGGAACACGCTCTTGTTTCCGGCTTCGGCAGGGGCCTCCCAATCCACGGTTTTGTCGGCGCCAAACACCGGCGGACCATTCGGGTCATTTGGGTCAAACGTCACGTCCCGTGCATCGGTCATCATCGCCGCGATGGCCAATACCGCCGCACGAGAGTCTTCATCATCCAGCAGCGGGGCAGCATTTTCCCAAAACTCTGCTTCGCCTAATTGGCGTCCAAGTTCATTGAAATCGAGGTCGACTTCCTGGGTCATCATTGGGCGAACAGCTAGATCGTCTGCCACGGCATCCAATATCTTTTGGGTGCCAAATATGCCATTCGCTGACGTTAATAAATGTGTTTCCGCCACCTGCAGGAATGTGGCGATTTCTGGAATCGCAGCAATTGTGATGAGCGCGTGATACAGGTCCAAGAGCGGGCTCTGCGACGAATCGAAGCTCTGGAATTCAAGCTGACCCGAACCATAGTCTGCGGTGCGTGCTGCTGCTGGACCAAACAAAGCCGCGAATGTGTTTGGAAGGTGCTGCGTGCGCCCCTCAGGCATCGCATTCGCGACCGCAAAGACCGCACGGTCTAGCGGAGTCTGGGACAGCTCCAACAACTGAAAATTGTCGAAGACATATTGGTCCTCGATGACATTTCCATCGGCATCCACCAAGCGTCCCGCAAAGTCGACATCTGGGAGGTCGTCGTCATCGGTGTCGATGAACGGGTCACCCGGTTTCCATGTGGCAAGACCGCGGCTATCCGTCACCAGGACCTGCCTGCCCTCGCCACTATCGAATTCTGGACGCAGCCAGAACGACTCCGTCGGTGCTTCGGCCTCTGCGTCACGGGCGGCATTCGCGCCTTCTGCTGCCTGCACTTGAAGGAACGACTCAAACTCGGCCGTTTCCCAAATCTTGGTCCGAGCTCCCATCTGCGCGACGTCCGCCGAGCCTTCCCATTCCAAGAAGTCGACCAGAAGGCTCTGCCGTTCGAACCCGCGATACTTCGATTCAAACTGCAAACGAGTCACGGCCGCCGCCGCGCCTGGCTGCTCTGCAGCCAGTCTTAGACCTGCCGACATGTCCGCGAACAACTCGGCATTCTCTTCAGCTGCCAGAAGTTCGAGGGTATCCGCCGCCTGAGGACGCACCGCTTGCGGCACAATTTGTGCCGCAGTTTCGATGAGCGTGTCCTTCTGTTCATACAAGCTCACCAGCTCGGACGGCGCCTCAGCAGGTGGTTGCTGACCATCACAAACGTCGAACAAATACTCCGGCGATTCGCCGTTCAACACGCGGTCGGCCGTTCGTTCACATACAAAGCGATACAGAACATCGCCAGTCGGAACGCGGTTGTTTGTGTTGTTGTTCGCGTTATTCGCGTTGTTCTCGGCCGTGTCTTCGCCGCAACCGATAGTTGCGAAACAAAGAACGGCAACTAACGCCAGCCTCGTCCACTTCATTGGCAGTCTCCTGGGCACGTCGCGGCGGACTCTCCGTCATCACAGATGAAGTCACCACAAATCGCGTCCGGTGCTCCGCAGTCCTGCGGGCAGATGCGCGACGTCTCAAGGGACGTGTTGCAGACGTTGTCGCCACAACGGTCGGCATCCGTAGGACATGACGCGCCCGGCGGGCACTCAGGGTTGCAGTAGCCCCAACAATCGGGGTCATCGCAGCCCGCAAGCCCGTCGCCATCCCCGTCTAGCCCAGTCGTGCACATTTCGCGCACTGGGCCGTACCCAAATTCCCAGACGTCGTATTCGTCAAAGAGCGTGGTGCGGCGATGCAGGGCGTGAAATGCCATGGCGGGAAATGGCACTGTTGGTCCGTCAACATTGAGCTGCTCAAAATCGTCGCCGCGCTTCTCGAACATTTGCGAATACCATCTGGATTCCACGAATCCACCATACTCGATGAGCGAGGCGCGATGCGGGTCGTAGACCATCTCGTTCCAGAGTCGTTGACGCGTGGAAACCTGTTCGGCGGTCCATTGCGAACCGTCGAAGCGCCAAGCCTCCTGGTGCACACCGCAACACGAGCCTCGGGTCGTCCCGACACCACCTGTCATGAATACACTCTGGTTGACCGGGTCCCACAACAGATGGGTGAGCCAACGGTCACCTGGCGCCTCAGTCGTTGTGACCTCGGTCCAAGCGGCGCCGTCCCAGACCTTCATGCCGCTGGCCATGAATGGCGGCGGTGGATCGCCGGGTTGGAGGTACACAAATACACCGCTCATTCCACCGAATGTCACCATCGCCTCCAAGTTCGGATCCCACGCAACCGCGCTGTAATCTGATGGCTCACCGGTGTTTGCGGAGGTCAGCCAATCGGTACCATCCCATTCATAGGTGGCCGCCCCCAACAACATCATCGTGTTGTTTGCTGGGTTGTAGGCGAGCCCGGGGTGCATCTCAACGGGACCTCGGGGACCGTATGTCCAACCCGTAGGACCGTAGAGTCGCGTGAGGTCTCCATCAGGCACGACGTTCACCGGCACCGGCGAAGACGATGATGCGGAACCTCCCGCCAGCACAATTTGGCCCGAGATCGCGTTGTAGGCCGCGCTCCAATAGCGCATCAGCGAGTGGGTCGGGGGATTTGTCGCCGGTGTCGTCGTCACCCAATCGGTTCCATTCCAATACTCATCCCGCGGGTTGCGTGGAGCCGCCGTAGTCGCCTCCCAACCCGAACCGTTGAACGCGTACATCATCCCGTTGATTGTATCGTTGGGTTGCAGGACGATCTCCTGGGTCGTGCGCTCCCATCGAATGGTGCCAATTTCCGGCACAGTATCAGAGACCAAGGCCCAATCGGCGCCATCGAACGAATAGGTTGATTGGGAGGCCCCCTGTTCCGCGACAGTTGAATGCAGCAAAACCACGTTGTTCACGGGGTCGTAGGCAGCGCTGCCGGCATAACCCTCTGGGGTCGTTGGCGTTTGGACCTGAGTCCATACGTCGCCGTCCCACTCCCAAGTGTCCTGAAACAGCACCACGCCTTCGAACGTTGGGTTGCCGGTGCTGCCGCCGTACATGATCACTCGCTCGCGCGCGGGGTCATAGACAAACGCGCCAGGCGCCCGTGGAGGCGGTGGGGCCTCCTGGGTCATGGTCTTCCATTCGTAACCGTTCCAAACAAACGTCCCGCCACCGCTGGAAAGGCCGGTGAACGCGTGACAGACAACATTAACCCTGCCGACATCGTTGACACAGGTCGCGTTTACGAACGAGCTGAGCGGCGACTCGGTCGTGACCAGCCTCCACCCACGCGAGTCCAAGAGGTATGTGCCTTCCTCGTTGAACCGGAGCAGCTGCCCGCGATTGGCATCGAATACCTGAACGTAGCCAAGGCCGGTGCTGACGGTTTCCGGCGTGAAAAGAGTCCACCGTGGTGTTTCGACAACGCAGTCAGACGCGCAGCCGTCGTTGCTCAGGAGGTTTCCATCGTCGCATTGCTCGGTCAGGTCCAGAACTCCGTTTCCGCAAGTTTCGTTGGAGAGGCAGTCGGGGGTGCATCCATCCCCCCGCGCCGTGTTGCCGTCATCACAAACCTCACCCGCATCCACAACACCATCACCACAGCGTGGCGCACGGCAGTTTGTGCGGCACGTTGCGTCTGGTTCCTCGCTGTTTGCTTCTCCTTCGTCGCACTCTTCGAGCGGATCCATCACCGCATCGCCACAGGCCGGCAACACGCAGTCTGCACGGCAGGCATCGTCATCGACATCATTGCCGTCATCGCAGGCTTCGTTGTTGTCCAAAATGCCGTCGCCGCACGCAGGAATGGTGCAGTTGTTGCGACACGCATCGCCGTCGTCGTCATTTCCGTCGTCGCAAGCCTCGCCATCATCAACCATTCCATCGCCGCAAGTCGGCTCAGGTTCGGTTGGCTCGGTATCGTCACCGCAAGCAATTTGCAGAGTTAGGATTGCGCACAGAAGTAGCGTTAGGTGGCGGATTCCCATTTTATATCTCATGTTAGGAGTTGTTGAGACAATAGCGCGGGTTGAGACGGGGGGCTAGAGGATACGGCTTGGGGCTTGGGGGCTTGGGGGCTAGCGGCGAGAACACGAGAACTCGAGGGCTCGAGAACACGAGAACTCGAGACCTCGAAAACTCGAGAACTCGAGAACTCGAAAACTCGAGAACTCGAGAACTCGAGAACTCGAGAACTCGATGACTCGATGAGCCCGCTAGCCCCTAGCCACGCGCCGCCGAGCTCCAATCACTCGCTGGTCCAGATTCAATCTGTTATGCTGTCGGACTCCTGAACAATTTCGATCCGAAGAGGCCTAAGATGTTGCTCACCCCGCAAGAAGAAGAACAAGGATTTGCATGGTGGCTCGTCGGGCTCGGCGCATTGGTGTTGTGGGGGCTGTTCTATTACCTGTTCGGCTGCGGCCCAGGTGGTACGGTCATCAGTTGCCCACCTGAGTCCTATCAAGAGCCGCCACCTATTATCTGGCAATCAGGTGAGATTGAATGTGTCGGGCAAGCAGACTGCATGAAACAGGCGAAGTTCGAATACGAGGTTGGACTCGCCGTGGCCAACTCAGAGAAACTCGAGGTCGGCCAGCGCTTCGCGGTTTACATGCACATGAGCAAGGCTGAGGAATACCTCAAGAAGGCTGGAAAGGTTGGCATCCCCGCCGAGTTTTCCGAACTGGACCCTACGCGTCAGAAGGCTCGCGTAGAGTTGGATCAGATCTTCCAGCAGACCCGCGTGAATCACTACAAAATGAGCAAGCGCAAGCAGTACGCGGACATGGTCGATGAGCTGGAATCGATCAAAGCGCAGTTCCACCACAAGGGCGCGAAGGAGCACCAGTGGGCGCTCACGATGGAACGTCGGATGAAGGACGAAGGCAACTATCCTCAGCGCTTCTAAGTGAAGATAATCTGCGAGCCTTCGCTCATATTGTAGAAATCACCCACCGTAATCACGTCTTTGACCTGCGGCACAAGGTCGTCCTTCGTGCGCCCGAACATGTCCATGGCCAGCAAACAGCCGTAGATTTCGGCCCCTGACTCGTCCAAGATTTCAATCATCTCGCGCGCGGTAGGCAGGTCCAGATCGGTCATCTTTGACTGCATCATTTTTGCCGCCATCGTCTCCATACCCGGCAGCCCCATCAACATCGTGGGGACTGGGCTGGTGGGGTTACCGACCATGTTCACGTGCAGGTGGTCGACCTTGTCTTCCGTCACGGCATCAAGGCCGTAGAACGTGAAAAACAGGATGCATTCAATGCCTTCCATCCGGGCACCGTTGGCCAGAATTAGAGCAGGATAGACTTCGTCCAGGCCGCCGTGGCTGACGATGATGCAGACTCTTCGATTGGCTTCCATAACTGACTCCTTTGCGTCCCTGTCAGGGACAAACCTCTAGATACAACCAACGGGCTTAGGCACACCGGCGATGCGGGCGATCGTCGTGCCAGGCTTCTTCGGGAACAGCTCGTACACGCCCTTCGTACCGAGTCCGGATCCCGTCGAGATAGCACGTACATTCGGACATTTTGTCGTGTCCGCGAACGCGCCGCGAACCCACAACAAGACGGCCATATGCGCATCGGTCAGCGCGATTCCTTCCTGAGCCGCGACCGCATCTGCGTATTCAGGCGTCCAATCGTCGGCGTTCAGCAGGTGGCCGTTTTCGTCATGTGGCAGTTGATTGAAGGGTGCCGGCAGCTCTGGCCTTTTCATCGCCTCGATATTCACGGCGCTTGGCGAAGGCTTTGGCATGTTGACGCTGACCTTCTGCCCTGGAGGCAATGCCAGCCGCTCTTTACGAGGTCGACTGCTTGCCAAACGGCCCGCCAACTTCGCGTACTTTGGATGTGTCGGCGCTCCGCGCATGGCAGGCGTTTCGGTTCGAGCGGTACGCCCAATCTGCTTGATGACCGACAAGACCACCGCCATGCCGTGCTGCACGTCTTGGTCCTTGCTGGCTTTCATCATCTCCCAAACACTGACGGGCTCTCCGCCCTCGCCACGTTCGATCGCGGCCCCAGCCTGCTGTGCGAACGCCATCGCCTGCGGTTGGGTGACGGCCTTCACCGTGTCCAAGATCGTGACGACGTTTTCGCCCAGCTCTTTGACGTCTTCGGCGGTGTAGCCCTGCACAACGTGGTCGACCACGCCCAACAATTCTTTGCCAAACCGGAAGTAGCCGCGTTCCTCAAGGTCCGCGAAAGTCTCAGTCGCGGCCGCCATGACCTCCAATCCAATCGGGCCGATTTCGTCCATCAGCTCACTGGTCTTGGCCTTGGCGCGGCGCAGTTCTTTGACCTCTGAGCGCAAGGCTTGAACCTCGGCGGTGAGGACGGCGAGTGTGGCAGCAATTTCTGCCATTTCAGTAGGGTTCGTCATAGTGTCCTCCTCAAGCCCATTTGCCGGCGGTGATCATGCGGTGGTCCATGGGAAGCTCGTCCCCAGGCAGCAGCATATTCCAGTAAACCCAGCGGAAGCCGAGCTTGCCCCAGTGATTGATGCGGCTCTCTTCCAACAATGTAAATGGGCCGACTCCAGGCAGCGGGAAGCGGCCGGGCAGCGGTTCGGTCTCGTAGTTAAAGTCGATGATCATCGCCTTGCCATGCCCGGTCTCGATAAAGCAGTTCGAGTGCCCATCGAACTCTGGCAGCGGCGCCAATCCTTCGGTGAAACGGATGATGTTCTCGGTCAGAACTTCAGACTGAAAGTGCGCGACCGAGCCCGCTTTCGACGCAGGTGCGTCCGTCGCGTCACCAATGCCAAACACCTCGGGGTAATCCGGGTTTTGCAGCGTGTGTTTGTCGACCGGCAACCAACCGTTGTCATCACCCAGCACAGACTGCGCGATCACTGCGGCACCACGGTGCGGTGGGACCGTCACCAACAAGTCGTACTCTAGGGCGCGACCATCGTAGGATGTGATGACGCCACGACCGTTTTCGCCCTTGTCGCCTTCGACCTTCTCGACCAGGAAATCGGGCACGACCTCGATGCCGCGCTCAGCCATCATGCCGCCAAACGCCGCGGCCGCTTTAGGCTTCGTGAAGGCGCCATCTAATGGCGTGACATATTGCAGCTCAACCTTGTCGCGCATGCCGTGTTTCGTGAAAAACGCTTCGGCCAGATACGCAAACTCGAGCGGCGCAACCGGGCATTTTATGGGCATCTCGGCAATGTGAACGATCACTTTGCCGCCCTCAAAACTCTTCAGTTTGTGCGCCAGTTTCGACGAGCCTTCCAAGCTGTAGAAGTCGAAAGCATTCTGGTACCAACCCGCGCCCGTCAGCCCTTCCACCGTTTGCGGAGCAAGGTGAGAGCCGGTCGCGACCACCAAGATCTCGTAGCCATGCGTGTCACCGTTCTTCAGAACGATCTTCTTCGCGTCGGGGTCGATGCTCTCGATACCGTCCAGCGACAGCTTCACACCGTCATCCACGAAGTAGTCACGCGGCCGAACGATTTCTTCCGGCGAGTAGTCGCCGAAGGGCACAAAGAGCAGGCCGGGCTGGTAGATATGGTCGTTGTCTTGGTCGAACACCGTGACCTTCCAACCGCGTGGGCCAAGCGCCCGGTGCAGCCGATTGGCCATCATCGTCCCGGCAGTTCCGGCACCTAAGATCGCAATGCGTTTCATCAATTCCTCCTCCAAGTGGAGCTTTCTAGCGCGGACCCCAACGTAGTTACTTTTCGTTGTGTGAAAAGTGCGTTTTTTGCGCAATCACGGTTACTCGGGCGGCCGAGCCCACAGCAACTCTTTCAGAACCTCTCAGATGACACACGAAAATCAGGTGACCATAGTGTAGCCGAACCAAGGAGTTACCCATGTCCACCGACCTTTACGGAATTCGAATCCTCGACGTACAGCCCGCTGAAAAGCGGATGCGGATGCGCGTCTTTGTCGTCTACTACGATACGCATTACGAGTATCACCAGCCCATCCCGAGCGACCGCAGCTTCTTTGTGCGAGTGCTCTGCGACAAGGAGGCATTGGGTGATGATATCGCGGACGAGGACCGGTTCGACGAAGGCTATGTGAACCGCAATGCGTTCAGATATGTCGACCGGTTTGTTGAGCTGTCGAACACAAACTTCCCGTTGGAGTCGTACGAGGGTTACTCGGACTTCTATTACGAACGCGATGGCGGTTGGGTGGACGAGGACAAGCTCGTGCAGGCGGATTACGACCTGTTTGTGACCAAGGAAGAATACCTTGAGCCGTTTGAGGTTGGGCAGTCCTGGGGCACGACCTCCTACGAGACGGAGTCGGACAATCTGACGGCCGACGAGTACATGGACATTCCTGAGTTCGGCGATGTCCGCACGTTCATCCCGTTTGGCGACCTCGACGGCGAGCATACCGTCGTTCGCACCATGCGTTTCTCGCCGGACAACAAATACCTGCTGGCATCGAACAACGAAGGCGGCATGCGGGTCTTTGACACCAAAGACCACAGCATCGTCTTGGACATGCCGGAAGCCGGTGATTGGGTGTTTGAACCGGGTTGGATGGCAGACGGGCGAATCAGCTGGCAGAAAGGGGACGCGTACTTCGCAACCGATTTGGACGGGAACCAAGAGTCCATCGAGTTCTTTGGTTTCTCTGCAAACTCAGACGGCACGCGATATCTGACCGGCATGGATGCCGAGACCTGCCAGATTTTGAACAACCAGGGCGAGGTCCTTTACGAGGCGCCGCGGGAGCCGGACGTGGTTGCGTATGCTGGATTTGACGGGCCCGGCGACCATTGCATCTTGTTCATGGAGATGGACGAAGAGGCGCAGCTTATTGACCTTCGGACCGGCGACACTCGGCCCATTGCGATTGGTCGTGTGACCTCTTTGGCGCTTTCGCCTGACGCCAAGTATATCCTGGCTGCCACCTTCCAATCGGACCTTGTTGTACGGGCTGAGGACGGTCAGGTGATTCGCATGCAGCAGGAGCGCGGGCGAATTCCGACAGCCGTCGCGTGGAGCAAAGACGGCACGCTGGCAGCGACGTCTTCGTGCGATAACAACGGGTACAACTCGCGCATCTCGTACCATCGCATGGGAAGCGCGGTGGATGCGGAGCTCAACGCGCCGATGCTTGCTCCGGAGCCCAAAGACTGCGGTGTTGTGGACTTCGTTAACCTGTTTGTCGAAAAGACGTCGACGTTCCACACCGGTTGGAATAGCCATCTGGACGACAACTACATCGACTACCATTTGGCGCTTAAAACTCGTGGCGATGCGCACGACCTGGTGCCCGTCATGCGCGAGTCGCATAGCAAACTTATGGCTCGCGCCTATGAGTCCGCATTGGTCCGCGGCCGGGACGCTGATGCGGCAGACAAGGCCCTCGCACAAGCGATGGAGCTCGTGACTTCCGATATCGCCGAGTGGAGCTACACGCAGGTCTACGCGCCGCTGGCAGCCGCGCAGTACTTGGCAGGTAACACGGACAAGGCCGACGAGTTCTTGGAACTGGCGAAGGTTAAGTTGGAGGACGAAGCGAATGCATTTCAAAAGCGTGCAATCTTGGGCCGAGCCCTCCTGTTCATGGGTCGCAACGACGAGGTCGTCGATATCGTGCGCGATTGGGGTAAGGGGCGTCTGTGGTGGTACAACTTCCGACTGATGGCAACGGCCGTTCGGTTGGGTGCATTCGATGTCGTCGAAGCCATGGTCGAGCATTGGGGCTTTGGCGACGACTGGGACGCGACCAAGGCCCTGCAGAAAGAACTGACGGCTGCCGGCGAGTTTGAGCGCATCTTCGATTACGAATTGTCCGAAAAGCGCGGCGGCGCGCTCGAAGAGTACGACGCCTGGTCAAAGTGGTTCGACGTGGATGAAGCCACTGCTCAAGCGCGACTGGTTGTTGAACTTGAAGCACGACCGGACTCAGAAGCCGTGCAGCTCATCGCCTTTGAGCGTGGCCTGCTGACTGACAAAGACGTCAGCGACAAACTGATGAATCACTGGGAGATGAAGTCGCTCTACGTCTCGAAACTATTGGTCCAAGGAAGTGGGACACACAAGCTGGATTCGCTTGACGACGATGCCAAAGTCAAGGTCTGCCACCAGTTGGCGAAGGCTGGACGCGCCGACCTCATCGGCATTCTGCGCCTCAACTTCGAAGGCCCTGCCCTGGCGAGTTCGCTGGCCTGCGAACAGCGCTGGGACGACCTCTACCAGCTGTTCACCGACACCAAAGCCACCCTGCGACACGGCTTATTTGAAGCCACCATGACCGCGTGCGTGGAAGCGACCGGCGACCTCCACATCGCGCTGAACGTTTTGAATAAGATGTCATTTGGTGACATGAATTCCCCAGGCTTGCGAGCGGCACAATCGGCCATCAAGCATTTGTTTGGTGGGAATTATGTGGAGTATAGGGTCTAGGGTGGACGAAAACTCCACGACCACCCAATATGGCCGCGTTTTTTGGTCAGACTAGCTAGCTCGACAATCCAACAACTCGACGAGTATTCTCCGTTTTTAGCTCCGCTGGTGAGACTTAACCGTGAATCGTTCGACGCTCTACGTTCTGTTCTTCGCGACAATGGTCGCGGCCTGCGAAAGACCCCAACCCACACGACCAGCGGAAGCCATCAAGCAGACCGCCGTTGAGGCTGCGCCGGCGCTCCTTCCGCCAGCCACGTGCGACGGCGATATCGGTTCCGAGGCTTGCGTGGCGTGTGCAAAAGAGGTCCTCGCCTGCAGCGAGGGTAACGGCATCGACGCTTGCGCTAAAGATTGCAACGCCTGTTTGGGCGAGCGATTCTGCGTGCTCGCCATCGACAACCTCTCGGAAGTCGTTAATCGCAGCGACGAACGCTCCCCAGCACTGCTCCCCCCTGCGCCCAAACACGCAATCTGGGCCTTCCAACAGACTTTCACAGGCGGAGTAAGCTCCAACGGTCGTGTCTATCTGGCGCGAGACGAAGATAGACAAGCGTTGGTTTTCGATGGCAGCGGCCGTGCTCTGTGGAAACTTTGGGACAGTGGTATTGAGGAACCTGAGCGCCAATGTGGCATTCCGTTTTTTGTCTCAAACACCATTCAACGAGCCTGTGAGGGATTCATCGAGGTCTATGATGATCAGGTCGGCCTAAAGTTGGGCCAGTTCCCGACCGAAGAAGACCTACGCGAAGTCCGTAAGCCGTTGACCGTTCACGGGTTCGAGGCATCACCTAGCGGGCAAACTGCTTACGTGCCACCGAGAATCCTGAGCCTGAATGGGACCATTGTCGAACTTGAGGCAAAGCCGGACGCGTTTGCCGTTCGCACCGGAGAAGAGTGGACGCAGTATGCCTACGTGGCCGACGGTCGGGTCGACTTTTTTGAGGGTTCGGCCAAGACCAAGAGCGTGCCATTTGGTCTCAAAGACCCCGAGGCCAAGGCCGTTGCAAATGCCGCAGTGTTGGTCGCGTATGGAAAGGATGGTTATCGAGTCATGCGCCTGGAAGAGCGTAAGTTTGGCCCTATTCAACCGCCATCGCCGCTGCGAGAACCGTTGGTTCCTCCTGGAAACCAGCCCCTGGTCTACGCCAAATACGGCAACCAGTTGCAAACCTTGTATCCCGAAGTCGGGCCGGAACTTCGCCACTTTGAGTACCCAACGACCGACATCTCAGAAAATGGCAAGGCGCGGGCGCACAGCATGACGACTGCACGCTTTATCGACGGTAAACTCGAAGGAACAATCGCGGACTCTGTGATTCGTGCCAGGATTGAAAGCGAAACCTCATTTTCGCCGCTGTCTGACTACCACGGACATCCACTTTGGGCGGTCCACGTGCCCAACACTCATCAGGTTTGGGTCGCCTCCAATGAGGGGTTGGTCAAGCGCTGGGACATGTCAACCGGCGCTTCAATCATTGCGGACGTGCCCTATACCTTTGCGATTGGCATGGGTCGTGTTGGGCCAAACGGCGAGCTCATTTTGACTGAGCGTCGGTTCCAAAAGAAGGACGTGCTCCCAGCAAAACGTGTCCTAATATGGCATGAAAACAAGGACCCGAAGATCATCAACCTGGATGCTCCCATTTTTGTCGCGACGATGCCTCGAGAAAACGAGCTGGTTGTTTCGACCGAGGACGGCATCAAGTGGGTCGATATCGCCACCGGCAAGGTGACAAAATCCGCCGGTTCTGGCTTTCTGAGTCAAGATGGCTCCAGCGTCTTCGAAGGCTCACGAATAAAACGTGTCGGGGACGTCCTGCCGCCAGATGGATTTGTGTATCGGTCAAACGGCGGGCCAAAGACCAAGGTTGCAGCAACCTCGGGCTGTGCCTTCAGCCCAAACGGCGTCTGGGTCCTCTGCCGCGAAGAAGCAAAAGGACCTGACGATTTCAAAACGGTGCTAAGAAATTTGGAGACAGGGGACAGCACCGCGGTGGAAAACTCACTCGCTCCACCTCTGGACCTCACAAACGACGGACGCAATATGCGGATCAACACTAGCCGATCGCCTTCAACCCGCGCCGACTTCGTTGAGACCGTAAACGGCGGGCGGGTCAAGTCGTGGAACGCCGGGCATCCATTCCTAGGATTCACCGACGACAATAGACTAATTGGTTACGCACCTCCGTTTTTGTGGCTCGAGCCGGTAGAAGACTAGCGGGCCAGCGATCTGTGCAGAGTTGTCTAGCGGCTAGTCCAACAAAATTGCGAGGGACACGCACGTATACGATGGACGAAAACTCCACGACCACCCAATATGGCCGCGTTTTTTGGTCCGACTAAAAAGTCCCAAAGACTAAGAACCAAGAACCAAAAACCAAGAACCAAGAACCACGAAGAATGTGGACCGCATTCAAATCAAGCTGGGCTCTGTTCGCCGGCATCGCGCTGATCATGACCGGCAACGGCCTTCAAGGCAGTTTGCTGGGTGTGCGCGCGTCGCTTGAGTCCTTCGACTCGCAGGCGGTGGGCCTCATCATGTCCGCGTTCTATGTAGGGTTCATTTTCGGGTCCGCGTACACACCTCAGATTGTGCGTTCCGTTGGGCATATTCGAGTCTTCGCCGCGTGGGCATCGTTGGCATCTGCCGCGGTGCTTTTGCACGGCGTCATCGTCGAACCAGCGGTCTGGGTGGGGATGCGATTTGTGACGGGGTTCGCCTACGCGGGCATGTATGTGGTGGCCGAGAGCTGGCTGAATGACCGGTCGGACAACACGATCCGAGGCGCCATCATGTCCTTGTATATGGTCGTGCAATACGCAGGACTGGCAATGGGACAGCTGTTTTTGAACGCGTCGGACCCCGCCGGAATCACGCTCTTCATCCTGGTGTCGATCTTCGTCTCGCTCGCATTGGTTCCAATTTCACTGAGCTCTTCGCCGGCGCCCTTGTTCGACGCCTCCGAAAAGGTGTCGATCCGAGAGCTGCTGAAGTTGACGCCGTTCGGTCTGGCCGCATGCGCCATCGCGGGACTGACCACAGGCGCGCTGCTGGGCATGGGTGCGGTGTACTCCCAGTTGATTGGGTTATCGGTTCAAGAAACCTCATACTTCATGGGGATGTTGATCTTGGGCGGGGTCATCATCCAGCTGCCCTTAGGACGCCTGTCAGACCGGATGAGCCGTCGTGCTTTGCTGGTAATTGAAGCACTCCTCGCGGCGTCCATCGCTGCGGTGCCCATCTTCATGGATGCCTCGGAGTTCCTCATCCCGCTTGCATTCGGAGTCGGTGGTATCACGCTGCCGCTCTACGGCCTTGCGGTTGCGCATGCAAACGACGACCTGCGACCCGAGCAGATGGTTGGGGCAAGCAGCGCGCTGGTCTTGGTGTTCGGGCTTGGCGCTGCGGCAGGTCCAGTGCTGGTTTCATTCGCGATGGACGAGGCGGGAGGAAACGGGTTCTTCGCCGTACTCATCGCGGCAAACGTCCTACTAGCCGTGTACGGCCTCTACCGCATGACTCGTCGCGAAGCGGTACCTGTCGACGAAATGACTGAGTTCAAACCGATGCCTATCGGTGTCGCCGTCCCGCCAGAAGCCTTGGACATCGACCGCGAAACTCGGGACTAATCTACCAGGCCGACCTTGAACTCAGGATTCAGCGCATAGCCCTCATCAACGGTGATGATGGCGTCTTCCAACCCAAGGGCACGCATGCGGTTCAGCGTCGTGTAGACACGGGCCATAGCTGCGTCGTACGTGATGATTTCATCCGGCCATCCCGCTTCCACCAAATCCGATGCTTCCGCTGGGTCGGCGCCTGTGCCGCGCTCAGCCAGGTAGACGAGAATACGTTTCGCAGCCCCACGACGACGCATGTCAACACGCGGTTGGTCGTTGAGACTGAACCATGCGCCGTCGCGTTGAACGGTCAGGGTGTTTTCCGAGCTCAGCCGTTGCGCGATGCGGCGAGCGATGTCGTCGAGCCGCACAAAGAAGAACCCAGGGACCGAGAAATTGGAGGGGTCTGACGAGGTCGCGATGAAGGTCTCAAGCTCCGAAAGATCGTTGCTCTGGATGGAACCAGATATTGCCGCGGCCAACCGACCTGACCAATGTTGCAAGGGTACAGACGATTCGCCCTGCAGCATTTCGACCAACCACTCGAACGCCCCGATAAGCTCGTTCCAAAGCTTCGGATCAACTGGCGTGGGGCTCGCTTTCAGCCTGTCCAGTCGGTCAGCTGCCTCGGCCCAGTCGCGCGAAAGGATCGACTCAATCGCCTGCAGGAAGAAACAGTGTGTTGTCGATTTCACGGACTCTTGCTGACGCGCCGATTGCATCGCTTGCTCAAGGTAGGTTGCGGCGTCATCACCTTTGAGGCTCGCACATTCGTACAGCCCAATCAGCGCGTAGAACTCAAGTCCCGTGAATCCCTGTGCGACGGAATCCTCCCAGAGGCGCGCAAGGTCTTCCATGGCCGCGTCGACTTCTCCAAGCTGCATCTTGATCAGGGGCGCAAGGCTTCCGCTGGTCGTGACCAAGTCGTGGGCGTGGCGCAGGTTCGAAAGGCGTCGCACGTTCTCGAGGTTTGCGTTCGCCAGAACATAGTCACCACAGTGATACGAGGCATAGGCCACCTGCTTCCATCCGCGCGCCTGCATGTCCGCGTTTCCAACTTGCCGGCCAATCTCGATCATCAGCTCGCCAAGCTCGCGCGCCCGCTCGTAGCGTCCAAGGAGCAGTCCCAAGGTTCCGATATTTAGAAGCTGACCCACCATCGACTTATCGGGTTCTATCTGGCTGAGTAATGCTTCGATGCGTTCGTACTCTTCAACCGTCTCGGTGCGTTTGCTTTGGTCTCCCAAGGTCAACGCTAGCTGCGTCCGCGCCTGAAGTTCGGTCTTGAGGTCCAAGCCCTCAACGGCCGCAGCTGCGCTGGCCCATTCAGCAGCCTTGGACAAGCGCGAGACGTTTAGCAACCCCTTGGATAAGAGTGACGCGAGGGCCGCCCACGCGATTGGGTTCGTCTCCGGACTCATCTGGTTCAAGATGGTCTCGGAGAGCTGGATGACCTGTTCGAATTGCGGCGTACCGTAGCTCCCATAAAAGAGCTTCGTCAGAATCCTCGCCGCGAGCGCGGGGTCGGTCTCCAACAAGATGTTGGCTGCAATGAGCCCCTCGACCACAAACGGAGCCCAATCACCTGGGCTGGACTCGATGTTGGATTTGCACCATGTGACGACGCGCCCTTCGTAATCAGTTCGAAACGCGTCGTCCATTCGTGCCAGCACAAAGCGGCGCATGATCGCAAGCGTTGACCAGCGCGTGCCATATTTTGTGTCTTCACCTAACAACCAACCATAACGCCGCAGAACAACAGCGGCAGCCACAGTATCAAACTCCGGATACATCGCTTCGATGACCTCGGGAGCGATGGGTGCCGCCCTGGCAGAGAGCACTTTCATCAAGGCGCGCTCGTCGTCGCCAAACGACTCCCAAGACCAGCCCAAGGTGCTCTCGAGCCCTTGATGCTGCTGCGTGCTTCCGCTCAAGATTTTGTTTGAATCCTGGACGCGACTCACCAGCTGCTGCCAGCTCAACACGCTAGCCCGAGTTGCAGCCAATTCGATGGCGAGCGGTACACAGTCGAGCGCGTCCACAAGCTGCAAGGCTGTGTCACGATCGACCTCAGCTTCGGTAGCTTTTGCTCTCGCTAACAGCAGTTCGAAGGCCTCTTCTTGTTGCAGCGGTTGGAGTTCGACGACCGTCTCACCCGGGATTTCAAGCGGCACCTGGGACGTCACGATGTAGTGCGCGGGATATTCTTGAACAAGCTGCCGAACGTCATCGAGCAGGTGCTCAGCATTGTCGACCAGAATCCATCCATCGAAAGCGTTCAGGCGCTCCTTTAACCCATTGAGCTTACCGTGGTTCAATTGCTCGCTGAGTAGTTCAGCCGGTGTGGCATCACCATCTGTCTGCGCAAGAAACAGCTCCACAACGGGAACGCCGGCGCGTCCGACAGCCTCGCGTGCCGTACGCGACTTTCCGACCCCACCAAACCCGGCCAGGGTGATCAGGCTTACCTCGTTTAATAATGCCAATATCTTGCATAGTTCATCCTCGCGACCCACGAACAACGGGAGTTTCGAGAGCTGAATCGTTGGAACCTCGACGAAGTTCTCGGTCGTGTCGTCTGCGGTTCGGATCTCCTGGGTAACCTCGGCACGGTCTACCGGAGTACATCTTGCTAAGTCGGCCAGCGCATCAGCGGCGGTCTGGTAGCGCAGGTTTGGGTCCTTCTGGAGCGCCTTCTCAAGGACGACTCCGAACCCCGATTTCACGACAGATTCGGTCAACTTCACCGGGTTGGCCGAGAGTTGCTGAGCGATAAGTTGCGGCCCATTGTCGCCTTCAAAGACGGGCACGCCAGTCAGAGCTTCTGCGAATACAAGCGCCCACGAATAGAGGTCGGAGCGCCCCGTCGCCTTTTCATCTTGGAGTTGTTCCGGTGCGATGTAGCGAGGGGTTCCTGCCACGAGTCCGGTGACCGTGATCGCGTTGAAATCCGCGCCTTGGCGCTGTGGCATTACCGTCGCGATACCGAAGTCCAAGACCACGGCGTTCAACAACACTCCGGTCTGGGTGATCATGATATTGTCGGGCTTCAGGTCGCGGTGGACGACACCAGCGGCATGAGCGCACGCCAGCGCATCCAGCACTTGCGACATCACACGTTTGGCTTCGAGCGGCGTGAGCACGTCGCCCTTACGCAAGAGTTCGCCCAGCGAGACACCATCCACATAGCGAAGCACCTGGTATGGTGTGCCGTCGTCAAGCTCTCCAGAGTCCAGAATGTCCACGATATTGGGGTGACGTAGCTGCGCGACGAGCTTCGTCTCACGCGCAAAACGCGAGAACTCCCGCTCAGCAGCTTCGGGCGCGATGCGCGCACGGTTCAGCGCTTTGATCGCAACCTTTCGCTGCGTCCGCAAATGCGTCGCGACAAACACAAGGCCGTAACCACCTTGGCCAACCAGCTCGCCGATTTCGTAAGACTCGGCGAGCTCTTCGGTCAGCGCCACTCTGACGTCTTCTGACATAGCGGCCAAGATATCGCAGCGCTGCCGGCCTGTCACCGAGCGTTAACTCGGAGCTAGTTCGCTTCAAGGGCACGAGTTCTTTGATGTGACTCTAGAACCGGCCGAGATGCTGGAGCGCTCTCCGAATCGGAAAGGTTTGGACTGGCACCACCAGATTCCGCAATTCGATTGCACCTGCACATGTGTGTGAGGGCCAGTCGACCAACCGGAGTTGCCCGACTTACCGACTTCCTGACCTTGGTTGATCCGCTGGCCATTCGACACGGAGATTCTGGATAAGTGCATGTACAGACCGATTGTGCCGTCTGAGTGTCGGACCTCTACGGTGTTGGCGTAGTTCGCGCAGCTCGACCCACCACCGTTGTAGCATCGGCTGCCTGGCGGCGAGACGTTACGCACGCGATGAACGGTGCCGCCGCGCATGGCTCGAACCGAGGTTCCTACGGGCATCGCGAAGTCGTATGCATATCGGTCCGTACCTGTGTGACTGCTGGTATTGTTGCCGTTGGAGCAGGTCAGTGTCGTGTTGCACTTGTAAGGCAGATTATAGGTTGAGTTCGAGCTGCCCTGGCAATAGTCGTCTTGCCCAGCGGGCGCCACAACGCAAGAGCTAGAGCAGGCTTGCGCGACCGCGGCAGGTCCAGGTCCGTCGCAGTAGTATAGCGTGTTGGCCTTGCCACCGCTGACCTTCGACCCGTTGCAATAATAGCCAGTTTTGGCGGTCGCTCCGCAGGTCGCAGTTTGAGATGAAGCGCAGTAGTCGTTCTGGCCGGGCGGGGCCACGACGCATCCGTTACTGCAGGCGCGGGGGTTGGTCGCCGAGCCAGGTCCATTACATCGATAGAGCGTGTTGGCCTTCCCGCCACTTACCTTGTTTCCGCCGCAGTAGTCTCCTGTGTTTGCATCAGCAGTGCATGTCACGGATGCGCGGCAGTAGTCGTCGCTGCCTGGTGGTGCGACGACACAACCATTTGCGCAACGCTCTTTGACACGCGCGGTTCCTGGTCCGTCACACCGATAGAGTGTCCCAGGTTCACCGCCGGAGACCTTTTCGCCCGCACAGTAGTCTCCCACT
The DNA here is from genome assembly GCA_030427705.1 of bacterium. Lineage (GTDB taxonomy): Bacteria > Myxococcota_A > Bradymonadia > Bradymonadales > Bradymonadaceae > JAUIBR01. The sequence goes on along the minus strand of JAUIBR010000011.1, from coordinate 58,199 downwards.
TTGGCGTCTGAATCGCAGGTTGCTGACATGGCCGCGCAGTGATCATCCTGCCCGGCCGGAGCGACGATGCAGCCCTCGTCGCAGACCTCGGAGGGCATCGCCATTCCCGGTCCCTGGCAGAAGTACAACGTACCCTCGGTGCCGCCGGTGACTTTGTCACCAGCGCAGTAATAGCCGGTCTTCGCGTCGCTGTCACAGATCGCGACGTCGGGTTGGCAATGGTGGTCGGTTCCGTCGTGGGTTTCTACACACCCTGATCCACAGTTCTGGCCAAGGCCTGCCGGGCCCTCACCGTTACACATATAGAGCGTGTCGGGGTCCGAACCTTCGATTTCGTCGCCTCCGCATCGCCAACCGTCTCCAGCATCTTCCGAACACGTTGGCCCGAACATTGGCTCAGGTTCGGGGGTGTCATCTTGATCATCCTGGTTGGGCTCATCACGGTCTCCGCGGTCCCATGGGTCGAAGTCGTCGTGTTCGTCACCATTGTTTGGCGCAACAACGTCTTCTGATTCTGAGGATTGAAGATCGTGTTCAGCGCATCCGTAGTTGCCCAGAACGCCTAGAAAGACGAGCGCGATCATTAGCTTGCTGATGTTCATTTTAGTCTCCTGTTCGTCACGGGAGAACTCTGCAATTCGAACACCTACACCTCAACACATGCGCCTCGAGTGTTAGGAACTGTTAGGTATGCGTAAGGGCTGACATCAACAGTTGCGGAAACTCAGCGGAGGTTCGAAACTGCCTACTCGATTGGAACTCAGCCCGAGACTCACGTGGAACGTCCACTAAGCGCGGAAGACATCCCCTACTCAAGCCTGCTCAGAGTGCAGCTTGGGGACGATAAACTCGACAGATTGCTCGCCTACTTTGAGCCCGTGCAGGCCAAGGCTGGCGAGGTCTTGGTGAATCAAGGCGAAGGCCACGGCCCAACGTTCATCGTGGTATCGGGCAGTGTCCAAGTTTCGCGCGCCGGCAACCCACTCATCAAACTCGAACCCGGTGACATCGTCGGTGGATTGGCCAAACGCCAACCTGGCGGTCAGCTTGACGCGTCGGTCGTTGCCGTCGACGAGGCACGGCTGGGAAAATTGACGCCCGACCAATGGCAATGCGTTTGTGAAGAAGCCCCAGAAGTCGCGCTCAAAGCGCTTCGGGTTTTGATCGGTGAGGGCGAGATGTTCACGGATGCGCCGACGATGATGTTGCGCACCGTTGGGACTCGACAGAAAGAGATTACGGTCCACGTCGGCGGTGCGACGCTTCATGTGAACATGGACACACCCGCCAACCGGATCCTGCCCGAACGCGTGGACGACCACCTGGTGGTCGCCGCCTTGCTGGATCGGAAAGCGGTGTCGCTGACGACGAAGATCTCTACCCCGTGCCATGTGGAGCCGCTTACGACGGCGACCTTGGATGGACAACGCTTCTATCGGCGCTCACAAGCGCTGCTGCTTTTAGAGGCTGCGCATCAATTCGACCCAACCTTGCAGCCTCGACTATCGCACTCCATCGGCTTCGCGCAGCGCGTCGAGATCGAGGCAAATGGTGTCGACGTATCCATCATCGCCGCCGCGATCGACGAGAAAATGCAGGAGCTTGTCGCGAACGACGTACCGCTTGTTGAGGAGTTTATCTCGGTCACTGAAGCCCGGGACCTCTTCCAAAACCGCGGCTGGCACGACGCGGCACATCAGTTGTCGGTGTCGCGTTCGGGCCTTGTAAAAATGGTCGCCTATGGCGAGCTCTTCGTCGCGAGCCCTGGTCCGCTATTGCCGTCAACCGGTCTGATTGGACGCTCCAAACTCGTCTATGACGGCGATGTGATGCTGCTGATTTATGGCAAAGAAGGCCGCCATGCCGTGTCCAGCGAACCCGAACAATTTGAACGCACAGACACCGAAACGGGTCGTGTCGCGGTGTCCACCTATCGCCAAACCGACACCACGGTTCAGCGTCAACATCGGTGGCTAAATGCGGTCGGTATCGGCAGTGTCGGGGAGTTTAACAACGCGTGTATCACAGGCGACGTCTCGCAGATTATCCGCGTCAGTGAGGGCTTCCAGGAGAAGCGAATTGGGCGAATCGCAGACGAAATCGCAGCCCGTCGGGGCCAAGTCAAGGTCGTCGCCGTCGCGGGTCCAAGCTCGTCCGGTAAATCGACCTTTATTCGACGCCTTAAAGTACAGCTTCAGGTGAACGGGATTACGCCGTTTGAGCTTGGTCTGGATGACTACTACTGCAATCGCGACGAGACCCCGCTGGACGAAGATGGCGAGTATGATTACGAGTCGATTTTTGCCCTGCAGCTGGCGTTGCTTGAGGACCACTTAAGCCGCATCACCGCTGGCGAATGTGTGCAAACGCCGCGCTACGACTTCGTCAACGGTAAGAGCGTCTTGGATGGTGGCCACGTCATTCAACTTGGTGATTCCGACGTGCTCTTGTTGGAGGGCATTCACGGCCTGAATCCGGTCATGGTCGACTCACTGGAGCCCGATGCTGCGTATCGCATCTTCGTCTGCCCGCTTACACAGCTGCCATTCGACGCGTTGAGCCGCGTACATGTCTCGGACGTGCGCCTGCTGCGTCGTATTGTGCGCGACCGCCATGGACGCAGCGCGCCAGCAGCCGACACCATCATGCGTTGGCCGTCAGTTCGTGCCGGGGAGCGCGTTAACATCTTCGTATCAACAGCATGCTGACGCTGTGTTCGACTCGTCACTCATTTATGAAATAGCCGTGCTGAAGGTCTATGCAGAACGTTATCTGCTTGAGGTTCCGATGGGGCACGAGGCCTACACTACCGCGAACCGTCTGCTTCACCTCATCAGCAATTTCGTTTCGATCTACCCCGACCACGTCCCACGCACGTCGCTCTTGCGTGAGTTCATTGGGGGTAGCGGATTTGAGCACTAGGCAGGCGTATTGCGGGGTGGAAACACCAATCGCCAAGACGTTCCTTCGCCAGCCTCCAATTCAAGCTGGCCGCGTTGTTTCTCCATTAACCGTGCTGCGATGAACAGCCCGAGCCCGTGGCCATTGCCAGTGCGATGTGCGAACGGTGCAAAAAGGTCATCCTGCACGTCGGACGAGATACCCCTGCCATCATCCTGAATCGTAACGACGCCGTCCTTACAGCCAATGGTCAGGTTCTGAGCACGGCTGTGTCTGGCGGCATTTCCAATGAGATTGTCCAGAACACGGGCTGTGGCGATCGTGTCGGCGCAAACGATGGAGTCATCCGTGTGTAGGTGCACATCAATCTGTGCGTCGCTCAGCGCATGTGCGTTCCGCCCGACGGCCTCCTGCAGGGCCTCTTTCAGAACCACCTCTTCCGGCTGCAGTTCTTCTACTCGAGACCTCGCTGCTTCCAGTAGATGCTCGGCCAGACTTGCCAATCTTTCGGCATCGATCTGCGCGTTCTGAATGAACTCCCGGTACGCTTCCGGATCACGCTCGCGACGAAGCGCCAACTCCAGCTCGCCCTTGAGTGCAGTCAATGGTGTCCGCAACTCATGCGAGGCCTCCGCGACAAACCGATTTTGCACATCGACAAGCCGCTGAAGTCGCGCGACCAGTGCATGAATAGTGCTTGCCAACGCCTCGGTCTCGGCGGTGGATCGTTGAGATGAATCGAAGCTCTCAAGCCATTTCTCGAGCTGTTCGGGGGCATCGCGAAGCTCAACACATTTGCCGCTGAGTTCTTGAAGATCTTCTGTAATGCGTCGTGCAACCAGGTTTGATGCGACCAACATTGCGGCCAGCATCGCTGCGGCCAGGAGCGCGATAAGGAGGATGGTTTGCCGTACCGCAGTGTCGATCACGTTGTGAGGAACAGCAGTCGCGAAAACCAAAATCTGGCCGTTAGGTGCGCGGGCGGTGACTGCTCCGATCCGCAGCGGCTCGGGCCCCGTATGGTCGTCGTCGAAAACCTTCGAATCTCCTACATTCTCAAGACCAAGCCGCCAAACCTCGGGCAGTTCGTGAGCCGTGAAGTTTGAAGTCGAAGCCAGGACGTGAAGGTCTTTTGGAAGATATGCGATCGAGAACTTTTCAACGGCCGGCGAGCTCAAAGACGGTAGTCGTAGGGCGGTATCGTGGACATGGACGCCATCATCAAACTCGCTTAAGACGCCGTCTGCTTCGGTTTGAGCCAGCTGCAACAACATTGTGTCGGTCTGCTCGTGCACCTGCCAATGCACAACGACTCCCACCACGATCGTGAACAAGACGACCGAAATGGTGAACACAACGCCGATTCGCCTTGCGATCAGTGAGCGTAGGGTCGGGGTCGAACTCAAATCTCGTCCTCGGGCCGCAGCCTGTATCCTCGACCGCGCACAGTCTCGATAACCGATGCTTCGGTGTCCTCGCCGTCGAGCTTCGACCTCAGATAGCGCACATAGACATCCACAACGTTCGTGGTTGGGTCATGCGACATGCCCCAAACCCTATCCAGGATGGTGCTTCGGCTGAGTACTTCGCCGCGGTTTTTGAGGAAGAGATCGAGCAATTCAAACTCCCGCGCGGTCAGCTCATGGTCAACGCCGTCTCTGCGAACGACGCGCTTTCGCAGTTCAATCATCGACTCGCCAATCTGTACGGACGTGGCATCGCCACTTGTGTCACTTCGTCGTGCATGTGCTCGCATTCGAGCCAAGAGTTCTTCAAAGCTAAACGGTTTTTCGATGTAGTCATCGGCACCGGCGTCCAGCGCAAGGACGGTCGCGTCCACTCCACTACGTGCCGTGAGCATGATGACGGGCGCCGTAACACCAGCTTCGCGCCAGCGACGAAGGACGGAAACCCCGTCCATGTCCGGAAGTGCCCAATCCAAAAGAACCACATTGTAGGGCTGGCTTGGACCTTGTTTTAGCGCCTCTTCACCGGTGGCACATCGGTCGACAGTATGTCCCTCTTCATGCAACCCGCGATGCAGGAACTGCGCGACTCTGTCGTCGTCTTCCACAATGAGAACAAGCATGGTCGGTCCGCCATCCAAGGGTACGGCGTGGAGCATACCAGTATCGTGTGTGGCTGGGGAGTGCATGCTCACTCCGCGGGTTCCGGCATTGCGAGCGGAAGCCGACCAAACTTCGCATAGAGGGTCGGAAGTACGACCAAGGTCAAGAGCGTAGAGGTGACCAAACCGCCGATAACGACTGTCGCCAGTGGCCGCTGGACCTCTGCACCGATGCCGACCTGAATCGCCATTGGGACAAACCCGATCCCAGCCACGAAGGCGGTCATAAGAACCGGGCGGAAACGTTCGGCCGCGCTCTGTTTGGCTGCTTCCACTGCGGACTGAAGTTCAGCATGCAGCTCGCGTGTTCGGCTAAGCAAGACGATGCCGTTCATCACAGCGATACCAAAGAGCGCGATCAATCCGACAATGGCGCTCATCGAGATCGGGAGACCTCGCAGCCAGAGGGCAATGATTCCGCCCGAAGCCGCCACTGGGACGTTTAGGAAGATCAAGAGTGCGCTGCGCCAGTCGCGAAACGCGATGTAGAGCATGCCTAGAATCAGGAACAAGATAATCGGCACTGTGATCGCCGTACGGGTGGCAGCAGCACGCAGTTGCTCGTACTTTCCGGACCATTCCAGCCAATAGCCGTCTGGCAATTCCACGTTCTTCGCGACCCGAGCCTGCGCATCTTGCACAAACCCACCAAGGTCGCGCCCGCGGACGTTACTTTCGACGATGAAACGGCGACTTCCTGCTTCGCGTTCGATCGTCGCAGGAGTCGTAACTGTGACAACATCTGCCACTGTTCCAAGCTGGGTGATGCCTTGTCCTTCATGAGCAACCAAAGGTAATTGCGCGATGTCGAGCGATGGGTCCCAAGCCGTCTTCAAAACGATCGGGTCACGAAACTGACCGCGTTGTACCGAACCAATTTCGGTCCCGCGTTGCACGCCTGCGATCAAGGCCAAGATGTCGTCGGAGGACGTTTCAAGGACCTTCATTCGGTCTGGTTTCAGTCGGGCTTCAATGCCTGGAACGCCCTCAATTGTCGGTGCACTCACATCGGCCGCGCCGTCAACAGACTCAAGTTCAGCCGCTACCTTTTGAGAGACGTCCATCAACGTCTCGAGGTTGGGGCCGAAGACCTTGACGCCTACATCGCTGGTGATGCCTTCAAGCAGTTCGTTGAAGCGCATTTCGATCGGTTGCGTAAACGTCAGCTCTGCGCCCAACTGCTCGGCCTCCAATCGCTCAGACATTGCGTGAACGAGCTCCTCTTGCGTGCGCCCCGTCTGCCATTCATCGATTGGATGCAACTTCACCAGGATGTCGGATTCCTCCAAACCCATGGGGTCGGTGGCGACGGCGGGTGCACCGCTACGGCTGGCTACACGGTCTACTTCGGGGAACTCTGCCAGGAGTTTCTCGATACGTGATACCTCCTCTAGCGCTTGTTCAGCCGAGATACTCGGGACACGAGCCGTTTGAACGACGATGTCACCTTCCTGCAATTGCGGCACGAACTCGACCCCCATCGTGCCTCCCAACACTACGCTTGTGGCGAGAACCAACAGAGCGACCGAAACGGCTGCGATGGGTCGAGCCATCGCGGCTTTGAGGGTTGGGGCATAGAGCGATTCCAGCCTGGCCGTCAGCCAAGTCTGATGATGCCCCTTAGGCCGAATCAGCAACGAAGATGCCGCCGGAATGTACGTAAAGCTGAGGAATAGTGCGGTGCTCAGGGCGAGTAAGACAGTCAAGGCCATCGGGCGAAAGAGCTTCCCTTCGACCCCCGTCATCGTGAGAATTGGAACGTATACTAGAATCAGAATCCCAACGGCGAATAAGACTGGGCCTGCGACGGTCTGTGTGCGTTCGATCACCTTCTGTCGAAGGTCCTCGCGACGCACCAATTCAAGGGCCACAATGCTCTCTGCGATCACGATCGTACCGTCGACGATCAAGCCGAAGTCAATCGCTCCAAGGGACATCAGGTTGCCGGAGTACCCCAAGAGGTTGAGGCCTAAGAACGCCCCCAACATGCTTAGGGGGATCACGGAAGCCACCAGCAAACCGCTGCGGACATCACCCAACATCAACAAAAGGATGAAGACCACAAGCAGGCCGCCCTCGGTAAGTGATTTACCAACGGTGAAAAGGGTGCTGCCGACCAGCTTCTTTCGGTCATAAATGACTTCGATCTGGACGCCCTCAGGCAGTGCCTGTCGCACCGTAGTCATGCGGTCACGAAGGTCGTCCACCACACTGAGAGCATCGGCCCCCGCCAGGAGTTGAGCCATGGCAAACAACACCTCGCCGCGACCATCTGCCGATCCCATGCCGACGGTGAGGGCCCCGGACTCTTCGACATTCGCGAGGTCGCGGACGTAGATGGCACGTCCATCCTCATCAACATCAACGACGATGGCTTCCACCTCCGTGGCTGTCGTTGGATTCGAGATTGCGCGGACCAATACCTGCTCGGGACCGTCAACCATCGCACCGCCAGCGACCAGGCCCAGGGATTCCCGAATGGCATCGGCAACATCGTTGGCGCTCAATCCACGTGCAGCGAGTTTGTACGGATCCAGATTGACGTCGAGCTGCGGCGTTCCGCCACCCCAAGCATTAACCTCAACCACACCGTCAACGGCCACCAATCGGGGCGCAATGTCGCGTTCATAGATTCGATACAGCTCGTACTTGGTATGGCGGTCTGATGACACGGTGAACTGATAGACCTCGCCCAAACCGGTAGCAGGTGGACCGATGGCAGGTGTACCAGCAGTGTCCGGAATCGCGTCTCGAGCGGCATCCAATCGTTCTTTCACTAATTGGCGCGCATGCCAGATATCCGTTCCGTCTTCGAACACCACAGTCACAGCAGAAATGCCTGTGCGTGAAAGACTACGAAGCTCCACAACTCCCGGAATGCCGCTCAATTCCCGCTCGATCGGCAAGGTAACAAGGAGTTCCACCTCTTCACTGGCCATGCCGGCGGAGGCCGTCAGGACCTGTACCTGAACGTTGGTGAGGTCCGGAAACGCATCAAAACGCGCCGTTGAAACACCCCAGACACCGGCGACGACGAATGCCAGGACTCCAACCAAAACGAAGGTTCGGTGGCGAACGCTGAGCTCAATGATCCTGTGTAGTATCCACATGTCCCGACCTACTCGAATGCGAGAACGCTTTTCAGCGCGAACGCCCCCCGCGAGACGACTCGGTCGCCTGCTTGGATGCCTGTGATCAACTTGTCTTCACCTCTGCGGCCGACCACTTTGACCGGAACGGCCTTTGGCAGCTCATCAGCACGTTCGACAAAGACGGTTGGGACGCCCTGAACTTCCACAACCGCCATCCGAGGAACAGCAACAGTCCCGGGTGCGACAGGAAGCGTGAGCTCGACCGTTCCGCTGGCTCCGACCGTCATCGCAGCCCCATTAAAGTAATATGCCTGTGTTCGACTCTTAGGATGGAATCCGGAGCTTCGGCGCTCAAACTCAAGGTGGGTCGAGGATTCGGCGCCATCGGGCGTCCACGCGGCAGCAGGCACCCGGTCTCCTAGTTGGGCAACCAGCGATTCCGAAACGTCGACCCGCAGCCGCGCAGCGTCATTTGCAACGATGGTGATGCATCTCGACTCACCACTGTACAGGCCGCCCGGTGCACACTCGATGGCGCTAACAACGCCGTCTACTGGTGATACCCATTCCCATTCACTCTTTTGGCCTCGCCGAATGTTTGCGTTGCGAACGCCAAGTTGGCGTTGAACGCGTTGCAGCTGGGCCTTGGACTCACTGAGTGAGAGTTCCGCTTCATGCAGTGATGCAGACGACTTGAACCCGGCATCTACAGACTCTTTCAATCGCCCAACGTTCTTTTCACGTTCGCGAACCACTCGGCTGAGTTCGTTGGCGACACTTGCCAAGTCCCCGAGCTCGGGGCTGACGAGTGTGGCGAGCGTATCGCCGACGGCCACGCGACTGCCCGTTGTAACGCTCCAACCAACCAATCGTGCATCCACCGACGGTCCGAGAATCCACTGGGCATTCGATGGTACTTCCACCTGCCCAAGCAGTCTCACGACGCTCGACTCCGACGGAGTTTGGGCTTCGATGAACTTAAGCCTTGCCTCGATCCCGGTTGCTGGGCTGGCCTCGGGCTTCGTAGGCGAGTCCTGGCAGGCGGCCGCCGTAACAAGCAATGTTGCGAGCAATATCTGTAGTTTCATTTGGAATCTCTGTTCGTTCTGGAACGTGTCAGCAGTTCTTCGATCGCGGTCGCTTTCAGACGGCGAGCGTCGATCTCAGCCCGCAGCAGGATCAGTTTGTGTTCAGCTTCATGAAGATCGCGGCGCGCGCGAATGACGCGGTCGATCTCAACTTGAGAGGCCTTAAAAGCCTCGTCCATCAGCTTGGCGCGAGATGACAAAGCGCCGACGTAGCCCGTTTGCAGTTTGGAATACTCTTCGAGCAACGCCTTGAAATTGTCCGCCTCCGCGGTCAGCTCTGAGCGAATTCGGATCGCGGCCCACTCCCCCGCGTTCGCTTCCGACGCAGCTTGCGCGTTCGCCAAAACCGCTTCCGTCGCCTCCGTGGATTGAAATGGAAATGTGAGGGCTAGAACCGGACCCAAATACGTCCCGTCGAACCCAACGGTGCGTACGCCAACGCCCACCTCAAGCGTCAGTGGATTGGCCGCCTGATGTGCGACCGCGCGCTGGCGCAGCGCGTGACTGCGGGCTTCGAAAGCCTGAACTTCCGGAAACGCATTGGCTTCGGAGGCGAGTGCAGTCCAGGGGTTTGTCGTCTGCAGGTTGCTGTGCTCCACAGCGACGGGCGCCAGCTCACAGTCAGCCCCCAGAAGCGCCATGAACCGCGAACGTGCTAGCGCAACGCGACGTGTCGACTCCGCTAGTTCGGCACGAATCCAGGCGACCTCAGCTTCGAGGTCCGCAACATCCAGCTTCGAAACAAGACTTCGTTGTTGGGCTTGCCGAATTGGATCCAATTCGGCATTCGATTCGACCAAGTACTCGTGAAGATGTTGTCGTTCCAATTCGTGACGTTGCCAGACCAGAAACTGGTCTTGAACCTCCTCAACGAACAGCCATCGAGCTGCTGCCAGATTGGCCTCAAACGCTCGTCCTTCAGCCGTGATTACATCCCTTCTTGCATCTGCGAGGTCCCCAAGCGCGATGGCGATTGTCGCCGCACTTGAGTACTCACTGGCGGCGGTGTCCTCGAGCGAAATCTCGGGCGCAAAAGCGATGTTCATGGACTGCACCCGACCCGGGACAGCATCCCTTGCTGCCTTCATTCCAGCCCGGGTCGAATCTGCACGTTGTGACCAACGTGCTTCCCAAACAGTCTCGGCAACCGACGTGACGTTGCTGATATCGACCGCACCATTGACGGCGCATCGAACCTCGCCAAGCGCGGGTGCGCTGTACGCCAGCAAGATCGTCGCGCTTAGAATTCCAGTGATGTGGTGGGCTTTGATTCCCATGGCATTGCCTTCCGCAAGGTTTCACGATGGGCAATGTAAGGACACTCAGGCTGGGTTGCTTGAGACGACAGATTAGAAAATTCTAATGAACGTGAGGCGAGTCTGAGTGACGACCGGCCGCGCCGACGTCTAGGGATTCTGCGGTGTATACGCAGCGTATACTCAAACTTACATGTAGGACTATCCACGACAGTGCATGTTGATAACATGAAGGAGCTCAAAGAAACGAACTTTGGAGAACCCCATGTTGAAACTTCGAATGCTCTTCTTGTTGCTCGCCGCCTTGCTGATGTTTGGTTGCGGTCACGCGACGTCCTCAGACGGAAGCGTACGCTCTGGCCTGGAAGAAGGCGGTCAATGCGTCTGTGCTGATGATGACAGCTACGACGATAGCGATGATGACAGCGATGATGCTGACGACGACAGCGATGACGCCGATGACGATAGTGATGACGGCGACGACGATAGTGATGACGGCGACGACAGCTATGACGATGATGATTCGGATGATGACTCCTCCAGCTGCAGCTGCGGCGACGACGACGACGATGATCACGAAGGCGACGACGACGACGACGACGATGACGATGACGATGATGACGACGACGATGATGACGACGACGATCACGACGATGATGATTGATTGATGTGATTCAGTATTAACTCGAAAGCCCGTTCCTGGTTTGTGGAACGGGCTTTTTTGTTGTGTCGGGCGTGGTGTAGGGTGGGCGGATGATTGAGCAGGTCGGCGATTACAACGTGATCTCGAAGATCCGCCCCGGAGCAACTGGACTGGCGTCTATCGCACGCACGCCTGACGGACGTCTCGTCGTCCTCAAAAAGCTCACCTTAAACCATGCCGAATCATGGCATGAATCCGATCGTTTCCGCCGGGAAGCCGAGATCTTAGAGAGCGTCAATGACCATCGCATCCCTGGTTTTGTTGACGCCTTCGAGACCACCGACCCACCGGGTTTTGTCATCGTGCAAGAGTTGGTTGAAGGCGAAGACCTTGAGGTGGCGATGGAACGTGGCGCGGTCTTCAACGAAGACACGATCGTCGATATCGCGCGGCAGTCCCTGCGCCTGCTGGCCTACCTCCACAACCTGAAGCCAGGGGTCGTGCACCGTGATGTGAAGCCGTCCAACCTGATTGTCGACGAGGCTGGAGAGATACACCTGGTGGACTTTGGTGGTGCATTCCGAATTGGCGACGAACCACCGGACCTGGTCGCCACCGCGGGTTACGCCGCGCCCGAACAGATCATGGGAAGGCCGTCACCGGCATCGGATATCTATGGGCTCGGAGCGACTTTGGTGCACCTTGCGACAGGCCGCGACCCATCGGATCTGGAGGTGGTTGATCTGAAACTGGATTGGGAGCAGTTCGCCAATCTCAGCCCCCGAATCGTTCGCGCTATCGACCGCATGATTGCACCGGATCCTGCCCGTCGGTTCCGCACGGCGAGTGAAGCCGAACAGGTCTTTGCGACCAAGACAGAGATGGTCGCCAACGATACGCAGCTTCCCATTGCGAAACGCGTCTCTCGGGCTGCACCAGGCCTTGTGCGCAACGCTCCTGCTGGCTTGGCCGTGAGCTGGACGGACGAGTTTCTGAGCATCGAGCTGACCCCGTATGCAGCACAGAACAAAGTTCGCCTGCGTGTGGTTTGCGCCATCTTGTTTGCCCTTGCCGCTGCCGCGGCGGTTGGCGGGGCGCTCGGATTTTTGGTTCCCAAACTGATGTACGGCGCAGCGGTTGGGTTCGCCGTGATCGCGGGCATCGTTCTGGCTGGGACATTCACAGGTCGGCGCAGGTTGCTCGTTCAAGACCGATTCGTTCGCTACTATGAGGAAGAGACCAATAACGACTGGTTCATCCGCCGCGACCAATTTGTCGGCACGCAGGCAAAACGATTCCGTGACAACAACGACCAGAATCGATGGTGTCTGGAAGCGACCGACAGCAACGGGCAACAGTTGGAAGCGTTCAACCCCGTTTCCCGGGCCCACGCCGAGTACATTCGTGATCTCGTCCAGCTCTACCTGGCCAAGGACGAGCAATGAATCTGGATGATTGGATGGAGGTGGACCGGCTTGGGCGAGGGGCCACAGTGCAGTTGATGCAACATCGGGAATCGGGCGAGAAGGCGGTTCTGAAGTCGTTGAGTCTATCGATGTTGGACGATTGGAAGAGCGTGGAACTGTTCGAGCGCGAGGCCTCCGTTCTACGCGGCATCGAGCATGAACGTATCCCCAAGCTCATCGATGTCGCCGTCGACAAGGACATGCAGCGCTTCTACATGCTGCAGTCTTATTTTGATGCGCCTTCCATCGCCGACCGCCGGCACGAGGATTGGCAAGAAGATCGAATACTGAACTTCGCCGTCGCGGCCTTGGAGGTGCTGAGTTTCCTGCACTCGCATTCGCCACCGATCATCCACCGCGATATCGAGCCCGCGAACATCCTGTTTGATCACGTTGGCCGCGCGTATCTGGTGGACTTCGGCGGCGTGCAAAGGCTGATCGCACGCGAGATTGGCGGCTCAACCATCGTGGGCACCTCGGGGTTCATGGCCCCCGAACAGTTGATTGGGAAAGCCGTACCTTCCAGCGACCTGTTTGGCCTGGGCATGGTGCTGGTCTTCCTTGCCACCGGCGCCGATGTCGCAAAGCTCCCATCGGATGGGCTGCGCCCCAACTGGCGCGGTCTGATGCGCACGAAACTAAGTAAGGAAGTCTGTGAATTCATCGATCGGCTGGGTTCGGCCAATCCATCGGACAGGCCGCTCAACGGTGCAGCGGCGCTGGAGGAGGCGCTGGAGATACAGAAGCGCAGGTCTGCCCCGATCGTGCAGCCACGCAACACTTCGGTTCGGCTAGCACACGAGCCAAACCAGCTTGTGATTCGCGCGCCGTCCAGGAAATTCGATTCACACTACCTCATCGCGTCCTTGTCATTCGCGTTCATCGCTATCATTCCCATTGTGAAGCAGCTCCCGTTCATGTGGTTGCTGTCGGCGTTGGCACTGCTATTGGTGCTGACGCCCACCATCTACGAGCTCGTACGGTCTCGGAAGCAGAACGAGATTGTGTTTGGGAAAGACAAGGTGACGCTGAAGGAGCCAAACAAAAAGCCGCGCGAGATTCGGCGGCATGACGTTCTGAAGGCTTCCCCCGGTTATGGCACGGAAAAGTTCACACTGTTCCTGACCACAACCGAGGGGTTGATTCCGATCGCCTATCGATTGCGACAAGACGAACAGGTCTGGCTCGCCGAGGAAATTGGCGAGTTTCTGTAGCGGGCCTAGTCGACGACGCAGCGGCCGTCATTGCACTGCTCGTTGTCGGCACATTGTTCATCTTCGAGACACTCAACGCACTCGTCGCGGCCATCACAGTAAGGCGTGTCGCCTTCGCAGCCTCGGTTATCTTCGCGGCTGCAGATTCCACACTCAAACCGGCTACAGATTGGCGCTGCCACAGGGCAATCCGCGTCTCCTGCACACTCTACGCATCGGAAATCGACGCACGGAGCGTTGTTTGCGCAGTCGGAATCGGCCTTACACTCAACGCATCGGCCAGTCTCTGTGCGGCAGAGCGGGTCTTCGCCGCCGCATTCCGCGTCCGTTGCGCACTCAATGCACAAGCCATCAGCTGAACAGGTATCACCGCGTTCGCATTGTTGGTCAGATGTACACTCCAAGCACCTTCCGCTGGCTGTGTCACAGAACGGCGTGTCTTCGTTGAAGTTATCGCAGTCGTTGTCGCTGGTGCACGGTGGCTGGCACTGGTTTTCGTCGAGGTTGCAGATGGAGTTGTCCCCCGAACAATGCGAGTCGTTCGTACACTCGCGACATTCACCGTCCGCATCACAGGCTGGCTGCGCCAAACCGCAGTGCGAGTCTTGGGTGCACTCAACACAGGTTCGACTCTGGGTGTCGCACAAAGGCGCGCCCTGCGGGCAGGTTTGCAGACACGCTTCGCCGTTATTGATGACGTTGTTGACGTTGTTTGCGACGTTGTTGCCATTATTCGCGTTGTTCGCGCGGTTGTTGGCGCCCTTGGAGTTGGTCGTCTCGTCCGAGCAGCCAATCGCAAACAGGGCCATGCAAACAAACAGTATCTTTAGTGTTTTCATGATTAGTCCTGACATTCGTTGTTGTCGTCGCAGTATTCGTCCGTGGCGCAGTCAGCAGTACTGAGGCACTCAACGCATTGTGCGTTCGCAGGATTGCAGCGGTCACTGCCGCGGCACTGTGCATCCGAGGCACATTCGCCGCAGACACCCGTAGCGACAAAACACGACTCACCCTGACAGTCATTATTGGTGAGGCAGCCGACGCAGGCGCCGGTGGCCTGGTCGCAGACCTGGTTCTGCCCACAGGCGTTTGCGTTGTTTGTGCAGTCCGTGGTGCATCGTCCCGAGGCCAGGTTGCAGGTTTCACCCTGTCCGCAATCTGCGTTCTCGATACATTCGTTGCAGGTGTATGCCGCCGAGCATCGCTGGGCGCCTGGGCAGTCACCATCGACTAGACATTCAACGCAGAGGGCTTGGTTGACTTCGCAATATGGCGCCAGCACATCTTGGTCCTGGTTGCACTCTGCGTTGCCGGTACACCCACGGCATTGGCCGCTGTTTTGGTCACAGAATGGGGTGTCACCGCCGCATTGGTTGTCATTGGTGCACGCGACGCACGTGTTGTTGTTATTGCAGATCATGTTGTTTGCGCAGTCCGTATTCTGAGTGCACTCGACGCATGCGTCGCCGTCGTCACAGACGGTGCCGTTCGGGCAGTCGCTGTCTTGCACGCAGACAACACATTCGGCGTTTGGTGCGCAGGTCGGTGCAGTCGCTGGGCAGTTAGAATTCTGGGTGCATTCGCGGCACTCATAATCGATGCAGAACGGGCTCGCGACGCCGCAGTCAGCATTGGACATGCATTCGCCACATACGCCTTGGCCAACCACGCAGAGGGGCTCACCGGCCGGACATTGGTCGTTCTGGGTACATTCAACGCAAATTCCGTTGGCATCACAGACGTCGCGGTTGTTGTTGCCGCAGTCGTTATTGCCCTGACACTCGACACAGCGACCCGTCGCCATGTCGCAGATGTCCGTGCGCCCATTGCAGTCGTTGTTGTTGGCGCAGGCCGCGACGCAGTTGCCTCGTAGGACGTCGCAGACAGGTGTTGCACCATTACAATCTGTGTCCGCCAGGCAGGTGACGCATTCGCCGCTCGACGTGTCGCAGACCGGCTCAGCGACACCGCAGTCGGTGTTGGCCAGACATGCCACGCAAACCTGTCGGTTTGTGTCGCAGAGTGGCTCTCCAGGGCCACACATTGGCGTCGCACCACACTCGTTCATGCTCATGTTGTTTGTGTTGTTGTTCGAGTTGTTCGTCGCGTTGTTACTGTTGTTCGTATTGTTCGCGTTGTTCGAGTTATTGGCGTTGTTCGACGCGTTGTTTGTGTTATTCGCGTTGTTCGAATTGTTTGAATTGGTGTTGTTGGTGTTGTTCATGTTGTTCGAACGACTGTTCGCCTTCGAGTTGGTCGTGTCATCGCTACAACGGCCAGCGCCGCAGCACAACAACAGATCATTAGAAATCTGCGCATCTTCATCTCCTAGATTGGTGGTGAGCTTAGGCTAGGGCATTCGGGATCTTTGTCCAAACACTCAGGACGGTTTCCGTATACGCCGCGTATACGGCTATCCCCTTGTTTATTGCCACCGCCAAGCAATCTCTTGGAACAATACCGAGGAAAGTGTTAGGGTATTTGTATACACCTTGAGCGGTAGTTTCATGTCTGCTGAATGGGCCCCCGACATCTTTGGTTATCTCGATTATCGAGAGTATCTGCGCGACTACTACGACGCGGCGAAAGAAGCGGTGTCCGCGTTCTCGTATCGGTACTTTTCCCGACGTGCAGGGTTCTCTTCGCCGAATTATCTGAAGCTTGTTTCAGATGGCGACCGGGGGCTAACGCCGAAGAGCCTTGAGAAGATGATCAAGGGCTTGGAGCTCGATCGCGAAGAAGCCCGATTTTTTAGAGCGCTCGTCGGCTTCGGCCAGGCAAAATCCGCCGAAGAGAAGAATGAGTATTTCGAGAGCGTCTCGGCGAGCCAACAGTTTCGGAGCGCGCGCCGCATCGATAGTTCGATGTTCGAGTACCTGAGTCGATGGTATTACCCCGCCATCCGCGAAATGGCGGCCCGCCCCGACTTCAAGAACGACCCCAAATGGATTGCCGGCGAGTTGTTTCCGCCAATCACGGCCAAACAGGCGCAACAGGCGCTCGACGTGATCTTTGACTTAGGATTGCTTGAGACCGATGGTGAGAAGGTCTGGCGCGGAAACCCAAACCTGACCACTGGCCATGAGGTCGGCTCACTCGCCGCAGGCAATTACCACCGGCAGATGCTGGAGAAAGGTGCACAGAGTATAGAGACCGTCCCCCGCGAACACCGCGAGATTAGCGGGATGACCATGTGCATCAATGACGAGAAATTTCTGGAACTCAAAGAGCGAATTCACTCGTTTCGCGAGTCATTAATGGAGGTCGCGGAACGCGATGATGGCGACAATCCCGACCGTTTGTATCAATTTAATCTGGTGTTCTTTCCGCTGACGAAATGGGACGAAGAATGAAGTATCTGTGGACAACAATCTTCCTTGCGGGCTGCGTCGTCACCGACGTTGGTAATCCACAGGACAACGTGGAAGACGAGCCCACCACCGTAGAATTCGAAGCCTATGAGTCTTCCATCCCCAACGCCCTTGTCTTGGACAGTGGGATCGAAGTCACCAACGCTTGGATCGTCATCGATGAAGCCGAGGCTGAAACCTGTGAGGTAAACGGCGAGCAGGTCGAGGTCGACTACGAAGGCCCCATCGCGGTCGATTTGATTTCCGGCGAGTCGTTCCCGCGTGGATTAGAGCTTTCTGGCGCAATGAGCTTCTGTGAGCTGCAGATCAAGATCGATTCCCCTGAGGGCGTGTTGCCTCCGGAAGCGCCAGACGACCTTGTCGACCATTCTGTCCTGGTACGGGCGAAACGTGCCGATGGAGTCACCGTCGAGATTCAACAGGACTTTGAATTAGAATTGCGTCTGCGTGGTGAAGTCGAAATTCAATCCATGCGTCGCTTGATTGTTGGGTTTGCTGCCAACGAATGGTTCAGCAGCGACCTCGTGAACGCCGAAGCTGAGAACGGCATCCTGCGCATCGACGAGAACAACAACACAGAGCTCGGCGACGAATTCCAGGAACTGTTCCGCAGATCCAGCGGCTTGTTCGAAGATGAGGACCGAGACGGCGAGTTCGACGACGATGAAGAAGACGAGATTGCCGAGATCGACTGATTCCTAAGGACCTAAGTCTGCAAAGAACCCAAGCCCTTTTCCTTAGGGCCTTTAGTAACTTAGGGCCTTAGGAATTCAAAAGTCGGAGATACGTCCGACCAATTCCGGGAAATCGACAAATGGATTGCGGGCACCTTGATAGGCTTCGATTCGGAAGTTGCGTTGTCGCTCGAGCGCATCAGGCGGATCGGCCATATGCCACTCGCGAAGCACGCCTTCTTCAGTGGCGTTGATACTCCCGTTGTCGGTCATGCCGTCATCGTCAAAGGTCGCCGGAATCGTGTTGTCGAAGCGGTATCGAGCGACCATGTAGAAGTGGGCGCGAGCGACGTCACCGCGGCGCTCGGGGCGTACCTGGTAGACATTCCCGAAGATGCCGTTGGGGCCGACCACCGAGTTTGGCTCTGCCGGTGTTGATGCCGCGACCCAGCCATAATCGTAGTTCGAGCGGTCCTGATTCGCGTTCGAATCCGACGGGAAAAGGTGATGAAGGTCAGAGCGCATCGGCTCGTCACTGCTAAACTGGCTCTGCGGCCATGAGTGTTCGGTGTTAATGCCCTTGGCACCTGCGCCGCTGGTGTCACGTGGTTGCTGGATCGTGCGTCCTGTGTAGATGCAGGCGACCTCGTTATTAATAAGGTCAATAGATGACAGCATTGCCGTTCGTGCCCCATTTGCGCCACCGTATCCGAGTTCAACCTGGCTACCGAGCGTGGTCTGGATTGCCTGGAGCAGAGCATCGTCGTTGAGCCCGTTCCAGGCCGCAATGCTTGGTGCGAAAGTGACATCTGTATTCACACCAGTCAGCGTATCGTTCGTGCCCGGCGCGTATGTAGCGTCGGCGCTTTCGATGAAGAAGGTGATGGTGTAGTTCGCGTCGCCGTCATCGACGCCGTCTTTGGTGCCGTAGACTTGCACCGTGCTCGTGCGGCTCCAGTGCACCTCGGTGATGGGTCCCAAGACCTGTTCGGCATCGGCGATGGTCTCGCAGCGGCCAAATAACTCGGTAAAGCCATCAGGGCAGAACAGGATGCGCAACGGCCAAACCTGCGCTTCATCCGAATTGGACGAGTCCACCCAGACTTCGACCTCTGAGGTCGGTTCGGTCTTCAGTGAAACTTCGAACTGGTCGTTCGTTCCGTCTTCGCTGGTCTGCAACGTCAGCTTATTCAGGTTCAACAACGAGCTCAGATTGGTGTTGTTGCTGTTATTGCTGTTGTTCGAATTGTTGCTGTTATTCGAGTTATTCGAGCTATTCGAATTGTTCGAATTGTTCGAATTGTTGCTGTTATTCGAATTGTTGACGTTGTTAACGTTGTTCGAATTATTAACGTTGTTCGAATTGTTAACGTTATTCAGATTGTTGACGTTGTTAACGTTGTTCGAGTTATTGACGTTGTTAACGTTATTGCTGTTGGCATTGTTCGACGACTCATCGTCCCCACAAGACACAAGCAACAAAATCAATATCGGGATTAAATACTTCACTTACTCACCAAACCGTTGGTTGAGCCCAACACTACCATATTCAACTACCAACTCCACTAGCCCCGGTTGCCCGACAATCTGGCAATCCGACAAATCCGCTTAGCCGGTTAGCCGATAAATCCGGGTAGCCGGTCAGCCAATAAAGCCGGGTAGCCGGTTAGCCGATAAATCCGGTTAGCCGGTTAGCCGATAAATCCGGTTAACCGGTTAGCCGATAAATCCGGGTAGGCGGCTAGCCGACAATTCCGGTTGGCCGGGTGGCCCGAGCCCCTAGCCCCCGGGCCCCTAGCCCGTTAGTCGAGAATCTCGTCCCAAAACTCACAACCCAACCAATCGTCAAACTGGTCGTCGAGCTCGTCACGAAGCGTGTCCGCGTCATACCGTCCAAGCCCAACCGCCGTACCGCGAACAAGCAGATAGAACAGGGTGGCCAGGTCGTAACAGACGTAGCGAATCGAGCCTTCGTCTTCGCGGAATTCATGTACTCCGTCGGGTGTGATGATCAAACGCATCCCGTCTGCATCTTCAAACAGGTTGGCGGATTCCCATAAAATCTGAGTCCATTTTTGTTTTTCATCAGGCTCCGCATCCGCGAAGATTTCGGGGATTTCATGCGGATTCCGATCGTCTGCGATCGTCGAGCCGATGAGTGGTGTAAGACCACAAAGCTGCGGCACCTTCTTGAATCGATACAGCCGCAGAAGCTTCTCAAGGTCCTCTGCAATCTCGGTGGACAAGCGTGTGTAGACGCCCGTCAAACTGTTCTTCGCGGTCGGGCAGGCTTGCCGTTCTTGGTCCTCTAAGATTGAGTTGATGTCGGTCTCAAAGTCCCCGTCAAAGATATAGCCTTCGTGCTGCGAGCTACGGTGCACCCGTGATCTCTTGCCAATCGAGGGGCGACTCTTCGTCTTGAATTCTGGAGCCGAAATATCTATGTCACCAATTGGCAACATATGTGTCTCGTCGGCGCGGGGTTCCCCGATACGGAAAACCACGCCACGATGCCCGCCGACATAGAGCGCGTCGTGCACGCGTTCTATGCACCAAAGATAGCCGTCTTCCAGACCCTGCTCGACCGTCTCGAAGGTCTGACCATCATCATCGGATCGCAGCAGACAACCCTGCGCTCCACCCGCCCAAACAGTGCCGTCCGGCATGGCTTCAACAGAACACAAGAGTGCGTTGGTCGGAGTCTTCGACGCGGTGAACGACCAGCCGTTGTCTGTGCTGCGAAAGACCTTGCCCTCGGCACCGACGGCCAGGATTGTGCCCGAGTCCAACGCACGGACCTTCATCAGGTTCCCACCCGCATTGAGACCAAACTTCCGAATGCCATCTGGCGTCAGCAGAAAGACGTGCCCTGGATCATCGCTTGGCAGCATCACGCCCTCTGGATGCGTGCTCATCCGCGAGAAGCCACTCTGTGTCAGTGTCGGGTACCAGTACTCGCCGTCGGACGAGATTCCCACGAGGAAACCGCCATCTCCGGAAATCCAAAGGTTGCCGGATTTGTCGCGCTCAATCCCAAACAAACACCCGCGCGTCGCTGTCGGAATCTCATGCCAGCTGTCGCCGCGGTCCGGCGAGTAGGCGGCGTAGCCATACTCACCACAGACCCAAATCTTGTCGCCTTCGATCCACGCTGAGCGTAGGCCACGCCCATCACTTCGCTTGGGCTCAAACGTCACCCCACCATCGGTTGAGTGAAGGAAAAGGTCTCGACCTTGACCGCCAACGGCTACTACATGGTCGCCGTCTGCTGCGATTCCCAGTACCAACCCGTATTCATTGGACTTGGGCAGTACGTATTCGATTCTTGTCATGAGGGCTTGGGGGCTTGAGGCTTGGGGGCTAGGGGCTTGCTAGCGCGAGTTTACACACAGTTGTCTGTTCTTTGTTATCACAAACGTTGCATAGCGAGTTATCGAGTTATCGAGCGCTCGAGTATCCGAGTGTGCTCGAGTTAGCGAGTTAGCGAGTTATCGAGTTATCGAGCACTCGAGTTCTCGCGTTCTCGAGTTCTCGTGTTCTCGCGTTCTCGAGTTCTCGAGATCTAGAGCCCCTTGCCCCAAGCCGCGAGCCGCTAGCCCCCGAGCCGCGAGCCGCGAGCCCTCGTGCATGCCCAGTTATCGGTGTCATGTCGTGCTAGCAAGCCCCTCATAGCCAGTGTAGTCTTGTGTCTCAAAGAAAGTTGAGTGTTGAAGTGACTAATCTGTCGAAAGTTCTAGTGGTTATTGTCGCGTCGTTATCGGCGGGCTGTCTCATCTTTGACGACCCCGATGACGTGAAACTATCGGACCCTGACGCTAACAACTCGAACAACTCCAATAACTTCAATAACTTCAATAACGTAAACAACGTAAACAACGTAAACAATGGGGTTGGCGTGCAGCCCGAACAGGTTGCGGGACGTTGGGAAGTTAAGAACGACGAAGATGATGCGCGTATCGCGATTCTAGACATCGAAGCGAACCTGACTGGCACCTACACCATGCAGCTACAAAACGAGGTGATGGGGGAAATCACGGCGCGGATCGACAGCCAGGACGGGCTGCTCGACGTGAGCTGGTCGGCAGATATCGACAGCGTGCAGACGGATTGGATTTTGAGCAATTGCTTCATCGTCATCGATGAGTTTGTCTGCAACTACTCCACGACAGCGCCCGGCGATGACGCCACGGGGGCCTCGATGACCAAAATCGGGCCCTCGTTCTAATCTCAACTTGCTGAATCGATACCGGCTTCGCTGATACAAATTGCCGAGAGGTCGTCGATAGCGCGGTCGATATCTCCGTCATTTTGCGCGAGGCTGAGTGCCATCGCGCAAGTCACCGAGAACGTTGGAATCCGATTCATGCGCATGGCCATTTCGGTTTTGAAACTGCCAAGTTCGGGGAAGCGCAGACACAGCTGCTCGTCTGCATCACCTCGGACCGCTTCTGCCAACACGTTGGCGGCAAACATCGTATCGCCACCATGGTTTACCAGGTCATCCACAAGACGTCGGACACGGATCCAGTAACGTTGCTCCTCGCGAACCACAGGATTCGTAGACAGACCAAGTTCGTCGAGCCGTATCTGTAAGACCTGTAACTCGCGAATGTCAGGACCGTCGGCGCGACCCATCAACCAATCCAACACATTGTACGCGTTCGTCACAGCCGGCTCGTTTCGAAAACGGTCGGCGTACAGTGGTTCAAGCGCATCAACGAGGTCTTGGACCTTGGCAAAACACGCGTCCATGTTTTGTTCTGAGGCGTACCAATGCAGCAGGTTTTGGTGCACCACCGACCGGTCGTACAACGCATCACCCCAGGTGATTTCACCATCGCGTTCTTCAGATCCATCAGCGATATACGTGTCCAAATGTCGTGCAACTGCCTCGTACTTCTCGATGGCGGCTTTTCGATTTCCCCGTCGGTCCTCGATCCGAGCCAGCGTTCCCAGAGGCTTCGCCAAAATGGGATGCTCTTCGCCGACAAGCTCGATGCGGATCGCGAGCGCCTTCTTCAGACAGTCTTCAGCCTCATCGAGCCGTTCCAACTGCAAGTAGGCGCCGCCAAGGCTCGTGTATGCCGCGGCCAACTCCTCTTGATCGCCACTGGCTTCAAAAGTCTCTATCGCAGACAGGCCCAATTCGGCAGCCAGTTTGGGGTCTCCATAGTAGGCGTGATTCCATGATAGCAACGACTGAGCCTTCGCGACTTGGAGCTCTAGATTCGCGGCCGTCGCCAGCACGATGCACTCGTCCAAGACGTCAAATGCCTCGTCCGTACCACCACGACCAAGTGCGTATTGAAGCAGTCGCTCCATGTGTTCTTCAGTAAGTTCTTCAGGCAGCGCGGTGGCAACTGGATCAAGGCTTGTTAGCGCCTGGAATCGCGGTTGGTCGGCCATACCTGCGAACGTTTCATCTTCGAGTGCGGCTTCTGCCCACTTAACGTCACCTCGAATCGCGGTGCGTAGCGCTTCGAATGCCTCGTCGTAGCGACCCGCATCTGATAACAGGCAGGCATAGTTGAAGTACATCAACGGGCGCCCATCGCTGCCGTAGTCGTGCCGATCCGGGTCCGCATAGATACGCTCCACATTGGCGATAACCTCGGGGTAAATCTCGAGCGCTTCCGACCAACGGTCGCCGAATATTCGGCTATTCACCGCTCGTTGCCACGCCGTGACGTCATCGGGATCGAGCTCCAACCAGGTGTCACAGACCGTGGCGCATTCGTCGTACAACTTTCGTTTGTAAAGATTCCGAGACGCGTCCGAGAACACGTAATACATGCTCGGCGGCTCTCCCATGAATGTCTCGATCCACTTTGCCAGATCGGACTCTGGAGGTTGGTCGTACATCTTGAGCGCGAGATGCGCTTGAGCGATCAGTTCTTCGTCCGGGGTAGCGTCTTCGTTGGCCATTGCGCAAAAGAGCCGATACGCCAAATGACCTGAATCTTGAACCGTTTCGGACGCTGGCTTCAACAGTTCAAACTCGTTGCTATAAGACCCAGCGACATAGTGAAGACGGGCATCGGCGTCGGGTAGTTGAACCAGTGCTTTCGCAAGCGCAGCCGTAGATTTGGTGGCACCATTTGCGCGCATCTTGACGCAGATGTCGCAGGCATACTCGATATCAACTTCGCCCGTGCCGTCCCATTCTGTGGGTAGTTCAGCGTCGACCTTCGATTCAGTGAAGCTGTTTCGGGCCGCTTCAGCAAATGCGAAGCCCATCGCGCGTTGTCCAAGATTCCAGAAGGCGATGGCGAGGTACGTTTGCACATCTACGCTCGCGGGTCGTTCTTCAAACGCTTGGGTTGCCCACTCCAATAGGGCCTCAAAATCGTCTGCGGCAAGCGCCTCCTTGCACTTCGATACCATGTCACGAAACGGCATGGTTTCTACGGGAGCATTTTCGCGCTGTTCGCGGGCTGCTCTTGCTTGCTCGGCATAGACGCCCATTTCGGGATAAGTCTGCGCGGCGCGTTCTAGCGCATTAATGATGCCGTCCGTGCCTTGCGTCGCTAATGCACGACCGGCAACCCAACGAACGAGGTCTCGCGGATGTTCGTAGTATTCGGTCATCGCTTCACGACATTGCTCAGCTTCATCATGTTCGATGAACATCGTCGCCCACATCGCATAGACATGATCAATAGCGTCTTCGTCGCTGACCGCTTCTCTCGCCAGGACATCCGCGCACGATTCAAGATTCAGGTCTTCTACGACCGAGGCGTGGTTCGCCACATCATTGCTCCGAAGCCGCACAACATGCTCACCGGAGTTCAATGTCATCAGATCGATGCCAAGGTCGTCATTTTCCCAGATCGACTCGGCGCTCTGCCATGTGATGACCTGGTTCGAAATCAAGCTCAGTCCATGCGCTTGTGCAAAGGCATTGACGGCCTCGAAATCGGTCGTAGTGGGGGCCAAAAAGACACGTCTTTGTTGGAAGCTCATTGGGCAGCCTCCGGCGGAACTGGCTTAGAGTACGTGTGTAGCTCTTGTGCCGTCGGGGAGTCTGGATACCGCATGATGATATGTTCACAGACCAGCCATTGTTGGTAGGCCTCGGCTACGCGAGAGACTGCATCGAGCTTTGCTTCGTCCGCGTCGTCGATCATCTCCATCAATGCGTAGAATCCGGTGGAATCACCATAGTGGTAGGCGCTGCTAAGTGCTGCGTAGTCCAGCCAAGGCCCCGTCGGTTTCATTTCCTGCAGGCTCTTCTCGTTGACGTTCTCACCTCGCAGAAGAGACGCCGCGATATCGACAGGAAGGTCTAGTGGCAGGTCCCCGTGTGTAAGCTCGTTCACGGTTCGGATCGCATGTGCATCGTTGGCTGGCTCGTATCGCAGGAAGAAGCGATAGACGCCAAACGGATGGGCCTCAATCGTGATCACACCGCCTGACCACAACGCCCGAAACGACGTCGACGGCATCCGGCCGCGGTGTTCCTTCATGCGCTCTTCAAGCATGACTGACCGCATCAGAACGTTGTCTTCAAGATCCGGATTCTCCCATGGATTGTTGACATACGAGCTGCACCAGAAACCGTCATCAAGCCA
Organism: bacterium; assembly: GCA_030427705.1. GTDB lineage: Bacteria > Myxococcota_A > Bradymonadia > Bradymonadales > Bradymonadaceae > JAUIBR01. The sequence continues at coordinate 32,795 of JAUIBR010000011.1, read as the reverse complement.
GAACTCGCTGCGTACAATGTGATTTTCAATCACGTCGCGCTCGACGTTCAGGACCTTCACAGTCTTCGCGGTCTTGCTCATTTGTTCGACCAGCTTACGCTCGGCCAGATACGGCTGAAGATGATCTAAGAGTCCATCCAGCGTTGGTTCACACTCGCACCAAAGTAGCGCGGGAACCCCTGTTGCCAGCGATACAAATGCCTTGTCCGGTCGTTCAGGGTCGGCGACGAGGACCATTTCGGCCAGGTCTGAAGACAGAGTCCGCTTTTTGGAGCCAAGCAGTGCAAGGGGAATACATCGGTCGATGATCGCGACGTTTTCGTCCGTAAACGCGTCGATATAGCTCGAACTTTCGATGACATCGCGCCATCCGCGACGCACAAACTCCGCGGTATCGTCCGACATCCATTGTGCGGGCAGCTGGCTTTCCGAGCCCATCGCCCCCTTGAGATTCTCCACCCATTCAAGTGTCGTCATAATATGACCAGGTCTATTCAGCTGGTTCGGCTGGTGGTTGGTGCCTAAGGAGAAGTAGTTTTCGCATTTTTTCTCCATGTAAGTTCCCGAAGAGAATAAGCCGAGCCAGAACTTACTGACAACAGGGCTTTAATCGCGATCCTGAGTGTTGTAACGTTCACAACATCCCAAATTTTTCAGGAGTTTCCCAATGAAGAAGCTGACTCTGGTATTGGCTGTCGCGATGCTTGTCGCATGTAGCGATGACGATGATTCCAACAACGCAAACAACGCAAACAACGTCAATAACGTTAACAACGTCAACAACGTCAACAACGCCAACAATTCGAACAACGCAAACAACTCGAATAACGCCAACAATTCGAACAACGCGAACAACTCGAATAACAGCAATAATTCGAACAACAGCAACAACTCGAATAACAGCAACAACTCGAACAACAGCAATAACGCGACCCCTGCCGGCGTACCGCTAGACACGCCAGCGACCGCAATGCTGATGGGCGGAATTGGCGGAACCGTAAATTCGGCCTACCTCTGCCAGTCGCTCTTGTTCGGCCCCGCGTTTGGGCATCGATTGGATGAAGGTGGTCTCTCGCCGTGCATTGGTGCCGCAACGATGTTGCGATTTGGCTACGATACACAGGCAATGACGTACTCTGTTGAGGCCGGTGACTACGCCACGGACATCAACGCACCAGCGACGGTGACAGCGGTTGAAATCGCATCAACAACTGCGGGCACCCTGAATGATGGGGACCCAGATACGATCACCGATATTCCGGCAGACACGGATGTGACCATCGTGATTCAGAACTGGGACATTACGTTCCAAATCAACGCGACCCAGGTCACGGTTTCGGCGTTCGACTACAATCAGTAGGTTTCCTTAGACCGACGGCGCCAACCAATCAGGCCGATGAGACCAACCAATAATAGGAGTGGCGACGGCACGTGGGTCGGCGCCGTTGCACAACTTGAGGAACGTGGTGCATCGTCGGAGACTTCGGGGTTATTGATGTCTTCCGTAAAGTCGAAACTGCCATCAAACACCTCGGAAGCCATGGTTGGCTCCCCGTCTTCATCGGTCCACTCGCGTTTAAATGTCAGTTCGTAGCCGAAGACCAACGACTCAACCGACACCACGATGTCGTAGGCCCGAATGAACTCGACGTCTGGTTCATTACAAACGCGGCGGCTTGCGTCTTTCTCGGACTCAGTTTCCCAAGCGCAACCCGCGTCAACTACCGAGATTGTGGGGTTTGCCGTCGATGAGGGTCGTTTGCCTGCGGGATAGAAAATCTCCAGCTCAAATGCGCGCTGAAGTGTCTCTGTCAGATCGTTTGCGACACCTGGCGTAGGGCCCAAATCGTAAACCCGTAGCGTAAGCGTTGAGGTCTCGCCGTCGGATACTGCGTCCGCGAAGCCACGCGCGTTCATGTCGATATCCGGAGAGATTTCAATGTTGCGGGAATTGTCTGACGTGTCTGTGTCGCCTTCGGCAACAACCGTCATCGTCAACATCGACAGGTCCACCTCTTCAAACGCGGGCGGAAACTCGACCACGAACTCGAAGCGCCCTTCTTCTTGCGGCCTCAATAGACCATCAATGAAATCTGAGTATGTGCAAACGACATCTGCAGCATCAAAACCTTCAACACCGCGCTCGCAGAATTGCGATGTAATCACCCAGAAATCCGGAACTCCTGACAACACAACCTGAATCTCACTGACCGCCTGACCGCCTTTGTTTTCGACATCTGCTGTGTATTCGATTGTGTCGCCACGGACCTTGCCGAACCCATTATTTAGCGCAACATTTTGGGGGACGGGTCCGGCGGATTGGTTCACTACTAGGACTGCGTTTCTTGGCACCTCAGTCATGGTTTCCGGGTCGACGAACGGCTCAGCGAACGATGCCGTCACAGGGAACTGCCCAGCATCATTTACATTCGCGAGCAGCAGGTCGGTGATCGCAAATTCGCCGGACTGTAGGGTCACCATTTGACCAATATAGCTTCCCAGTTGCAGACCTTCTGATGTGTGCACGAAGATCCCTTCGATTGGACCATCTGGTCCTGTTGCTGTCCCAGGAAACGCGACTGCCGTGCCGTTTTCTGAGATCCTGACGTCGAAGTTGCTGCTCAAACCTGACAGAGTGTAGCCCTCTCGGTTTGTGATTTCATCGCCGACTGAAAAACGGACGCCGCCGCCAAAATCGCCAAACTCGCAACCGTTCCAATATGATGCGCCACCTGTGTACACAACTGGGAAGTACACCGCGCCTGCGCCACCACATCCATCAGGGTCAGTGCGCAGCACACGTTGAGTGAGGCTCGTTCCTACCTGACCCGTGTACCACCAACCATACGGATTCCCGTTCCCATCGCGGACGTCATCGGCACAGGCAATCTGACCTGAGTGATGCAGTTCGTTGCATGATCGACGGGGATTCGAGGTCGCCTGAGGATCTGGCCCAGGCGTTGGATTGGTTGGTGTGATTGCCGTCGTGTTTGCGATGACCGGTGCGTTGTTGTGGCAACAGAAACCAATTGAACCGTCATCGAGTGGGATAGATAGCGCTGGAATACCCCAAGGGAAACCATCGGGGTCCTGCTCGGTGCCATCCATGATCAATGTCGGAGTTTCCGAATGCCAGAACATGCCATTGGTAGATGCAATGAGAATTTCGCCGTCCTTTCGGATTGAAACGTTGTCGATCCGACCGTAACGCTCATCGGTCACTTCAGCGGTCGGATTGTGGGTGACATACTCGTACTCGCCCGTCTGCGCGCGACGAACCAGATAGACGTCCGTGTTTCCCACACTGCCCGCAGGCACCCCAACCCCTGGAATCACCAAGTCGCTATTGGGCGAAAACGGAAGTTCGGCATAGACCGGTGTATCTACAACCGCGCCTTCTATCTCAAAGTCCCGAAGCACTCCCTCACCAAACAATGGCGTGAGTTTTCGTTCGGCCATGGGTAGCGCAGCGGTGCCCCGTGTATCGAGCAGATGTTGATGAGGAAAGCGATTCCGAGCTTCCGAACGTGCCCAGAAATTCAAGGTCCCATCCTCTGCGATTTGGGGAAACGCAACGATAGTTATCAAGACCGGCCGGGTTGTCTCTGCGGGCACCAGTTGGCCGACTTCACCGGCCACACGTATCGGCAAATCTTGGGCAAACACCGTGGTGGTTGCCAGAAACAGTAACAAGGCTGTTACAGCACGTAGGCTTCTCATGAATCCCTCTAGAGTTCGATCGTTTGGGAGAGTCTAGTTCGCGGCGAAAGCCGTTGCAACTCAAGTGCATGCGGGTCTATCTGGCAGGCTGGCTGTTGTGACGAGACCTCCCATTGTCTGGCCTGCCATCTGGTTCTAGAATCCCCAAAACACACAACCCTCAATTCGCGGCGTAGTCGGCCGAAACTTCCTCAGCCCCGAAGAAAACCAACATGCTGAAACACAATGCTTTTAACGCGATCGCGGCTGATGTAGCGTAGTGCCGAACTTGGATTTGAAGGAGGATTGATGAAGAAGCTAATGATGGTTTTGGCGCTTGCGTCGTGTGTTGCTTGCGGTGACGGCGATGATTCGAACAACGCAAACAACGTTAACAACGCAAACAACGTTAACAACGCCAACAATGTTAACAATTCGAACAACGCGAACAATTCGAACAACGCCAACAATTCGAACAACGCCAACAATTCGAACAACTCGAACAACGCGAACAATTCAAACAACGCAAATCAAACTCCTGCGGGCAACCCGCTGGAAACTCCGGCCCAATCGGAGCTGATGGGTGGCCTTTCGGGATCCGCCGTTTCGGCGCACCTCTGCCAACAGTTCCTAATAGGTGGTGGCGTCGGTTTCTCGCTTCAGCAAGGTGGTGCGAGCCCATGCATCGGTGGCAATCGAGTTCTGCAGTTTTCATATGGTCAGACAAGTATGAACTACTCCGTCAGGGCTGGAGAGTTTCAGAGTGACCTGGAGGATTTTGAATCTGTGATTCCGGTTGAGATCGCATCAACTACGGCAGGCACGCTCGAAGATGGGGATCCAGATCGAGTTACGGACCTCCCGGCAGACACAGACGTGACGATCGTGATTCAGAACTGGGACATTACATTCCAAATGAATGAAACCACACTCAGCGTCAGTCAGTTCGAATACAATCAGTAACCCGGTGATAGATCATGCGCTCTAGAGCACTTGTTGTACTTGCACTTTGTTCCCTGGTCGCCTGTGGCGGCGATGAAAACGAAAACAACGCGAACAACGGCAACAACGCAAACAATGCGAACAACGCCAACAACTCGAACAATGCCAACAACTCGAACAACGGCAACAATTCGAATAACGAGGTGCCTGAAGGTCGCGTGACCCAGTTCTTGCGGCCGCATGGCTTGTTGCACGAGACCTTGTTTTCAGTGGCTGCTGGTGCTCAGGGTTTGACCGGTAGCGGCATTGCTGAAGCCCAACCAAATCCAGAGAGTCACCTGTTCACGTCCAGACGACGGGGACCCAGTCATATCGCGGGCGATAACGCGATCCTTGCGACCCCAGACCAGCTCGACTTGTTAGCGACCGATGATATCGATGCCGTCTCGACGCTCCACAATATTGAGACGTTTTCGCCGTTCTATTTCTCAGTTTTGGATGAACCGAACGCCGAAGAGGGACTGACGCAAACGGGCGTGCGCCAGGAGAGCGAAACCGGGGAAGATCCAGGCGATATCTATTACAGCTCCGGCAGCGGTGATAAAGGCTTTCCTGGTATCAATTTCCTATTCACGGACGAGATTCGGCTCGGGATGGAGCCCGAATCTGAGGGTGGAACGCCAAAGGATGATCTGAATGCTGTTGATTTCCATTATGGAACACCGGTTGGACGCGTCTTCTTTTCAGTCGGCCGTGGGAGCGTAGGTGAAGGCGCTGTTGCCGCAGTGGCTGAAGACGAACGGCCATGTACCATCTTCCAAACTGAGCTCGGAAGCGGCACTGTGAGCGTCGCTTTCACATGCGCTCAGCTGGGATTGGTCGCCGGTGATAACGTCGATGGTTTGGTCGTCCACGGGTCAACGATGGCTTCGCGGATGTACTTCAGTGTCGACGCTCAAAGCGTTGGCGCAGCCGGTACGGATGTGGCTGTTCAAGCGAGTTCTGACGTCGCTCAAGCCGATATCTTTCGGACCAACGGACAGGGCATGAATACGCTGCATGTTCCTGAGGTAGCGCTCGGACTCGAAGACGCCTCTGGCGATACAGCCGACGAACTCGATGCGTTGACGATGGCCGACCTTACGTTCAAAGGCTACATCACGCGCCTGCCGCCTCCAAAGAAAGACCCACCTCCGTGGATTCCGCTCGAAGACGACCCGGATTTTGACGAAAACGATACCACGCTCTTCCCGCCAATCTCGTCGTTGGAACTATTGGCCGGTCCAAGAGTTGGTATGGATAATCCAGCTGAAACCAGTCATCCAGGAGAGGACAATTTTGGACTTGAGCCAAGGCCTGTCGATCCAGGCACGGACATCGAATACACCCACGCGAGCATCGTTCCAAACGTAATCTCGAACACCCTTCGAAATCACACAACGCGCTTCCCAAGCGAGTCTGTTGATCTTTCGGGACAGATTCCGCAAACGGATTGCGATGCCACCACTCAAGATTGCTTTTATCTGGCGGTCTACATTAAGACGAAGACCGCTGCGAATCTAACACCGAGCCTGATTCAACACGAAACCATTTGCGGGCTGCAGGCCGAAGCCCCTCGGTACGAAGCCCCTGAGTTTCCAAATGACCTGTTCACGGGTCAGACAGTCTGGGGAGCACATCGGCAGTTCTACAACAGCCAGAACACTGAAACCGTGATCTACGGTTCCAGTGAGGACCGCACGTCCCTGTTCTCACAACTTGAGCGAGCTGGGTTTGAGGTGGTCAAGGGTGACGGTGAGACCTTCATCCACTTGAGTCTTCATGACTTGGAAGACCCTGCCCTGCAGAACCCAAAGTATGCGGGGTTGCGGGATGAGATCAAAAGTCAGTTCCGAACCCACTACACGTGTTCCGTGTTTTCAAGTGGCGAGAACTTTGGAGTCAACACGAATGACTTCAGCTACACATCGCAGCTGAATTACCCGGAATCGACTTCAACGGGGCAAGCATACAATCCGGCACGCTACAGCTGTGGAGTTCTGCGACGTGATGGCGGGTTGAGGGTTGACGACGATGACGACAATTATGATGTCGACGACGATGATTATGGGGACTTGGATATCCAGCTGCTTGACCAGTACATCGACTCCTCGGCGTGTGACCAATCACTACAGTTTTATAGATAAGCAGTAAGGGCAGCTCGGACACCTTCGGAAAACAACCGGAAAAGAGGAACCAATGGAAGCCAAGTTCAAACAGCTACTTTCGGATATCAGTGCAGAATACGAGCGCTTCGGTGACACGCAGTACAAACAAGATTGGAACAACTTCGAACCAGCGACCGACGACCAGATTGCCGCGCTGGAAAAGGCCATCGGCATCGATTTGCCTGAGGAACTGAAGACGTTTCTGAAACTCAACACGGTTCGTCACGGCTTCACCGGAAACTTCGGCGCGATGACCGCCGAAGACATCAAACGTGAATGGGAGATGATGAAAAAGCTGGTCGACGACGGCACATTTGATGGTTGGGTCGAACGGCGAGATGGCGGCAATTGGAACAGCGGCCAGATTAAAAAGGAATGGTGGTCGACCGACTGGATTCCGTTCGCGGTCGACGGCTGCGGTAACCTGTTTTGCGTCGACACAGCTCCGGGTCCGAACGGGAAGGTCGGCCAGATCATGAATATGGAAAATCAGGACGGCCAAGGTCCCTACGCGACAGAATGGGATTCACTTGAGAACTTCCTTTCCGCGCACCTTCAATACATGCGCGAGGGACGCGTCATGAAGTGGGGTGAGGACCTTGAGGTCGATCGTTACTCGCCATCAAACCCCGAGTTCGCGGCCTAACGTCAAGTCTGCTCGATTTTGGCCTTCTTGAGTGAACGTCGGATGACGAACCCGATGAGCAGAATCATGGGCAAGATGGCGCAGCAGAAAAACCCGGCGAACACCCCACCAAATGCCTTAATCGCGTTGGCAGAGTCGATTTTGTTTGTATCGACAAGATTGAGCGTTTCGCCATTCCGAATCGCCCGAACACTGATTGTGGACCCACAAGGCGAATAGTCTTCAGACACGGATATATGCTTGGTTCCGAGGCTGCCAGACTTCGTCATCAGCGATTGGAAGGTCGAATCGTGACCCCAGCCCCACAGTTCTCTTGGCGGCTTCTTATCCGGGAAACTCTTGTTCCAGCTCCAACTCTCGCCGAATTCTAAATAGCTAGGGTTTCCCCGATTGCCCTTTAGTTTCAGCGGTTTTCCATCAACCGTTAACGTTGCATTAGGCGCCCATCGGTGCTGCGTCGCATCCGTCGAACCGCTAGAACTCCCGGACGAGTCGTGCGTACGCGAGACTACAAGCCGCCCGACACAGGCCGCCTTTCCGCTCAGCGGCATGGTCAACGGCTGGTCGGAGCTCACAACACCTGAGATTGTCTCACCAGGCGCCTCTTCACACCCCAAAGCCAACAACCCAAGAAACAACAGGACAAAAATCTTCATATCCGCCACCCAACAAAACTCGCGAAGCGAAGACAACTTTTGCGCAGCAAAAAAGACAACTCGCCAAAGGCGAAAGAAAACTCGCGAAGCGAAGATAACTAAACCTGTTCCTATTTAGGAACTGGTTTAAGAAAGGCTTTGCCGTTCTTAATGACCACTTTGAATTCAACGTCTTTCGCACCACGAGACGACTGCAGTTGTTCCTTCTGCTGGCTCATTGAACGTTTGACGGATTCATAGGTTAGGCCGCTCGTGGACTCGTTGCAGCGCTTCTTCGCCTCAATGAGTTTGTCGTAGACGGCCTTGGCGTGGTCGTTGGCAGCAGGTTTTGCCGCGCTGGCTGTGTTGCGCTGGATGACCCGTTGGCTGGAATTGCTGCGTTGGATCGTGCGCGGTTGTGAAGGCTGGGTTGTGCTGGTCTTGTTCTGCCTAAAGCGGTCACGCAGAGCGTCCAACTTTGCGGATCGCTCAGGCGTTTGGCCGACAGGTTCGGCAGGCTTGGCGGCAGCCGGAGCAGGAGCAGGCGCATCACCTCCACCACCCATGAGCTGAGCACGAATCTGTGCAAGCTTCTGTTGCTTCACACGTTCTTTGTCTTCGGCTGATGGCTGATGGCTGTCGAACCGACCGGCCGCATCCATCGCCTCAAGCTCTCTCTGGTAGTCCGAAAGGTCCTGAATCTCTTCGAGCTCGATCTCCAAGATTGGCGGCCCATCATCATGTTGAGCGGTACCTGTGCGCCGATCCGTATTGCGCTTCGCACGCCGAATATCACGCTCGTAGGTGCCTTCTTCGATCTGCTTTTCGATCCGACGCCAATAGGTTTTGTACGAGTTGTAGCGCTGCACCAAGCTACGCAGACGAAACTTCTGAGCGGTATTGCGGATGAAGGTGTTCTCCATCTGCAAGACACGTCGATAGACGTCTTGAGCGTTGGTGGTGGGAGGCCGGCGCTCGATACCCAAGAAATACTGTTCGTACAGGGTTCGTAGGCGGTCAATCCGCTTCTCAAGCTCATTTAGGCGAGCTTCAATCTCGCCAGGTTCTAGAGCCTCTGCCATCAAACATTCCCTAGAGGACAAGTTTGGCGCACGTAGTTTCCTTTACGCGTTAGTGCTACATACAAATTTTGCAGTTGCCATGCTGACAGTAGTCTAGCAGGCCAACTTCGGTTTTGCCAAATAACGAAATGTCCCGATCTCTTCGCCACTCGTACCAATTTGACCCGCGTATTCGGGCCACCTTAGCCATTTCACTGGCTCTGATTATCGCAACCATTTTTGGATGCGAACGAAAGGTCGAGGATTCGGCTAACCAACCGATTATAGTCGCAAAATCGAATTCTATCCCGGAAAGCCCCGCGCGTATCGTTTCGCTTGCACCAAACGTCACTGAGACTTTGTTTGCGGTCGGCGCTGGCAAGCAGGTAGTGGGCGTGACTCGCTTCTGTGACTACCCACCAGAGGTCGCTTCAATCCCAAAGATCGGTGGCGTCATCGATCCTGATTTTGAGGCGATCTTGGGTTTGAAACCCGATTTGGTAATTGGTGTGACATCGGCCGGCGATCAGAAACTCGCCAAGGCTTTGGACACCGCGAAGGTGCCCTACCTCTTTTTGAAGATGGAGAGTTTGGACGAGACATTCCAGGGCATCGAGGTGATCGGAAAAACCGTGGGGCAACCGCAGAAAGGTAAGGCGATCGCTTCTGAAATGCGTGAAGCAGTCACCACCTTCGAGGCCTCCCACGCCAACAAGAAATCCAAACCCAAAGTGCTGCTCGTATTTGGTCGCAAACCCATTATTGCTGCGGGTCCGAACACGTTCGCAAATGACCTGCTCGAGAAGGCGGGGGGCACCAATATCGCGACCGGCGACCAGTACCCCAAACTCGATATCGAGAAGGTGATGGAGCTCAACCCGGATCGCATCATCGACCTCTCGATGAGCGAAGAAGGCCTGGATAAATTTTGGGATGAGTACCCTGATCTGAAGGCTGTGAAATCGCATAATGTCTACCGATTCGACGACCCGGCGATGATGCGACCTGGCCCACGCTTGATCCAAGCCTTTCAGAAGATCGCGATGGCGATTAAGGGCAAACACAGCCACGACCATTAGATGACTTCGACCTCCCAACTTACGCTTCCAAAATGGCTGGCTTGGGTCGCCGGCGCATGGGCGATCCTCTTGGCGGCGATCTTTCTGGGGCTGAGCTTTGGATCCAGTGGATTTGGCGGGTTCGACACGATCGTCAATTGGCTGTTGGGCCAGGTGACCGAGCAAGAAGCAAACATCATCACGCAAGCACGACTGCCGCGGGTCCTGATGGCGATGGCTGTGGGGTGCGCGTTGGGTACCGGCGGCGCCGTCTTCCAATCCGTCCTGCGCAACCCACTTGCTGACCCGTATATCTTGGGCATCTCGGGAGGGGCGGCGTTAGGCGGTTCGTTGGCACTGACGCTATCCGTGGCGACTGTCGGAGTCTTTGTTGGCTCTGTGCAATTGGGCGCATTCGCAGGGGCAATGGTGGCGCTGGCCGCGATGGTTGCGGTCGCGAAGTGGGTGCCCGGCGGGCGGATGTCGACCTATGTGTTGCTGTTAGCAGGTGTGATCTTCAACGCGTTTGCCTCCGCTGTGATCATGTTCCTAAAGGCCGTCGTCACAGCACAGAAAGCGCAGGAGCTTTTGTTCTACCTGATGGGAACCTTGGCGATCGAAGGTGTATCATGGGTCGAATCGCTGGTCGTGTTGGTGCTGATTAGCACCGTCACCGGCATCGTCTGGATGTTTGCTAAAGACCTCAATGTCTCGACTCTTGGTGACGAAGCCGCGATGACGCTCGGGGTCGATGTACCCAAGGTCCGACGGACCACCGTCGTTTTGACAAGTCTCGCCGTTGCGTTGGCGGTCGCTTACACCGGCCTGATTGGATTCGTCGGGCTCGTCGTGCCGCATGGCGTGCGCCTCGTCGCCGGACCGGACCATCGCCTATTGATACCGTTGTGCGCGTTGTTTGGTGCAGCCTTTGTGGTGCTCAGCGATGTTGTCGCGCGAGCGAGCTTCATCATGACGGCGACCACGCTACCAGTTGGTGTCGTGACCGCGTTCGTGGGCGCGCCGTTGTTTGCTTACTTCCTTGCCCGTCACCTACGAGGACATCGTGATTGAGCTCAAGCACGTCTCGGCGAGTTATGGGGAAACGAAGGTATTGGACGCGGTCGACTGGCGGCTAGACGGCGGTGAGTTGTGCGTGGTTGTGGGCCCAAATGGCGCGGGCAAGTCGACGCTCTTGAAAGTCGCATGTGGGCTATTGCCGGCGAGCGGCGCGTTACTCGACGGTGAGAGCGTAGCGTCGTTGGCCCCCAAAACACGGGCGCAGAAGGTGACGCTTGTTCACCAACAGACCGAAAGCGTGTTCGACTACACATGCCTCGACTTTGTCCTGATGGGCGCACATGCGCGAAGCGGGCGATTTTCGTTCGATTCCGATGCTGACGTGGCCAAAGCCGAAGAGCACCTGGGCACCATGGGAGTGGGGCACCTAGCCGCTCGCCCATTCACATCGATCAGCGGCGGTGAATCGCAACGGGTCGTTTTGGCGCGCACATTGATGACACAGGCACCATGCTGGCTCTTGGACGAACCGACCGCATCCTTGGACCCAAAACACCAAATCGCGTCGCTAGACCTTGTCCGCCGACATGTCGATGCCGACCCTTCGCACTGCGCTGCCGTTATCCTGCACGACCTGAACCTGGCCGCACGATACGCAGACCGCGTGACCATCGTACATGACGGCAAGGTCGCCCATGACGGCCCCGTCGCGGACGTGCTGACCTCTGACACGCTGTCGCAAATCTACGATGTTGAAATCGTGCCGGTCCCGTATGATGGCGGCACGCTGTTTGTCACAAAATAGATCCATGCTTGCGTCGGGCCGTTTTAGAGACGTGGACTGGTATGTCTCCAACGGAGAATCAACTTGATACGTTTAGATCGAAAAGTCGCAATACTCGCCCTCGCAATGCTCGCCGCCTCGTGCGCAGCCCAAGAGAAATCCGCGGACACCGCTCAATCTCCGGCGGCCGAGAGCGTCGATTCGATCGCTTCCGGCGACGCCGAGAAAGCTGAAGAAATGGACGAAGACCGCGCTGATGGCCCAGCCGACGGGAAGCTTCAGGCCCAGAAGCCGACGGGCATCGCATCACTGGTGAAACGCAACCAAGCTTTCGCGTTTGACTTGCACCGTGCGCTCCCCAACGAAAACCAGGTGTACTCACCACACAGCATTTCGCGGACGATGGGTCCCGTGTTTGCTGGTGCCGGCGGAGAGACGGCAAATCAGATTGGGCAGGTGCTGCACTTCAACAACTCCGAGGAAAACCTGCATGAGATTTTCGCGCGCTTGGACACAGAGTTAAATCGCCGCGAAAAGGCTGAGAGTGTTCAGCAGACTGCCTTCCGTTTCAAAGTCACCAACCACGTCTGGGCTGCGCCGGATTTCAAGTTCAGCACGAACTACCTGCGCCGCATCGAGGGCGACTACCAGGTCGCGCCGAAGCTGGTGAATTTCGCGGACTCCGCAAAGACACTGGCTGAGATTAACGGTGCGATCAGTGATGCGACGGCGGGCAAGATTCCCAAGCTGTTATCGCCGCAGCACGTCAATGCTCAGACTCGTTTGATCCTGACCAATGCCGTTTACTTCAATGCTCCCTGGGAGACGCCGTTCCCCAAAGCGTCCACGGCATCGGCGACGTTTAAGGTGAACGCCAAAGAGAGCGTGCCCGTCCAGATGATGCAGAACACTGCGGAATTCAAGTACAGCAACGAATCGAACTTCGAGATCTTGGAGATGCCTTACTTGGGTGACGAAGTCGCGGCCCTGATCGTGCTTCCCGCAGACGGAAAGTACCAGGACGTCGACCGAAGCTTGAGTCCCGACCGGCTCAAATGGTTGCAAGGTCGCATGGTGTCACAGCGTGTGAATGTGCAGCTGCCAAAGTTCAAGATACGTAGTCAGATCGGACTCAAACCAACCCTGAACGGCATGGGTATTGTCGATGCGTTCGACGCCAAGAACGCCGATTTTAGACCGATGATCGAAGGCGCGCGCGACGAGGTTTACCTGTCGGATGTGGTGCATGAAGCCTTCATCAACGTCGACGAAGCGGGCACGGAAGCGGCCGCGGCGACGGCTGCGGTCATGACTCGAAAGGGGATGCCACAGCCGCCTCAAGCAAAGTTTGTCGCCGACCGCCCTTTCACATTCGTGATTGTCGACAAGCCAACCGGCGAGATTCTGTTCATCGCACGAGTGCTGCGGCCGGCCTAGAAGGAATCGGTTCGGTTTTGCTGCACAAACCAAGCACTCAGGCGTGACTGAAACTCTGCTTCGTGGTCGTCGGTGACGACCTCCTCTACTCGATTAATCTCAGAATATATTGCGGACACCAGTGCGGCCATCGCCGCACCACCACTTGATGCCGCGACAAATAAACCATGCCGTTTATTTACATAGTATGTCATCTTCCGGCATACACAGAGGCGGTTCTCTTCCACCGGTTCACTCAGCCGAATTGATGAGAGGCTAGCGTCCGAAACCAGGTAGTGCGCATTACCGCGCACCTCATGCAACACACGGACAGCTCGCCGAAGCACCGCGGCGTCCGGAGGCAAATCCTTTTGCATCGCTGGCATCGCGGGCGTGCGGGAGTTTGTGGTTTGCTGCGCCGTGAATTGTTGGAGCGCTCGGTCAGCGGCGTCTCTCGCGAGTGCTTCAAATCCCTCAGGCAACTCCAGGATGCGCGATAGATCCGCGCTCATGATCGCGGTGCCGACGTCGAGCTTGCCGAAGAAATAGCCCTTTGGCACACGAAAGACGCGAGTCTCAACATACCGATGTTGATGGTAGAGCTGCACGACCAGCGTCCCCTCTTCGGTCGATTCCGCCGCATCGTAGGCCACCTCACCCGCGATCGCGCCTTCGAATACGGACACGATGGAACGACTCGGGCTGGGCTCCACCAACATCAGCTCCTCGGGTCGTTGCAAAAACGCATAGCGCGCTTTGTCTAGCCGCTCGATGGTCGAGATATCACGGGACACATCGACGACCTCTGCGTCTACAAAAGCGTCCATCGGCATTGCTGGCGTCACGCGAATCACCCGAGTATCGCCGTGAACGAGGTTCTCGAGCACATTCGCCCCAACCTGGACGACATAGAGCTGTTTGTGGACCACAGCCCCCTGCACCTCACGAAGTGTCATTGGCTGGCCGAGCTCGTCCTCGAAACACTTCATCTCCCAGATATCGAAATCCTGTTGGTGCGCCAGATACAAAATGCCAGACCAAAAGAGGTCTTTTCGTTGTGACAACGGAAGTGCCGCGTGTTCCTTCAGGAATCCGCGCATCACGGTCTCTGCCGCTGACTTCACCCGGTCACAGACATCGAACCACTTTGCATCATGCAGTACCCCGTCGAAATCCGCGGTTGGTGTCAGGTCGGTCGTTTCGATCATCGCATCGAAATAGCCCCAATCCGTTGGCGCATGAAAACGGTCTAACACGCGTCCGTGGTAAAGAACCGTCACCACAGCACCAACGTGAGGTTGATCCAACAAGCCCACGATCAACCGATCTTCACCATCAAACTTACCGATGTGGACGTACCCAGCGCGCGGCAGCCCGAACTGCCACTCGGGCTTCTTCAAGTACCTCCGATGAGCCGCGGCCAAACGCAGCTCGTCTATATCTGTGCGCACCTGGTCAGGGAAGGCGGCCTGCAACGCAAACTGCATCGGCGGGTCGACAATCAGAATCGTGCCATTGAGCTTTTTGTATTCGGGGTGGTGCTGCGCCTCCCGGAATGATGTCTGATCCCAAGCACGAATGAACCCCTCGGACTTTAGCAACTCTTGGATGTCTTTGAGGCTCAACAACCCCGCGTTGACGGAGTTCATAAACTTCAAGTCAGCCACTTTTCCAAGCCGGTCGACCGGATTTGGTGCCGTGGAATAGGGACTGCGAGGTCCGAGGTGCGCCCGATAGTGGTCCGCCTTTCCAGACTTCAACGCGTTGTAGACACTCAGGTGCAGGCTACCGTACGCCAATCGATACAGGTAATCCGAGACAGTCTGCGTGTATAAGGCGACATGTTCGGACGAGACACATTGGTCGATAAGCACGGGCAGCTGGTTACAAATCTGCTCGGCAAGCTTGTCCATCAACCCATCGCGCTTGGGCCCATCCCATCGCACATTCGGCTCGATTGGACCCTCGATGACCATCGACAAACCTCGCAAGAAGTCATCGTCGAGGAACTCCGAGGAAAGCAGCTTACCGTCACGGACCCAATAGACCTCAGAATACGTCTCGTCTGGCTGCCTCAATACAAGCGTGACATTGAATCTATCGACCGCAAAAGCGAGCTCATATTGCCCACTGCGGCGAATAGCATCCTGAGACCACATTGATTGTTCAAACCGCGCCCGATTACGTGACCGGGTCTCAGCGGTCTGCATCTCTTCGGTGACATCCAAGAGTTCTGTCTGGAACAGTGTCTGGAACGTCTTCAGGGAAATTGGACCGATCTTTTCGACACCAGCCAGGACGAACGAAACGTGGCGAGAAGTCGATAACGAGAGGTCATCAGACAGGAACAAAACCGGGTGTGGGTACTCCGCGTCTTTGTAGATTCGTCGCGCGAACCGGATTGGGCCTTGCCCTGCGAACTTGTCGGCCGAGACAACGCGCGAGCCGCCATACCATTGTGTCTCTTCGTCGTTCACGTGCGCGACCGGCCAAATCGCTGCTTCTGCTAGCTGCCGCATGAACTTCCACGTCTCGTCATCGGCGGGCAGCTCCTCCTCGAAGTTCACGCCCATGCCCTGAAGTAGCAGGTATGCGTCATCGCGGTCTGGGTCCGACAAGAAACGACCGCTCAGATGACGATATTTGTGTCGAAGCGCTCGATTGAATTCGTGATGCAGCTGCTTGTTCAGAACAAGATCATAGGCTTCATCCGAGATGAACGCCGACTGCGAGAGGTCCTTCTTCAGACGACTCGAGTTGACGAAGGCCTCATATCCAAACGGAGACGACCAGCCCGTGTGCTCGCTGACCAAAACGTAGTTCTGATGTAGTTCGACTCTTCGTTGTGGGTCTTGGATAAGCTTCAGCGAGCCCTTTTCATGCTCTGTATCGATGCGGTGCATACCTGGCATGCCGAACTTCCAATTTCGCCCAATATCAACTGTGTTCACGTTGATTTTCAGCGGTGTCCGACCGCAGTGTTTGTACAGATACGCGACCTCCGGAAACTGTTCACTCAATGAACGAACCCAGATGAACAGATGCTCCAGACGCATCGTCTGCTGGATGTAGATTCGGGTACCGCCCGTCTTGTTGCCCACACGATCGACCGGGAAAACCGCCGTCTGCCAGGGGTGCTCTTCCCATTCGATCGTCTCCTTTCCCTGGCTCCAACGAAGCAGGGTCGAGCCGTTCTCGTTCCCGCTCTCCAAATGCATGATGTGACAGTTCAACGCCTGAGCAGCGTTGAGCCCGATGGCCAGATGACGAAGAACCTTAGTTGTGTGGGTCGTGTCGTCTGAGAACGGCGCCTGAAACAACCGCTCGATGTCTTTACGCTCAAGGTGGTCACCGTCGAACGTCATCAACATCTCATCGCTGTCGATCTTGAAGTCGACCCGCGTAGCCCCAAGCAATACTGCCGCTTGCACAAGTTCGAGCACATAGCGCTGTGGGTCAGGCAGCTGAAACCGCTGCATCTTCTCGCGCGCTTTTCCTTCATCCAGCCCGAACTGACCTTGAGCGACCACAGCGCCGCCAGACCTCAACTCAGCCAGCAGTTCGCTCTTCATCAGGATCGATGCATCTGTTGGACGGTCCACTCCGTCAGGAGGGATTGAAAATAAGCCTCGTGAAGGTCAGTGATACGACCCTGGTCACGATTGATTTCCGAGTATACCGCTGAAGCCAACATCCCCACAGAAGCAGGTTTATCGAAGGCCATCGACGCAAATAAACTATGCCGCGTATTGACATAGTAATCACCCGCACGCACGACACAGACCCGTTTATCGTCGGCGTGCCAGAGGTGAATCCGGGCAACAATATCGTCGCTAATCAAGAAGTGTTCGTCGCCCCGAGCCGCAACCAATGCCGCCTTCAGCGACGAAAGACCTTGTTGCTCTGCTTCTGTAAACTTAGGCGCTTCAACTTCCGGCTCCTTCTTCACCTCTTCCACCGGCTCCGGTTCCGCGTCGATGCTATCGATAATCGCCTGTACCGACTCATCCGGCAGCGGTTGGTTTCGCTGTTCAAACTCGTCCGCGGCTTTTTTTAGATTTTGCGCGCTCAGATATTGCGAAAGCGACTGCACGTTGAGTCGTTCATCACGACGGAAGAACTGCATCAACTGGTCGGCAGGCGTGACCAGGCAGCAGTAACCCTCGTCGGGCATCGCATCCGGCGAGGCCCCGTAGATGATCTTGGGCTCGTCCAATAGCTGCTGGTAGCTGACGTGTCCTCCCTCGCGCTTTTCGAACATCGGGAAGTTAAGCAGTGCATTAACCCCGTCCGGCCACAGGTTCGGCGCATTATTCGTTCCCAGCGTCGCATGCCGAATATACGCGAGCATCATGTCACGAACGATCGTTCCAGCGTCGTCCATGCCGGGCTTCTGCCCTTGCACAAACGCGACTATCGCCTTCTCGGCGGTGTCCAAAACGACCTTTGAAATCGTGGATGGGAGCTCTTCAATTTCCTGCCAACTGCGGTCGAGCTTGATACCAGGAAACTCGAGCTTTCCAGCGAACGCCCCAAAGGGGACAAAGTACTTCTTGTGCTTCAGATAACGAAATGCGTGATAGAGCCCAATCGAAGCATCGCACATAATGCGCTGGGGAACTGTGTCCAAGAGTAGCGCTACTTGGCCTTCGCAGAATTCCGTTTCGACATCAACCCGCGCAACAGCAGTCGCGTCATCTACCTTCATGGACTCCATTGTACGGGCGTAAAACAGCCGACGAGCCTCCTCTTGCCGGCGGACGACATCATCGGTCTTCGAGACGTTTTCCACGGGAAGACTGAATAGCTTCGACCATGGAATTCCTCCGCCATCACGCAGCACCAACTCGTCTGACCCCACCATCTCCTCAAAAACGTCCGCATCGAAGTTGACCAGATAAACCGTATCCTGACCGTTCATTCGGCGCCGGACCCCAGCCAGATCAAGCTTACGACCAGCGTCGTCCTCAAACGCGTCTAGCTGTTCGATTTCTTTGTGCCCTTTGTCCAGATACGCCTCGAACGACCGCCAATATGATGCTGCGCGGTTTTGAATCGGCTTCTTTGTCTCTTCCTTTAGCCAAGCTCGCTGCAACGAATGGGCGTGGTCTTCCAGCCGGCTGACAAGCTTCTTCCGATCGCGATCCTTCAAGATGCCGGTAAAGTCAGCGCGCGGGTTTACGTCACCGGACTCTACAACCGCCTCGAAGCGACCAAACGGAAACGGCTCGTTCAGGAAATCTATCGGACGACCATCTACCAGAACCGCCGCAACAATGCCGGACTCCATGCCGTTGATGGCCATGTAGCTCGTCAGATTCGGGTCAATCTCACTAGGCCGGTCATCGGGCATGCCGATGACGAACTTTGTGCGGTCGTATTCGTGCTCTTTCCAACTCACATAGCGTTCGATCTTTCGTGGGAGTTTGAGGTCCACCTGCGGCTTCTTCTCGAACTCGATGCGTGCAGCATCTCTTCGCAGCTCCGTTTGCGCGGGCTGAAAGACATTGCCAAAGAAGCGCAAAAGCAGGCGCTCCTCGTCGTCATCGGCGACCAAAACGAACCGGCCATCGCCAATCATCTGATAGTGCTTGAGCACATCGGATAGGTGGCGACGATGAATCGTCCGCACGGCATGGCTTGCCTGATACTCGGCTTGGACAGCAGCGATCGAAACTGCTCGCACTTTCTCGTCCTCGGCCAACGTGCGGAACATCGGCAACTGCGCAACCTCACCCAACAGGTCGACCGCATCGAGTCTTGAGGCCTGACCAACCTTTGCAAACATATAGGGGCTGTCGTCTTCGACTGCTGCCAGATAGACATGCGCCCGCTCGTCGCTTGAAAACGCATAGTGGACGTTCGTGTGGAGGCGACCGCGGACAAGGTTCTCTAGATAGGTTTTGACCTCAGGCATGCATGCCGTTGCGTGTTGCGAAACAGCGACTTCATCCATCAACTTCGGGATCAAATTGCATACTTCTGCCGCGACCTCAGCCATCCATTCACCACTCGCCGGCCCATCCCACCGAGCATTTGTAGGAATGTCGCCAGAGACGACGATGGAAAGCCCATCCATGATGTCATCTTTGATGTTCTGTTGAGCCAGCAGGCGACCGTCTTTGACCCAGTAGATCCGCCCGTTGGTTCGTGTCCGGACGTTCATCACGAGGTGAATTTCGAAGTCGTTCAACCGCGATGCAACCTGCACGTTCTGCGCGACGGTGACGCTGGACATGTAGAACTTCGACATCTCCCATTGCGACTTGTTCTTCGCACGGTGTTGGGCGTCTTCCAGTTCATTTGTGACGTCCTGAATCCCACGCTTGAAGTACTTTCGGAAATCGCTCTTTGGGATCGGCCCAATATACTCTTCAAACTCGCCCTTCTTGATGGGTCCAACACGTTTGTGAACATCGTTGGGCTGGTCCGGTGACGAAAGCAACAAGACCGGGTCGTCATACTCGATGAGCCCCTTGAACCGCTTGGTCGCAACTTTGATTGCGCCACTGCTAATCAAGAAGTGAGACGCTGGCGCAAACTGCTGGTCGCCAACCCAAGACACTGCAGATCGATTTGGTGTGTAGGCGATTGGCCAGATCAGACTCTCGGCAAGTTCGTCCATGAACTCGCGCGTCTCGGCGTCGATTTCGGTGCCATCTTCATCGAACATCTCACGGACCAAACCCGCGAAGATATTCTTCATCTCTCCATGGTATCCGGGAGAAATTGCGATCGTCGGATTGCGATAGCGTTGGCGCAGCGCCTTGAAGAATACCTGGGGGATGACCTCATTCGTGAGCTCCATCCACGCGTCATCCTCGATGAAGGCGGTCTGCGAAAGGTCCTTTCGCAAGCGCTTCGAATCCACGATGGCCTGGTAGCCAATCGGTTCGCTGAAGCCCGTGTGATTGGTGATGAGAACACCATGTTGCAGGACTTCAACGTGGAAGCTGAGGTTCTGAGTGAGCTCAAGCTTCCCTTGTTCGAACTCAGTCTCAATCGGGTTCGTGCAGGCGTCGCCAAGATGCCAATCCGACCGGATTTCACGACCATTCACGAAAACACCAAACGGCGCACGATGGCAGTGTTTGCGCAGATAGGATACCTCCGCCCATTCGCCGCTCAGGCTGCGAAACCACTCAAAGACATGGTCGCTCCGCAATTGCTCTTTGACGTAAATACGTGTCCCAGGGACCTGCTTATCGTGATCGTCGGTTGGGACTTCTTTGCCAGTCCATGGTTTCGGAGGCTTCGAGATAACCTCGTCATTCACTTTCGGGTCGTGGCTGAGCATCAAGGTGTTTTCCAGCGTCCCACTTTCGATCGTCATCACGCTGGGATTCATCGCGCGGGCTGCCGTCAGACCAATCGCAATATGGCGCAAGGCCTCGGTCCGGTCGTCACGAAGATTCGAAAATGGTGCGTTGTAGAGCTGGTCAAGGTCATCGTGTGAGAGCGTTTGACCATCGAAGGTCATCAGCATCTCATCAGTATCGATCGTGAAGTCAATACGCGTCGCGCCCAGAATTGCCGCGGCTTGCACAAGCTCCAACACATACCGCTGCGGGTCGGACAGCTGGAACTTCTGCATCTTTTGGCGCGCTTTCGCGCGGTCGAGTTTGAACTCACCCCGGACCACCAGAGCACCCTCGCTCGCGAGCGATGAAATCAGGTCATCTGCGCTCATGCTGCACCCAATCGCGCGTTGCGAGCGGCAAGTGTCGCGTCCGTAATTGCGTCACAGAATTCCGCAGGCAAACCGTGTTCGACCACCATAATCTTCAACAGTTGCATCGCGGCGAACTCTGGTTCGTCTCGTGCGATCTCGATGGCATTGACGACGCGAGGTTCGTACACGTTCAGCACCACGTGTCGTGCTGTCGCGAGGCTCTCGATTGTGGTCGTGGGAATGCGGGTTAGCGGGACTGGATTCAGGGCATCCGGGGTTACCAGCGCGACCCGCTCCTCGAAGGGGCATCCATGGTATGTCAGGTCTCCAAAGCCAATCCAGGCGGGCTCGCCGGTCACGTTCTTCATCAGCTGGGCCATGGCTCCCACCAATGCACCCGCGCCCGCGATTCCGGTGGCATCGACATCGGCAGGTTGCACAAATCGGGACTCGATATAGACGGGCTCGGTCTCGAAGTAGCCCCACAACACGGTCTTCAGCTCTGTGGTGTGGGTCGTGTCGACGATCTGACGTTCTCCAGTGGCCATGTGTCGACCACCACTCGCCAGGAAGAGCTGGTTCTTTTTGAACCGGGCTTTGGCCGTCTTCAGCGAGATGATTTCACCACCCGAAACCGGCAGCATCGGCGCGTCCGCGTGGTCGGCCAATATGATTTGGCCCGCGTTGTACGCGCGAACCAACAGCGTGATGAGCTTGTTGTATTGCTTCGTATCCTTGTTTTTGGCCGCCTCGCCGAGCAGCTTGAAGAGGTGACCAGGTAGCCGCTTTGTTGCAAGCTCCTCAAGCAATGACTTCGCCTTGTGGAAGTGCCGGTCTTCAAGCACCTGGTCACGGGTTAGAGTGTGCTCCAGATAGCGTGAGTCGATCTTGAACGACACACACGGGAACCAACGCTCATGGCCCTCCATCAGGGTCAGACCGCGGTTGTAGAAACCAAAATCGGTGACGCCCGGGACAAATCCCATCACGACCCGAGTACCTTCTTCCTCATGTGTGACCTTGCAGATCGAGTCGACATCGAAGTCCTGCCGCACGTCCGTTCCACTGACAAAAATTGGCACACTTACGTGTTTACACCAGGTTTTTATCGCGTCGCTTGCGCGGGTCTGGAAGTCCTCGAAGTCCTCATAGGACATCGACTTAATCACCTGGATCTGCGTGCCTTCCACCGGGTTTTCTAGCGCAATGAGGTCGTAGGTTCGATCCGGATGAAAGATCACCCGCCAGGCCTCACCACCGCGTGCGGTGTCCAGAACCACGGCGTTGGGTTCAACCGCGAACACCGACACGAAACCAATTCCGAATCGACCGATCTTGGTAAAATCGTCGTCCTTGGTAGAGCTGAACAATCGCGTGAGCTTGTTCTCGATGATGTCGCGGGTCATGCCCTCACCGAAGTCGTCGATGTGGGCGATGGCCAAACCACCGTCACCAGAGGCATCGGCTTTGTACTCAAACCAGATTTCGATCTGCTGGGACCCCGCATCGATACTGTTCTGGATGAGCTCACGGAAGAAGGCGAGCGGGTCCGAGAACTGGTTCACCAATTCGTCAAAGACACCGCTGATATTCTCGAGTGGGTCGCTCACGTTGCCCCTCTAGGCTGGCGGAAACTCCGCGATTTGCTCCAAGAGCTGGATCTGCGCATTCACCGGTTCGTCATCGCCCGGTGTGAGACGAATGTAGCTGCCATCCGGCCGAAGCATCCAGGTGTGCGTGTTGTCATCCAGATAGATCTGGAAACACTCATCGATGACCCGTTTCAAAAGACGTTCATCTTCAATCGGCGCACATTGCTCCACACGTCGGAACAAGTTGCGGTTCATCCAGTCCGCGCTGGCGAGGAAGACTTCCGGCTCCCCGCCATTATGGAAGTAAAACGCGCGTGAATGCTCAAGGAAACGGCCCACGATAGACCGAACTCGAATGTTCTCGGAGATCCCCGGCAGACCCGCTCGTAGGCAGCAAATGCCGCGGATAATGAGGTCGATCTCTACCCCGGCTTGCGACGCCTCATAGAGCGCACGAATAACTTGTGGCTCGGTCAAGGAATTGAGCTTGGCCATCACACGCGCAGGCTTTCCCTGGCGCGCCGCTTCGGCCTCGGCCCCAATTCGCTCTAGTAGCCACGAATGCAGAGTGAATGGCGACTGCTTCAACTTCTTGAGCTTCAGCGCCTGCCCTAACCCGGTCAGCTGAATGAACATCTTGTGCACATCCGCGCAGATATCGCGATCAGCGGTCATCAAACCGATGTCCGTATAAAGCCGGGACGTGCTCGGATGGTAGTTCCCGGTACCAAGGTGTGAGTAGCGACGAAGCCGCGTGCCTTCACGCCGGACGACCAGCGCCATCTTTGCGTGGGTCTTGTAACCGACGACCCCATACACGACGTGGGCGCCGGCATTCTCGAGCGCTTTGGCCAGCCGGATGTTTCGCTCTTCGTCGAATCGAGCGCGGAGCTCGATGATAACCGTGACCTCTTTTCCGGCGTGTGCTGCGTCGATCAGCGCCTGCGGCAGCGCGCTATCCGCGTCGGTTCGGTACAGTGTCAGCTTGATCGCCAACACCTGCGGGTCGTTGGCGGCCTGACGAATGAAGTCCACCACCGTTGCAAAAGAATCAAACGGGTGATGGAGCAGGATGTCGCGCTGCTGGAGCGTGTCGAAGAGACTGTCGTTCCGAAGCACCTCCTTGGCCACCGTCCCCACAAACGGTGGGAACTTCAAGTCTGGCCGCTCAACCTCTCCGAGCAACGCCATCAGACGGTTGAGGTTCACCGGTCCGTTGACCTGGTAACAGTCTTCCTCGTTGAGCTGGAACTGGTCGAGCAGGAAGCGCCACATGTCTTCGCTGCAGTTATCCGCAACCTCTAGACGCACCGTATCGCCGTAATGTCGCGACAAAAGCTCGTCCTCAAGCGCACCGCGCAGATCATCGATCTCCTCCTCGTCAACGAAGAGGTCGGAGTTGCGCGTTGCCCGGAATTGGTAACAACCTTTGACCTTCATACCCGGGAAAAGGTCCCCAACATGAGCGTGAATAATCGACGACAAGAACACGAAGTCGTAGTCGCCTTTGCCCACCGATTTCGGTAGGCGAATCAGGCGAGGCAGCGAGCGCGGCGCTTGCACAACCGCGATGCCCGACTCACGGCCAAAAGCGTCTTCACCCTCAAGCGAGACGATGAAGTTGAGACTCTTGTTCAGAACACGCGGAAACGGGTGGGAGGGGTCCAAGCCCAGCGGACTCAGAACCGGCAGTAGCTGTTCATTGAAGTACCGCTTCACCCAGCGACGTTGCTTTTCAGTCCACTTGGTTCGGCGCACAAAACGGATGCCTTCTGCCTCCAAGTCCGGGATCAAAACATCGTTTAGAATCCGGTACTGCTCGGCCACAAAGTCATGTGCCACACCCGATATCTCGCGCAGCTGCTCCGTCGGTGTCATTCCGTCTGGACCAACACTCTGTGCATCGCCCAACAACTGAGACTTGAGGCGGCCGACGCGCACCTCGAAAAACTCATCCAAGTTGGTCGATGAAATACAGAGGAACTTCAGTCGCTCCATCAACGGAATCGTCGGGTCAACGGCGAGCTCAAGCACGCGGCGATTGAACGCCAACCAGCTCAACTCGCGATTGATAAAGAGATTGGGGTCCTGCAAGTCGATCTCACCTGCTTCGGTGGTCTCTGCTACATCCAGTGCCATCGTGTTTTCGTGTGTTAGAGGATACGAATTTCGGCACAGATTAGATCACATTTCGCAGTACGGCTAGCCGCTCCAATCGGCCTTCATACGCCGAATTGCAAACATCCAGAGCATGCCCCCAATCGGCATCACAAAACACAGCGCGTAGAACAACTCAGACAGCGGCGGCGACACCTCTGGGTCGACGTACTCGAGCGCAATTAAAGGGAGGATCACGCCATTCGAAAGGTTCAGCGTGGCATGCGCTAAGATCGCGGGCCAAAGGCTGCGAGTGTAGATGGTGATATGCGCCAAAAACATGCCCACGATCGACAAGGGCACGAACGACATTGGGTTCATGTGAAACGCGCCAAACAAGAGCCCGTTTGCGATCACGGCCATGACGATCTTTTCGTTGCGAAGCTGGGCCGGCAGCAATGTTCCACGAAACAAAAACTCCTCACACACCGGCGCAAACACGGTGACCGCGATCACCCCTGCGACTGCCAGGTAGAGCTCGTCTGGCCGCAGAAGCTTCTCGATCGTCTCCGCATACGCAGCCTCAACTGTCTTGAGAGCAGGGAAGAGCTCGATCGTGATCGCCGCAGTCACGTTGGCCATCAGGCCAACAAAAATGCCTCCAGCGGCGATGACCAACAAGGTACTGACCCGTTGGTCCTGGATGCGAAAACTACGGTACTCCTCAGGACGATCGTTCTGCAGTTTTTGGTAGGCGAAACCGACCCCAAACACGCATAGAACCTCGGTGAGCATCAAGCCGAACTGAAGTGGCAAGAGCGTCTGAAACACCGCCCCGAATAACAAAAAACCGGCCGCTATCACGAAGGCGATATACGGCCGGGCGTAGTCGATCATGTATGGATTTCGCTAGTAGGCTTCGAACTCGAGCACAACGTTGACGTCCAAATTGAACGGCTCATTCCCGATTCGGTCGGTCTTGCCCTGAACACCAATCGCGAAGTCGCCTTCAAAGAACTTGGGTTGCCGCGTAAACGTTGGGCGGTCCACAACCACCTCTGGGTCGATTGGGACAAGTCCATCGCCTTCGCCAGGAACGTCACCTGAAGCAGCAATGATAATGGGGTCATCAGTCGGTTCAAACACGACATTGACCTTGTTAGAGAACAGATAAGGCCAGTTTCGTGCGCCCGATGCCGAGTCCTCCACGACCGAGATCGTGGCCGAAATCAACTCAATCTCTGATGGCGGGTGACCCAACGATTCCTCAGCTTCGGTGAGGAACGCCATATACTCTTCGCCACCTTGACCTGCGCGACAAACATCGAATTCATCAAGACAACCACCAAAGCCGTCTGGGAAGAAACCGAGCATCTCGTCGCACGTTTCGCAGTTGGCACCCATATATCCGGCATTACAGGTACAGGCTGGTACGCCTTCCATGTTCTCTTCGCAGATACCGTTTCCGCCACAATAGGTCGGCGTGCACCCAGTATCTGGCATGCACGTCTCCATCATTGTCTCGGAATCGATCGCCAGACTTGTGCCCGCCGGACAATCACATCGGTACACACTACCTTGAGCGATGCAGCGCGATTTTGTCGGCTCTTCTGTCAGGCACGGATTCGGATCGCACGGCCCAAGAGAACATGTTCCCTCCAGCTGCACGAAAGCCGTCAGCTGTCCGCGAGAGACATCCTTCGGGCCCAAACCCTCAACAACAATATCAAGCTTCGTAGTCGCAGCGGTGTCTTCACACCCGATAGCGACCATCGAAAGCACGAGAAGAATTAGGATCCCAATACGATTGCGCATCGCTGCCCCTGGTGGCGAGAGGAGGGATAGTTAGGAACTGAAACCTAGGAAGATGGCGTTTCGGACTTCTTATCTTCGTCTTTCTTCGCCTGCTTTTTGTCCTTCTTCTTCGCCTTGGATTCCGACTGGTCTTGTTCACCTTCACCAGCACTTGCAGTGGTGGAGTCGGCGTCGTCGTGCCCACCACATGCGAATGCGGGGACAGCGGAGAATGCGATAGCGATAGCGAAGAGGACTGCAAACAACTGCTTCATGAGTGGACCTCCTAAGGTCATCATTTGTTTCTGTGTTCTTTTCTGATGCGCATTCTACCGACAAGCCTCAAAAAATCCTAGTGCCCGTATCGCGGTTCAATTTTCGCACTTCGCACTGTGCTCACGCCGCGCTGCTGCGATATGCTGCGCCGATAGACCAAAAAACAACGAGAACACCATGAAGCGCTTTGCTCTTTTGGCAGCCCTTTTTGTGCTGGCTTCCTGTGCACAGGACGTCGGCGACATCGATCGCACACAGGCCAACGCCCTGAAGAAATCCGACTTCGAAGGCGAGTGGTTCGTCGCACAAACCGTCACCGAAGTCCCCACGACCAATCTCTGGACGTTCGTGGGAGACACCAGCACGATGGAGCGCATTCGATGGGAGATCCAAGAGAACTACCTCGTTGCCTACCGCGCGTATCCGCGAATCGCGAACTCGCAAGAGGACTCGGACGAGTACACGGAATCACCAATCGCGGCGTATTCGATCGTTTCACACTTCGACATTCAACGAAGCTACAACGCCTCAACAGGTGAACAATCCAATGTCATCATTGAAAACTCATCGGACCGCCTTTGGTTTGAGCGTGACTATATGCGGGTGGACTGGTCCACGAACGCGATCACCAACTACGAATTGCTCTCTTACAATTTGGGATACACCGATTTCGAGTACTTCCTGAGCGCCGAACAAGACGACGCAGACGCGTTGTTTGAAGCCAGAAATGAAGACGGTGAACTTGAGTACTTCGACTTCGTATCCCGAATGATGGTCGAACCTGACCCCTGGGGGTGCTTTTTCACCTGGTATGGCTGGTCGGCCGAAGACTGCACATCCGCCGAAATCAAGCTACGAACCGCCTACCTGCGCGCCGAGGAAGTGCGCGAATACGAACCGGTGAACTACTCCGATCGCTGGATGACGAAATTCGGTTACTTCCGCTCCGAGCGCTTTGGATACGACCGTTGGCGAGGAATTCGCGACGAAAACCGTATCGAATTGGTTAACCGTCATCCGATGTGGGAAACCGTCTGGGAGCGCGATTCCGAAGGCAATATCGTCGAGGACGAAAACGGCCGACCGCTCGCCATCCCGATGGAAGATCGCACGCCAAAACCCATCGTCTATTACGTCTCACAGGAACTTCCCGAAGACCTGTATGCGACGTCTCAACAGGTAGCCGATGGATGGGACAAAGCGTTTCGCCGCGCCGCTGCGGCCGCCAAAGGTGTGAATGCCGATAGCCTCGGTACGATGTTTATCCTCTGCCACAACCCCGTGGTCGATGGCGATGATGAGAACTGCGGCGAGCCCGGCTTGACGGTTCGAACCGGTGATATTCGCTACAACCACCTCTACTGGGTCGACCAACTTACACAGGCTGGATTGCTAGGCTACGGGCCATCAGGGACAGACCCGCTCACCGGCGAGATCATCTACGGTGCTGCGTACGTCTACGGAGCTGAGGTCGACAGCTACGCGCAATACGCCACGGACCTGATTCGATTGGCCAATGGCGACCTGACCGACGAAGACGTTCAAAACGGCCAGTACATCATCGACGAACTGCGCGAGCGCTTGCGCAACGAACCGGGACGCCCACAGGCCCGCTCCGCCGCACTTCGTGGCAAGTCGATCGACCGTTTGGACCAGCTCATCCCACGCAAAGCTGACAAGCTTCGAATGGTGAAATCCAGAGGCTTGGAAGAGGTCGTCGGTGACCGCACAAAACGACAGCTCGAGAAGGCCAAACAGGCCGGCTTGACCGACTTCTTAATCGACGGTGAGGTCGAGTACATGCGCTCGCGCGGCAAATATGGTCCGCACAACCCGCCCCCCGCTGAGTTTGACGAAAAGCTCGACCCAACCCAGTGGGCGCATGGCGCTGCGCTGCGTCAGCGACGCGCAAACATGATGCGGGCGGCACAAAAGACCCTCTACCACTCAGCCTTCGCTGATGACGCTATCTTGGGTCTCGCGATGGAGCTTGAGGGCGACGACTACGATGCGATTCGTTCCACCATTCGAGCCGCCATCTACAAGGCAGTCATGGAACACGAGGTCGGGCATACCATCGGCCTTCGACACAACTTCCAAGGGTCGTACGACTCACTCAATTATAGTGACAATTATTGGCAGCTTAGACAGGAGAACCTCATCGAGGACCCTGACCTCGACGAGCTGTACACCATGACACAACCCACCCAGGCCCAGATCGACGGCAAGATGTACCAGTATCAGTACTCGTCAATCATGGACTATGGGATGC
Source organism: bacterium (assembly GCA_030427705.1). Classification (GTDB taxonomy): domain Bacteria; phylum Myxococcota_A; class Bradymonadia; order Bradymonadales; family Bradymonadaceae; genus JAUIBR01. Next base: position 3,627 of record JAUIBR010000011.1, on the reverse strand, counting down.
GTTTCAACAGCGACATCCAAGGGCTCGGAAAATACGACGAAGCCGCCATTTTGTTTGCGTACACCTCCGGTACGTACGACCCCGCCGTCGGCGTCGAGGCCGGTTACGTCGAGGTCTACGAAAATGCGGGTGGCGCAGCGGCAAAGCTGCGACAGTACGCCGACCCGCCATCGCTCGCCTTCGCCACACTGCTGGAAGAGAACCACTACACCACCATCGCTCAGCAGTTCGATAGCGTGGAGGATATCGCCACCCGTGGAATCATGAAGTATGGCGACATTGTCGCCGAACGTGAGACGAACCCGGGTGGGGTCCCGGTCGAGGTCCACTACATGTTCTGCTCAGATGAATGGGCCGGCGCACTGGTATCGTGCGACGTCTTTGATTCCGGCGCCGACCCGTTTGAAATCGCGAAGAACACCATCGACCACTATCGCGGCTACTACGCGATGAATCACTTCCGACGCGACAACCCGTTCCTGTACTCCGAAGACGTGCTTTACCGCATGTACTCTCGGTATTTCACCACGCTAACCAATGTCTATCAGAACTGGGTCTTCTCCTATATCTACGGGACCGACGACATCACGATGGACAACTACTACCTGTTCGCCGCGACCGCCGGCTTCAACCTGATGGCGGACGTCATCGGCACGCCACAAGCGGGCGGATACGAGCAAAACGCGGCTGGCGTCTGGGAGCTCGTCGACTACTCCACCGACCCTGGTTACGGCCTGAACGTCGAGTACGGAGTGGGACGTAATCTCTACACAGAATATGACTACGACTCCGGGTACTACTACTTCGACGATGTGTCGGAAGTCGGCCATTTCTGGGACTTCCTGGCTGCTGTGTTCGCTTTGACCGACTTCGAGACGACGCGACTTGGGGTCGACGAAGGCGCCGACGAACTGCAGTACTCCATCCCCTGGTACCTGTTCTTCGAGTTCGAACTCACGCAAGTCTTCAACGGCGTGTTCACACAAGACACTGCCATCTACTCGCCGCGCAACGTCAACGGGCAGATAGTGATGCCAAAGGTCAGCACGCTTGTAACGGATGACGGAAACGGCGGTGATGCGTACTTCGACCCAGAGACCGGAGCCGAGGTCCCTGCCGATCCTCAAGGCGACCCGGTCGACCTCGACCACTCCTTCACACAACAGTTCTATGCCGGCCTATACGGGATGGCGTTCTTCACCAGTAACTACTCGCTCAGCTTCCCGGACCAGATGAAAGTCTTCCGACTTGGTGCCGGCGAGTCGCTTGAGCCCGGACCGGATTGGGAGGTGATTTCGTTCACCGACCCCACAACGGGCATCGCCTATGCCGCGCTGAAGCCAGTTGGCGAAGAGTGGGACAGCGCAGCTGTTGCCATGGTGCAGCGAGGAATCGACCTTGAAAACACCTATCAAACAGCCGCAGACCCAGACGAATCCGACAACGCGTACTACGACCTGATCGAGCTGATTGAGCTCATCAACCTGTCACGTTCCATGTACGACGTCTTTGGTTCGAGTTTTTAAGATGGAACTGGAAACCCTCTCTACACTCTTCTCGATTGTTGCGTTCGGTGTGATGGCGATGTTGGTTATCGCTGTAGGCGTTGGGCACGCCGTCGGTTTTTTCGATCTCAACGAAATCGGCAGACAAGCGTCACGATCCATGAACCCCAATCGGGCGTTTCACGAAGTCTTGGTTCTTGCCCCGTCTGACCAAGTGGAGCGACTGAAGGGACTGATTGATTCGGTGTTTGTCGTAAAGGAACTTGAACAGGAATCCGACTATGAACAGTATGTATGTTACGCACTAGACACGAATAATGAACTACACGTCGTGCTTCGGTCCCCGAAATGGGAGAAAGCAGTGGATGCCGGTAAGACGCTTTCTAAGCTTCATGACATTCACTTCGAGGACCGTTCGTAGACTAGGACACCTTATGAACAGACTAATCATCGTGCTTCTTGTGGGCTTGTTGTGGGGATGTAGCGGCGACGACAGCCCAAAGTTGGGAAACAACGCCAATAACGCAAACAACATTAACAACGTTAACAACGTCAATAACGTTAACAATTCGAACAACGCCAACAACGTCAACAACTCAAACAACGCCAATAACTCGAACAACTCGAACAACTCGAACAACATGACCGACATGGGCCAAGACATGGCCGACATGGGAAGTGACATGGCCATGGTTCTGCGTGGAACGTGTGTTCGGGACGAGGACTGTCCGAACGGCACATGTGGACGACTGCCCGATATCGATGGTGGCTTCCGCACGTGCGTAAACAAAGTTGAAGATCCAGCGCCGCCATGCGAACTCGACCAGCTCGGCAATGAATGCTGCAGCTCCCAGACGGATTGCACCGCCGAACCCATGGGTCAATGCACCTTCGGTCCGATCTTCTATTGCGGAGGCGTGGCCCCTCGAGAGCGCAATATCTGTGTTTACGGTGAGTGCACCGATGAAAGCGATTGTGGACGACAGTTGGGCGGTGTTTGCGTCCCGGCGGGGGCGTTTGGCGAACCCGCCTCCATTTGTGTCTATGGCGATTGCCTCACAAATGGTGACTGCACCAACGGCACGAATGGCTCATGCAATCCATTCTATAACCCATGCAACCGGCGCTTTGTCGGCTTCCATTGCACGTATGACGAATCTGATTGCCGTTCTGACCAAGATTGCCCTCCTCGCGGAGGCCTCGGCACACCGTATTGCTCCCCAGGTAACGACGGCATGACCACCTGCGAGAGCTTCATTCCTCCTCCATAATTGATGGACTGAACTATGAAAAAAACATTGATAGCAATTGCGGCGCTCAGCCTTATGGGGTGCGCCGATGCGGCATCGAAGGGTGGTAGCGGCGAGAGCGCTGGCAAACCGCAGGCGTGTTGTGGAATCGACCCTGGCGAAAACATTCGCAACAACACCACGAACCCAACGCCGGGCGGTGGAAACAACACGGTCGAGCCCCCCGTCTCTAGGACGAAGGTGCTTTCCGAGCTGACCGACGACGAACGTGACGAACTTTGTGCGACGGTGGACCAGGTTGCTGGCGCAAACGTGGATCGAATCTGCAACTTCACCGGCGTTATCACCGCCGGTTTTTCGCAGGCCGAATCTGACGAGCAGCTGCAGGCTGCATGTGAAGAGAATCGGCAATCCTGCGCAGATGATTTTGACGCGGAGTGCGATATCCCAAACTGCGAGGCGACTGTTGACCAGCTTGTCGCTTGTTACAACGAAGTGCTGGAATTCTACTCGCAAGAGGTCCCGCAGTGTTCGGACCTAACGCTGGAGATGTTGTCTGAGTTCAACCAGGATGAAATCTCTGGGCCTGAGGCAGGTCCTGCATGTGCAGCGTACAACAACGCCTGCGACGACGAGCAACCGGTCAACGACATCAATAACGTTCCAACGCCTGACCCCGACCCCATTGAGCCGCAACCAGCCAATAGCGGCACTGGCACCAACAACAGCGGCGGCTAGTCCTTTACAGAAATCACAAATCGGGATAGGGGGCGGCTGTTCTCAGCCGCGCCCCTCCCACACCACCCTGCATGCGGGTCCGCACAGGGCGGTTCGATGAGTTGAGGTCATGTCTTCGCCAATCTCGGTAATCC
>JAUIBR010000070.1 GCA_030427705.1 bacterium | reverse complement strand
AAGTACGACTACGAAGAAATCTTCAATCCCCTGCTCTACAACAAGGAGTTGTTTGAGCGGTCAGGCCACTGGGAGCACTACAAGGACAATATGTTCATGATGGAGGTGAACGAGCAGACGTTCTGCCTCAAGCCGATGAACTGTCCGGACACGATGCTCTACTTCGGCAGCAAGAAGCGCTCGTATCGTGAGCTTCCAATGCGCGTGGCAGAGTTCGGTCACCTGCACCGAAACGAGCTGCAAGGTGCGCTTTCGGGCGCGACGCGCGTTCGCCAGTTCTGTCAGGACGACGCGCATATCTTCTGCACCGAAGACCAGATTCAGGGCGAGATTGAAAGCTTGTTGGCGATGCTCGATGAGGCGTACTCAGTCTTCGGAATGAATTACGACATCGAATTGTCGACCCGTGACCCGGAAGATTTCATGGGTGAAATCGCGGTCTGGGATCGTGCTGAAGCGGGCTTGAAAGCTGCGCTAGAGGCTAGCGGCCGCGAGTACACGGTGAACGAAGGTGATGGCGCGTTCTACGGACCAAAGATTGACTTCCAAGTCCGCGATTGTCTCGGACGTTCGTGGCAGTGCGCGACGATTCAGCTGGACTTCCAGCTGCCTCAGCGCTTTGAGCTGAGCTACACGGATTCGGACAATACGGACAAAACGCCCGTCGTCATCCACCGTGCACTGGCAGGAAGTCTCGAGCGGTTCTTCGCCATCTTGGTCGAGCATTTTGCAGGCGCGTTCCCAACGTGGTTCTCGCCGGTTCAGGCGGTGATTATGACGATCACCGACGACCAGGTGGATTACGCGTGGGAGGTTGCCAAGCGCTTCAAGAAGGCCGGGATTCGGGTCGAGGTCGACGACCGCACCGAGAAGATTGGCTACAAGATTCGCGAGCACGAGACGCAGAAGATTCCGTACATGCTTGTTGCAGGCGGCAAAGAAGCCGAAGCCGACTCACTTGCGGTCCGGAATTACACGGGCGGACGACGTGGTGTGATGACGGTCGATTCGATCATCGAAGAGATCGTGGAGCGAATTCAGACTCGCAAGCTCGATGTCGAGATTCACGAGTCAGAATTGGCAGAAGCGTCGCCAGATGAGGAACTTGCGGAAGAGATGGTTCAGCGCGGCTATTAGTTCGTTTTATGGCTTGACGCTGGACTTTCTTTCCGTAGAATCCCGTCCTCCACACGGCTCGCCGAGAATAAGGAGGGGTGGCCGAGTGGTTGAAGGCACTGGTCTTGAAAACCAGCAAGGGTGAAAGTCCTTCGTGGGTTCGAATCCCACCCCCTCCGCTTGGGGCGGGAATATCCCCGCCTCTCTTTGACATTATGAAGATTTCGCGGCCTACCGTAGGTCGCGACGGAGAAGTGGCCGAGTGGCTGAAGGCGCTCCCCTGCTAAGGGAGTATAGGGCTTAAACCCTATCGAGGGTTCGAATCCCTCCTTCTCCGCTGAGATGCGTAAAAAGCAGTTGCGCACCTCACACGTGGGTGGTAAATCCGCCCGCCTTGCACTCGTAGCTCAATTGGATAGAGCAACGGCCTACGGAGCCGTAGGTTGGAGGTTCGAATCCTCCCGAGTGTGCTTTGGCCTCCCAAACCGGGAAGCCGCGTCGACCGAGGTCCTAAATGGACGACGCTACGCATCACGCTTACATGGAACTCGCTCTCGAAGAGGCTCGCATCGCGGCCTCCGAAGGGGAAGTTCCTGTCGGCGCGATCGTTGTCGACCCAGATGGGACCATTATCGGTCGTGGTCGCAATCACCGCGAAGCATGGCAAGACCCCACGGCACACGCCGAGTTGTTAGCCATGAAGGAAGCAGCGGCAACTCTTGGTAGTTGGCGCTTGGTTGATTGCACGACCTACGTGACCTTGGAACCCTGCCCAATGTGTGCAGGAACCATGGTCAACGCCCGCTTGTCCCAAGTCGTCTTTGGCGCTCGGGACCCCAAAGCAGGCGCGATTCGCTCACTCTTCACCTTGGTGGAGGATGAACGACTCAACCACCGCGTAGAGGTCGTCGAAGGTATTTCGGCGGAGGAATGCGGCGCGATTTTGACGGATTTTTTCCGTTCGATCCGAGAGGGTCGAATCAAGAAACCCGACAAATCGCATTAGGAGGAATGGCCGAGTGGTCGAAGGCGTCTGATTCGAAATCAGATATACCGTTTTAAGCGGTATCGTGGGTTCGAATCCCACTTCCTCCTCTGGAGTTAACCACGCTCCAATGCCCATCGACCCTGGGCGAAACACCCGGAGTGGTGGCCGAGTGGTTGAAGGCGCACGGCTGGAATCCGTGTATGCGGGTATACCCCGTATCGAGGGTTCGAATCCCTCCCGCTCCGCTACATAGATAGGCTCAGGTTTATCGCGGTCAGTGCGACTACTGACTCGGCACCCCGTCAGGCCCGGGAGGGAGCAGCGGACCGAGCACAGGGTGCGCGCTGGCCGCGATGGACCTGAGATTTACAAAGACCCGCAAGAAATTGCGGGTCTTTGTCTTTCTTGTGACAAACAGCCCTTGAAGCGTTTTTGCGCTTTAACGATCGATGGCTCTCTGTGTATATCTGCGGGGATTTCCCAAATTACCGAGATTTTCGAGGTCACGATGAAACGGGCTAAACTCCTCGCCCCTGTCGCCATGGTCCTGCTCCTTTCGCCTGCAACGCTGTTGGCGCAAGACGCACAACCACAACCTGAAACACCTGCCGAACAACCTGCTGAGGCACCGACGGAGCCGGCGGACACGCCTGCGGAAACGACGCCGGAAGCGACGGAAACGCCTGAAAAAGCTGAACCGGCGCAACCCGAGCCGGAAACAACCACGGCCGAAACCGACACCGCGGCCAACGAGCCTGAACCGACCAAGACTATCCCTCCGCCAACGACCACTATCAAACGGGCGGATTCGGATGTGTCGGTGGGATGGAATGAAGACCTCGAAGATTTCCAACGGCGCTATCGGTGGAAGTTTGAGATCGACGGCTATATCCGGACCCAATACACGGGCATTCAGAATGACCCTGACGTTGAAATCTACGGACGAAACGATGGGTTCTTCCTGGCCAACGCCCGGATTGGCTTCAAAGGCGAAATGCTGAAGCGTGTCGGATTCCGGCTGCAGTTCGACGGTGCAGTTGACCAACAAATCGACCGCGCCCAACGGCCTGCAAGTGAAGTGGATACGCGGGTTCGCGACGCCTACCTATGGTGGGAACCTACCCGATTCACGCGCGTTTCATTTGGACAGTTCAAACCCAAATTTGATGTCGAAGAGCTCGCTACCCGCGATGAATTGCTCTTTGTCGATCGTTCCGTCGGCAGCCGTGGTGTCTCCGAAAACGAAGGTCCAAATGTCGAAGGCCTATCGCGTGACCGCGAGCCCGGCATCGAATTGGGCATGCGGCCGTACTACTTCAATGGGAAAGACCCTGACGAAAAGAAAGGGCTAGGCGTAGCCTATGCATTGAGCCTCACGAACGGCGCGGGCTCCAACCTGTCTCGCAACGACAACGATGCGTTCGCCTATTACGGGCGTGCACAAGTCCACTGGGCAGAAATGGTGCGTGTTGGCGGCGCCGCCTACATGAACTCCGAGAGCGACGATCCGACTGGCTTAGATCCCATCAGCTCCGATGTGTTCGGTTGGACCGCTGACCTCACGGTGAAATGGGCAGGCTTCACGCTCATGGGTTCCATCATCGGCGAAAACAAGAAGTTCGACGAACTCGACGTTCAGGCCGATGTGAACTCGACCGCATATCACGCATCCATCGGCTATCGTGAGCCGTTCCTGGGGTTTGAGCCGACCTTCCGATACGCGTTTTACGATCCAGAGTCGTTGGACTCCGGTAACGATGTCGATCTTATCGAAGGTGCCCGAACCCATTACACGGTGGGCTTAAACTTCACGCCTCGATACCCGATCCGCCTGATGGTAAACTACACATTCACGCAAGAAGAGGAAGCGGTTGAGCTCGACAATGACCGCTTCGACCTCCTCTTCCAAGTGACCTGGTAGTAACGATGAGGTCTTCAGTGAACAACCGAATGGAAACAATCGCACGCGCGAGCGGATTCGCTCTGTTGGCCGGGCTTGTGGTGTTGGCGACAATGACTGCAGGTTCGTGCTCCAGCGAGTCCGATTCGAAGTCGCGTGCATATCGCGTGACCAGTCGCACTCAGCTCATCGGTGGCCCAACGGCACTGGGTGAGGTCGGCGACTTCATGCTCGAAAACGACAAGATTCGCGTTGTCGTTCAAGACAAGACCTACAATCGGGGCTCCGGTGTATTTGGTGGTTCGCTCATCGATGCGGACCTCGCGCGGCACAAACCCGGCAACGCATTGGGTGGAAAGGGACGCGACACGTTCGGTGAATTGTTCCCGGTCTTCTTCCTTGAAATGATCGACCCGGAAAACATCGACGTCATCAACGACGGAAGCGATGGAAAGGCGGCGATTGTTGAGGTGAAAGGCCGTGGTGGTGAATTCATCACGATGCTGCGCTACCTCAATCAGGTCATGATCAACAGCTATCCGGTGGACCTTGCCGACGTCCTGAACGGCGTCCCAGCGAACTCCAACGGTGAGCCTCAGGTCGAATTCCGAACTCGGTACATCTTGGAACCTGGCACAAGCCACATCCGCATCGAATCGACGCTTACAAATATCAGTTTCACAACGCTCGAGTTTCCGTCGGACACCATCAAGACGGTCGTCCAAACCCTGATTGGTTTGGACTTGGACGGGTTTCGCATTCCAACCGGACATGTGCTTGGCTTCGGAAAGAAGTCGCACATCTTCATCCCTGGCGTGGGCTATGACCTGCGATTCGGGCTCGATGAGTCCTACCAGACTGCGGTGCCCCTTCCCGGCTTCCCAGGTTTGTTGACGAATGTCGTCGCATCCTCGACCGACCTCGGCGTCAACTACGGCTTCGCAACTGTCGAAGACCCCGAAAACAACTTCGTCTACCAGCGCGATCAAGATGGCGGACTATACGGCGGAGACGCCCAACCTGACGACCTGCTCTTCCTGTTCTACGCATCCGGTTTTGGCGGTGTGTTCTCGAGCCAGGGACCAGAGACGATGGCCCCGAACTTCTGCAACGGTGGTGAATCCGCGGACGCTGTCTGCGGTCAGCTGAGCGGTGCGGATGCAAACGCATGCCGCGACGAATGGGACAACTGCAAAGCCGCTCAGGGCGACGCGTCGCCATCTAGCTACACGTTCACAAACTACTTCATCATCGGTGACGGCGACGTCGCTTCCATCTACGAAGAGTTGTACCGAATCAAGAACATCAAGACGACCAAGGTCATCGGGCGCGTATTCGACCGAGTGACCCGCGAAACCGCGGGTGACCTGGACATGCTGTTCTATACAACCAATGGCTCGGATTGCTCCGGCACAACCATCGTCAACCAGGTGCACGTCCCCAGTGGCGGAACGTTCCAACTTGAGATGGTGCCCGGCGACTACTGCTACCGGGTACGAGGCAGCGGACGCCCGCTCTCGGATTACAAATACGTCAAGGTGGGCAGCGACGGCGCGTTCATCCAAGCGTTCGCCGAGTCTACGTCTTACCTTCAGGTGCAGGTCGTCGACTCCAATGGTGCCCGAGTGCCCGCGAAGGTCTCTGTGGTCGGCACACATGACTACTTCCCAGGCCAGGAGACTCGGTCCTTCCTATTCGACCTACAAGCTGGAGAAAGCTGGCGTGCATCGGACATGATTCCGGACACGGAAGACCCGAACACCCGACGTTTTCTTGAGCAGACCGCGTTCACTGACCATCGAGGTCACGTCACGATGAACGTTCGCCCATCGGACTCGTACGTCGTGCACGTGAGCCGTGGTCCAGAATACGATGTGTTCACAAAGGAGGTTTCGCTCAAACCAGGTGGCGTTGAAACCGTGGTCGCAAAGATCGAGCGGACAGTCGACACGACGGGCTACCTCGCCGGCGATTTCCACCTCCACGCTGCGGGCTCCATCGATAGTGGCCTTGAGCTTGATCGACGAATCAAGTCTGCAGCCGCAGAAGGCCTCGAGATCGCGGTTTCCACCGACCACAACTACGTGACGGACTACGGTCCAGCGATTCGCCAAACGCAGATGGAGCAGTTCGTAAACTCCACGGTGGGCCTTGAGCTGACAACATTTGAGGCTGGCCACTTCAATGCATTCCCGGTCGCGCGCGATCTGGACTCGATGAGCCGTGGTTCCATCAAATGGCAGGAGATTCCGCCGCAGACCATATTCAACGCTCTGCGAGATATGGCGCCGGAATCCGGAAACATCGTGCAAGCCAACCATGCACGCACGCCCATCCTTGGTTATTTCTATCAACACAATGTCGATGCGTTCGACACGACCGTTGATCTGGCGTTCAACCAAGCCGAAGGTCAGGACCGCATTACAGCGACGTTGGTGAGCCCGACTGGCCCGGCGTTTATCGAGACCATCTACGACGAAAATGGCGAGCCACTTGAATACAAGTCGACGTTCTCATGGGACTTTGATGCGATGGAGGTCTTCAACGGCAAGCACTTCGAGGAAATCCGCCACTTCCGCATGCCGTACGACAAGACGGCGACTGACGGCCCGGATGTGCTGCCACAAGATGTGTTTGATGGCCTAAAGGAACAAACCGCGGCTCTCTACGACACGCCGGAGGACTTCTACGCCGTCGTATTCCCGGATCTGGACGAAGCCCAAATCATGGCATTGTCCGACACCGAGATCGAAGAAGGTGTGAGCGCCTACGTGATGGACCAGATCCCCAATCAGGGCGTGATTCTGTGCGATGGGGACGACGTCGTCTTCCCAGGCGTTTTGGACGATTACTACAATATCTTGAACTTCCCGCGGCCCGACGGTTCGTACAAGCGCTACACGGCGACCGGCAACTCCGACAGTCACGGCGATAACCTCGACGAGGTCGGCTATCCCCGAAATTACTTCTTCGCTGGCAAGGACCGCCCCCGCGATTACAAGGACTCAGACCTTGTCAAAGCGATGCGAGAGCACCGCAATATCGTGACCAACGGGCCGTTCATTACGATGGAGATTGACGGCGAGCCGATTGGTAGCGAATTGGAAGCAAGTGGCAGTGTGACCATTAAGGTCCATGTCGCAGCCGCAGATTGGGTCGGAACTGACCGAATTCGCATTCTTCAAAACGGTGAGGTCGTACGCGGCCTTCCGGGCCAAAACGAAAACGCGGGTGGGTGGCTGCCAATTCAGTTGGGCGAGGACGGAACGTACACTGAGGAGTTCACTGTCGATGTGGCCGCTGACTCGTGGTTCGTGTTGGAAGCCGAAGGCGACCAGAACATGTTCCCAGTGCTGACCCCACAGGAAATCCCACCGTTTAACTTCGATGCGGTCATCGGCAGCCTCGCTGGTGCGTTCGGTTTCGGCGGCGGAGTCGAAGGTCTGGAGCCAGCGCTCATCTTCCCACAGACACCGTTCGCTATGACCAACCCAATCTGGGTGATCGCCGACGGTGATGGCCAGTTCACGCCTCCAGAGCCTGAAGTGTTCCGCTGCAAAGACGGCGCTTTCGTCGCAGCAAATGCGCTAATGAGCTTGGAAGATGTACGTCGTCTTGACCAACTACGCCTGAAAGCGGCGCCGATGCCGGTCAAGATTCACGGGCATGAGAACCCATTCAAGCGCCCTGTCGGCACGACGACCCGCGACCTTCGGATGATCTTTGAGAACTTCGGCCACCAGCACTAGCGCCCTGCTCTTCTGTGTGCTGTGGCTGCTCTCGGCCACAGCACATGCGCACGACCTCAAGGTCGAACGCTCGATCATCGCCCAAGTCCACGCCACAAAAGTCCAGATTCTGGTCATCTACAACGAGGCCCCAGGCGACCGCTCCGAGCGGTTCATGGCGAAGTACGACGTCAATCGAAACGCTCGCATCGATGGCAGCGAGGTCTTGTTGGCGACCCCCGAAATCAGCCGCCTGGCGTTGCTAGGCCTTGAGTTCGAGGTCGAAGGCGAGAAGCCAAAGATGCTGCCACCTGAAGTGAAGTTCGAGAACAAACCCGGCAAGCCTGTTTCGGCCGCAATCTTGTTGACCTACGAGCTCGACGCCGTGCCGCAGCGCACCCTTCATATTCGGCAAAAGCCGGCCAAGGGCTTGCCAGAAACGACCGTCGCCATCGAAGCAGGTGAGGGATTGACCATTTCAAATTCGTCTGGTGCAGCATCCACCAGAACCACGGCTCCTCTGCGCCTTACCCCGGGCGACAAGATTTCGGTAACGTTTGCCGCGAGCCGCGAGCCCCCTAGCCGCTAGCCCCCTAGCCACTAGTCATTTTCTGATTGATGAATCACCCGACCTCTAGTTAGTGTTCACTCACTTCAGCTGAGGATTGGAAATGGCAAAGCAGAACGAAAAGATGCGTGCCCTGGTGGCGGAGCTCCAAGAGAAACGTGCGAAGGCCCTTGAAATGGGCGGCGAGCGACGTGTCGCCCGTCAGCATGAGCGTGGAAAGATGGATGCGCGGCAGCGTGTCGACTTCTTGTTCGACGACGACACGTTCACTGAATTTGGGATGCATGCGTTTTTCCACGCCAACGGCGAGCCGGTTCCACAGGAAGACGTGTTGAGCCCAGCAGACGGCGTCATCACTGGCTTTGGCAAGATCAACGGCCGAACGGCGGTCTGCGCAGCGTACGACTTTACCGTCCTTGGCGGCTCGATCGGCGATGTTAGCGAGCGCAAGGTTACGCGTGCTCGTGAGTTCGCGCTGAAGAACCGTGTGCCGATGATCTGGCTGATCGATAGCGCTGGCGCACGTGTCCAAGGCGGTGGCGGCATCAATGGAGAGCAGATTAGCAACTTTGCGCTGTCTGGGTTTTTGTTCCGCGAACAGGTCCACATGTCCGGCGTCGTCCCTCAAGTTGCCGCGATGGTCGGCCCTGGCGCCGCAGGAACGGCGTACATCCCTGGGCTAGCTGATTTCGTGCCGATGGTCGACGGAACCAGCTCGATGGCTCTGGGTGGCCCTCCGCTCGTCAAAGCGGCGGTTGGCGAAGAGATCGATGAGCAGTCCCTCGGCGGCGCGACCGTGCACAACAAACAAAGCGGTGTCGCCGACCAGATGTACGAAAACGACGAGGAATGCCTGACCGCCATCCGCGACTACCTCAGCTACTTCCCGTCGAACTGCGAAGAAATCTCGCCAGAACACGAAGAAATTCACGACCCCGAGCGCGACGATGACGGCGGAAAATACCGCGAGAAGCTCATCGACGTGCTGCCCGAGAGCACTCGCCGCGCGTACGACATGAAGAAGCTCCTGAAGTACGTGTTCGACGAAGACTCGATGTTCGAGATGAAGCCGCTCTTCGCGCCAAACCTCATCACAACGTTCGCCCGCATCCAAGGCCGCGCGGTCGGCGTCGTCGCCAACAACCCCAGTCATCTGGGCGGCATTCTGGATGTGGACTCAGCGGACAAGGCGGCACGATTCATCAACCTATGCGACTCGTTCAATATCCCGCTGGTCTTCTTCCAGGATGTGCCGGGCTTCATCATCGGCAGCAAAGTCGAGCGCGAAGGCATTATCCGCCATGGCGCGAAAATGCTCTACGAGGTCTCCAAAGCCACCGTACCGAAGATTACGGTGCTGGTGCGCAAGTGCTATGGCGCTGGCTACTACGTGATGTGTGGACGCGCCTACGAGCCAGACCTCATTGTCGCATGGCCTACGGCTGAAATCAGCGTCATGGGCCCCGAAGGCATGGTGAATATCTTTGCGCGCCGCATGCTCGAAGGAAATCCGAATGCTGAGGAAGTGAAAGCTCAGATGGTCGCGGGATTGCGCCCCTTCATCGACATCTACAAGTGCGCAGGCAAAGGCTATATCGACGAGGTCATCGACCCTCGCGAAACCCGCGATTACATCGTGGCTGGATTGGAGTTGGCGAAGAACAAGACCATCGAGCGTCCGTGGCGCAAAGACGGCGTTCGCCCGGTCTAGCTACTGCTTGCCCGCAGGCACCGCAGGTGCTGGAACCATGGGCACTTCGCTTGGGTCCACCTCTGGGACGTCTGCAGGCGTCTCGACGATGTCGGATGGCAGACCGGCTGCCCGATACTTATCGAAAGCCTTTTTGATTTTTGGAAGGTGCGTCCGAACCAAGCTTCGTGCGCGTCGTGCCGAACCATCGCCGTAGTGTGGGAGCATTGCAATGGCCAGGTGTTGATTGATCTCTTCGAGACTTGCGTTCGGATTGCGACCAACAGCGCGCCAGACCTTCGAGGCCACGGCGGGGCCGGAGTTGTAGCCGATATACATCAGGTAGATATTGCCGCCGTATGCTTTGCGAAGCCGATCCACGTACAATCCGCCTGCAGCAATGGCCTTCTTGGGGTCGAATCGAGCGTCCGTAAGCTCACAAGGGAAGTTTGATTTCTGGCGGTTGATGGCTTCTGGGTCGCCACTCTCCAAGTCACGCTGAACCTCACGCGGTACGCGGCAATCCTTGGTTCGGCAGCCACAATTGTAGACCTGACCGACCCCGAACACGTCCTTGTAGGGTTGCGAGCGGGCGGTACCGCTGCAGAACTGCATCAGACCCGCACAGCCCGTGTGCGAAACCGCATATTGACGTCCAGCCGATTCAACCCACATGAACGCTTTGATGTACGCAAACTGGTCGGCGTCCTCGCCCGCAACCGCCGCAATATACGGATTCCATCGGTCCATCATGGGCTGTTTGCCAGTTGGAATCGGTGGTGCGGTCGCTTCGCTTTGCTCGACCTGTGCGATGGCTTTATCGACCTCATCGCTGTCGACGCCTTCAACATAGACCGGTGTCGCGTAGAGCTTGCGATACAACCCAACCGTCGAGCTCACCAATTCGGCGCTCGCCGTTCCATCCAGCAGGTTTGCGCCGCGTTGCACCCATGAGTTCGTGCCCATCCCGTGGACCAACGTCGGCTGCAGAACGAACGGAATCAGCAATGCCGTCACGGTCAGCGAGAAGAACAGCTCGCCAAATGTCCGTGCACTGGGGAGGTACGTGGTGACCTTGTGAAAGGCGGCGATGGCCTTGTCTACACCTGCCTCAAAGTATGGCTGCACGAACTCTTTGGGCCGGCGAAGTCCCAGGTACAACAGGATATGCGCGGGCAAGACCGCGATGAGCCGCAGGTATTCGTCACCGATGCCGACCTTGTTCGACGCGGCTTCCCACATCTCGAGTGAGGTCTGAAACTCCCATGAATGGGCGAGCAATGTGGCGACGAGGTGTAGGCCGAATGCGGCCAAGGCGAATGGCAGGATGAAAGCCAGAAGGTACGACGCGAGGATGTCATAGACACCTTTGATCGTGGATAAGATTACGCGAGCTAACTTCAAACGGCTTCCTGGCCTTGTTGATTCACCCTCTTAAACGAACATGGGAGCACTTTGGATTCAACAAAGCACTAAAAATTGGAAGCTTTCGTTAGACTGGATCTATTCCACGTCGATGATGCGCTCGAGCACAGCTTGCAGCACATCGTAGTCGTCGTAGTGGATTTCGATGCGGCCTTTGCCGCGAAGGTCTTTGAGGGTGACCTTGGTTCCAAGCGCCTCTTGGAGCTTTTCAGCGATATCGCGCACGTTGGCGTCATCGCGGTAGCGCGAGGATTTTGAAGACGACTTTTTGGTCTTCGTTCCGTTCTTGGTTTCGCGAACCAGCTCTTCGGCCTCACGCACCGAAAATCCGTGTTTCACCATGACGTCAGCAAGTTCGAGGGCTTCTTCCTCTTTCATGCTGACCAGGTTTCGCGCGTGTCCAGCGCTGAGCTGGCCGTCGGCAACCATGTCTTGGATTTTCGGCGAGAGATTTAGCAATCGCAGTGAGTTTGCGACGGCGGAACGTGACTTTCCAACGCGTTCAGCAACCGATTGTTGCGTGTGCGAGAACTCGTCGACCAGACGGCGATAGGCTTGCGCCTCTTCCAGCGGATTGAGGTCTTCGCGCTGAATGTTCTCGATCAGAGCCACCACAAATGCGTCATCGTCGGACAAGTCTTTGACGACGACCGGCACTTCTTTGATGCCCGCCAGCTGACAAGCGCGCCAACGGCGCTCGCCTGCAATCAGCTCATACTTGCCGTCGTCGAGCTGACGCACGACCAGTGGCTGGATGAGTCCAGATTGTTTGATGGAAGCAGCCAACTCTTCCAATGCCTCTTGAGCAAAGGATTTGCGCGGCTGGTCTCGGTTTGCGCGAATCCGACCCACGTCACAGCTGAAGAAGGTCTTACCTTCGCCATCCGATTTGGTGGTTGGGATCAGCGCACCAAGGCCCTTGCCCAGCGCTTTTCGTGGCTTTTTATCTTCTGAAGTCGTGGCCATAGCGTCTTATGCGATTGCCCGGTTCCTATCCAGAAACTCACGGGCCAAGTCTCGATAACGACGTGCGCCACGCGACGTAGCGTCGTAGCTGATGACCGCTTTGCCGTGTGAGGGAGCCTCGCTCAACTTCACATTGCGTGGGATGATCGTATCGAAGACCAAATTTCCAAAATAGCTCTCAACGTCGGCTGCAACCTGCTCGCTGAGATTCGTACGTGCGTCATACATCGTGAGCAGCACGCCTTCCAAGGCCAATTCTGGATTCAAGTGCTCGCGCACCAGCTCCACCGTGCGCACCAGCTGCCCTACCCCTTCAAGCGCGTAGTACTCAGCCTGAACCGGCATCAAGACCGTGTCGGAAGCGGCTAGCGCATTGATGGTCAAAAGGCCCAGACTTGGTGGGCAATCGACGATGAAGAAGTCGACATCGACGTCGGCGTTTGCGAGCGCCTCACGCAGTCGAAACTCACGTGATTCGTGGTCGACAAGCTCAATCTCGGCACCCGCCAAATCGGTGTTTGATGGCAGCACACGGAGCGTTTCGTACATCGTTGGAAGCAGAGAATCCTTGATTCCAACTTCACCGATGAGTGCGTGGTACGTGCCGGACTCCACGTTGTCGCGGTCCAAGCCCAAACCACTGGTGGCATTGCCCTGCGGGTCGAGGTCGACGAGCACAACGCTGCAACCCGCGTCCGCAAGGCATGCTGCGAGGTTGACGGACGTCGTCGTCTTTCCGACTCCGCCCTTCTGATTTGCGATGGCTACAACCTTGTTAGCGCGCTCTTTCATGGCACACCGCTCCTTCGAATCGTCCTTGAAAAGGGAGCGCACTATGGCGGCATTTTTCCGAATTTTCAACCTCACAGATTTCGCAGTAACGCCGATGTGGGAATGGCCGCTTGAAAGGTATACACTGACCGCATGGAGAAGCTGGTTGAACTACAACCTGGAATGGTGATCGACCACAGATACCGCGTCGTTCAGTTGATTGGCGAAGGCGGATTTGCACAGGTTTATCACGCCGAGCACATTACGCTTGAGCGCCCAGCTGCGCTTAAGGTGCTCGATGTTGCGCGCGGCACTCGTGACGACAACTTCATCCGGCGTTTCCAGCGTGAAGCCAAAATCGCCGCGAACTTCGAGCATCCCAACGTCGTCCGCATCTTCGATTTCGGCGTGATTGCTGAGACTCAGCAACCTTACATCGCGATGGAGAAGTTGCAGGGCTGGGACCTGGATGTTGAGCTTCGCACCAACGGGCCGATGCATCCATATCGTGCTCGCAAGCTCTTTGAAGGCTGCCTTGAGGCCCTCGCCCTCGCCCATGAGCGCGGCATCATCCACAAGGACCTGAAGCCCGCAAACCTGTTTCTACAGCATCCCAACACCGATCAAGAGCGATTGGTGATCATGGATTTCGGCATCGCTCGACTGACCGATGACGGGCAGCTGACGCAGACCGGCGCATTCGCGGGAACACCCGCGTATCTTGCGCCGGAATACATTCAGGACCATGCGGTCACGCCTGGATTCGACGTCTACCAAATGGGATTGATCTTCATCGAGGCCTTGAGCGGTCGAGCCGTAGTTCGCGCAAACTCTTCGGTCGCCTACCTGATGAAGCACGTTCAGGGCGAACACGACGTTCCTGAAGGCGTGAAGACATCGGTGCTTGGGCCGCTCTTGATGCAAGCGATCGAGGTTGACCCAGAAGCGCGATTCAAATCTGCACAAGAGTTCTTACGCGAGCTTCGCGCCATCGAAATTCCAAGCGTCACCACTGGCGACTATCTGGTCGACCCAGGCGACTGGAACAGCGGGACTCAGCCGATGCCGAGCGTTGATGGGCAGTCTCAAGAAGTCGTTCCGATGGCCAACACCGAAGACGCGTTCTACGACGTGCCAGCCACTGGCCCGAATCCGGTCCCTGTCGCGGAGGCTGAACCGCAGCAAATGCCTCAACGGCCGATGCCGGAGTCGAGTCCAGACCATCCGATTGTCCCGCAATCAAATCCCAATCTGAAGAATCGGCTGCCACAATCAACCCATGCGATCCCACGCAAGCCCAAAAAGAAAGGCAGCGCCCTCGCCGTCATCATGTACTTATTCGCATTCCTAATCTTCAGCATGTTCGCACTATTCATGCTCGGACTGGTGATCGCCGTCATCGATGCAGGTTAAGCGAAGCCAAAAACAGACGTTACAATTATTGACGAATAACACACAAATCGTCATATTGATCCATAATTGTAGCAACGATTCTGGAAGCATACGATGCGCGCCGAAGAATACATCGAATCTCTGGCAGCGACCGGCAGGAACACTTTCACCACTACCGCTGCCATTGAAGCCATCGGGGGAAGTGATGATGCGGTACGCGCGCAACTTCGACGACTAAAGAAGAAGGGCCATATCGCGAGCCCCATGCGCTCATTCCATGTACTGGTCCCCCCCATGTACCGTCGTCAAGGATGCACTCCCGCCGAACACTTCATCGACCAAATGATGGAATACATTGGGGAACCATACTATGTGGCATTGCTCTCAGCTGCTGAGCGACATGGTGCCGCGCACCAACGACCACAGACTCTGCAGGTCATGGTGCCAAAGAACCGCGCACCAATAGTGTGTGGAACGGTCCGCATCCACTTCGTCGCCCGAGGTGATCTAGCAGGACTACCGGTAAATACCTTCAATACACCGCATGGATACATTAAGTACGCAACCCCCGAATTGACCGCGCTGGAACTCGTCGGCTATCCGCAATACGTTGGCGGGCTCAATAATGTCGTGACCGTACTCGACGAACTACACCAAGAAATGGACCCCACGTCTGTCGCGGAAGTTGCCTGTTTGTGTCCTATCGGATGGTCACAACGACTTGGCTACTTATTGGAGTTGGTTGACGCACCGAAAACTCTCACGGGAATGCTGGAATCACTCGTCAGCAAAAAAGCCCATAGCTACATCCCACTCCGGCGATCTGAAGATGTAGCGGGCGCGTCTCGCGACAGTAAGTGGAAGGTGATCATTAACGTCGAGATTGAGGCAGACCAATGATTCCGAAGGCTTTTATAAACGAGTGGCGCGCACACGCACCATGGCGCATCGATGCTCAGGTGGAACAAGACCTCGTGATCAGTCGTGCGTTGGTCGACATCTTTTCCGTCCCCGAACTGCAGAAAAGGCTCGCGTTTCGTGGAGGTACTGCGCTTTACAAACTTCACCTAAATCCGCCCGCCCGATATTCAGAAGATATTGATCTCGTTCAAGTTGATGCCATGCCAATCGGAGACACGCTGGACACTATCCGTATGGCGCTCGACCCGTGGCTTGGCTCACCTCAACGCAAATTCAAAGAAGGTCGTGTCAATCTCGTCTACCGATTCGAGTCGGAGGATTCCCCTCCCCTCAAAATGAGGTTGAAGATCGAAATCAACACCCGAGAGCACTTTTCCGAGATTGGGTATTCCGAAATGCCGTTAACTGTCGATGGGCGTTGGTTTACGGGGACTGCCGACATCACAACTTTCGAAATCAACGAGATGTTGGGAACAAAACTCCGAGCCCTCTACCAGCGAAAGAAAGGACGCGATCTCTTTGACATCGCTTACGCACTTCAACGGGATGATGTTGACCCTACCCTACTCGTGAGGTGCTTCTCACGGTACATGGCGGAAGGTGGTCATACGGTCACACGGGCTCAATTTGAGGCGAACATGCACCAAAAGTCGGCAGATGCCGACTTCCGTGATGACATTGAAACCTTACTTCATCCCGATATTCCTTGGGACTTCGACGAGGCCATGTGGTTGGTCCTAAACGACGTGATTGCATTATTGCCAGGCGAGCCATGGAGGGGCATCCCAGATCGCGACTAATGACCTTCTTAGGCAACGAACCAGTGGCGCTTTCATATCGCCTTAAAAGCCGCTAATAAGGGCGAGACTTGAGGCAGGTGAGAAAATGGAAGACGTACAAAACCGCCCAGACCATCGTGAAATCCCCATCGACCGCGTCGGTGTGACCAATCTGAGCTATCCCATCATCGTTTGGGACCGCCAGAACGAGAAGCAAAGCACCGTTGCGGATGTGACGCTATCGGTCGCCCTACCCCACCATTTCAAGGGAACCCATATGAGCCGGTTCCTTGAGGTGCTGAATGACCATCGCGGCGAAATTACGATCCGCACGCTGCCCGTGATCATCCACGAGCTCAAAGAGCGGTTGGACTGCGAGGCGGCTCAGATGGAGGTTCGCTTCCCCTATTTCCTTGAGCGCGAGGCTCCTGCGACCGGCGCAAAGTCGCTGTTGGACTACCAGGGCTGCTTCCGTGGTGAGACGACCGACGAAGGCGACGAGTTTGTGTTGGGCGTTACGGTGCCCGTCACCAGCTTGTGCCCATGCAGCAAAGAGATCAGCGATTACGGCGCGCACAATCAGCGCAGCCTTGTGACCATCGAGATCAAGATGGCATCCGACGAAGAGAAAGACTTCGTGTGGATGGAAGAGCTGATCGAAATCGCCGAAGACGCCTCGTCTTGCCCAATCTACCCGCTGCTGAAGCGTCCTGACGAGAAGCACGTGACGATGCAGGCTTACGACAAGCCGCAGTTTGTCGAAGACATCACGCGTGACGTCGCGACCGTCCTGATGGCCGACGAGCGCATTCGGTGGTTCATGGTGAACTGTCGCAACGAAGAGAGCATCCACAACCATGATGCCTTCGCGACCATCGAGTGGACTCGCCCATGACGCACACGATCGAAATCGGCCATAACTTCGAGACAGCGCACCGACTTTCGTCGCCAAATGCGCCGGTGAAGTGCCAGTCGATTCACGGACATTCGTGGTGGGTCACGCTAACGATCGCCGCAGATTCGCTGGACGATGACGGCATGGTCATCGAGTTTGGCGCGCTCAAGAAGGCCTGGCGAGGCTTCCTGGACGACAACGTCGACCATCATCTGGTCGTGGAATCCGAAGACCCTGTTGGCGCGGCAATTCTGAGCGTTCAGCCGGATGCTCGCCTGTTGCGCCTGCCCTTCCAACCCACGACTGAGCTACTCGCCCAGTGGCTTTTCGACCAAGCCGAGCGCATTCTCAGTGAATTGGCGCCCGGCGCGCCGGCAAAAGTCGTTCACGTGCATTTGCAGGAGACGCGGGTCAACGCCGCGACCTACCAGAAGGACTGACATGAAGCTGATCACATGGAATGTGAACTCGGTCCGAGTGCGCTTGGACCATCTGCTGAAGGTCTTGGAGACCGAATCACCGGATGTCATCTGTCTGCAAGAGATCAAATGCGACGCGGACAAGTTCCCCATGCTTGAGGTGCAGGCTGCCGGCTACTATTCGGCAGTCCTAGGACAGCCCGGCTACAACGGCGTCGCGATCCTCTCGAAAGAAAAACCTGAACAGATACGCGACGGCTTAGACGACCAAGTTAGCGACACGCCGCAGGCACGGGCGATTTCAGCCAATATCGGCGGCATCGATGTGCTGAACCTCTACATCCCGAACGGCAAGGTCATCACGAGCGATAAGTGGCCCTACAAGCTTCGCTGGCTAGACGCGCTGGCTGAAACGCTCGAGGCCCGTTACTTCGATGATGACCCGCTGATTATCTGCGGCGACTTCAATATCGCGCCCAAAGACGAAGACGTTTGGGACCCCGAAATGTGGGCGAACAGCGTGCTCTGCCATCCGGACGCGCGCAGCCGCTACGAAACGCTGGTGGAATGGGGGCTAACTGACGTCGTGCGGCCTCATATCGAACCGCCGCAATACACGTGGTGGGACTACCGCTATCCAGGCTTGGAAGAAGGTAAAGGCCTTCGAATCGACCATATCATGGGCACGGTGGCGATTACGCCGCGCGTTCAAAACGCCTATGTCATGGAAGATGTGCGCGCGTGGGAGCAACCCAGCGACCACGCCCCTGTCGTCATCGAATTAGACTAAAACTTGTCAAACTGGCGGGCGACCGAATAGCGCTGCACCACGTAGTACGCGCCATTGATGAAGTCATGGCGCTCGTGGGTTTCCAATACGGCGCGTGACTGCAACGACTCAACGTCTTTCAACAAATCGCGCCCCTGCTCGTACACAGCGCTGATAGCCGCGGGATTAGCCTCGAATCGCTTTTTTAGGCGAGGACCGTCTTTGGTTTGAATCTCGCGCAGGGTGCCAAGGTCGGTACGCAGCTTTTCCATCGCATCTTTGGTCCGCTTCGTGCGATGCCCCGACAATGCCGCCTTGGAAAGCTTTACAGATGATGAAACTACGCCGCAAACAGCAGCGAAGTACTTGTCGTCTTCACCGCGACATCGCTCTGCATGTGCAGCGGTCTCGTCAAACAACCGATGCATAAGTTGGCGATGTTTGTTCTTGATGTTCCGATACGACTTGTCGAGCGCCTTGTGGTTCTTTTCCCGCTTGGCGTCTGACTGATCGCCAATCCCATCGAAGTAGACTTCGATATTCGTCATATCGGTCATGAAGGGGCCCAAAGCCTCGATTAGGTCGCTAGCGGGACCATCTATGCGCTTATTGGCCGGGTCCAGCTCCAATCCTTGGGTGAGCTGTTGACTACCTGAGTTCCCCAGCGACTCAACGCTGCTGGGTTTGGAGACAGCCTTACGGGGTTTCCATTGCCCCGGCTTCCCGGCGGTGCGCTGGTAGTTCTCGGCCATGATGAACAGCGCGTGGATCATGTTTGCGCCAGTGTAGTAGGCCGTGAACTTCTTGACCTCAGGGTCGCCTTCGAGGTTCAAATTGGCCAAATGCGACGGCTTGCCATTGATGAACACGTTGGAGCCCGTCTTGGGTTTCGACGTGATTGGCGGCGCGTACGTGGTAAACGTGCTCTTGGCATCGTCGCCGTAGTAGTTCGCGATCGCAAACCCGCCAACGACGCAGCCAACAAGGCTCAGAACGCCCAGCCCAACGACGCCCAACACGACGTACATCATCGCGTTCGACTTCTTCTTAGGCGGCGGAGTTGAGGTTGCCTCAGCGACCACAGGAACCGGCGCATCAACGTTCGTCGGTATGGGTGATTCGATATCCGTTGGGGCGGTATCTGACTCTGCCTCCGACGACGGCCCGGCCTCAAGCTGAGCCGTTGAAACCGCCGGGATATTATTCTCGGAATCGAGCGTTTCGCCGTCCGAAAACTGCATGCTTTCGGCAGTACTAAACGCGATACCGACCACGCGCGGCCCGCCGGGCTTTGGAAGCGGCAGGTCCTCGGCCGGAACATGGCGGAGCGCCCCAAGGAACGCGCCGGCGTTCTGGAAGCGCTGCGTATGGTCGATCTCGATGGCCTGCATCAAGACCTGGCCAAGCTCGGACTGACGCAGGTAATCCGGCACATTGTGGTCGCCCTGAACGTGCGCCACCATCGCGCCAATCGACGTTGGCGACTTGATGACGGGCTCGCCGACAAGCGCTTCGATGTACAGCAATCCGAACTGGTAGACATCGAAAGTCGGCGCCACAATTCGCTGCTGGATGTACTCCGGCGGCATATATGCTGGCGTTCCGGTGTACGAACCCGTCTGGGTCAGACGTGGCGCATCGTCATCTGCGATGCGCGCAATGCCATAGTCCAAGATAACCAGCCGCTCTTCAGGCGTGCCGGGCTTGAACAGAAACAGGTTCGAGGGCTTCAGGTCTTTGTGAACGATGCCCTTCTCGTGACCAACGCGCAGAGCGTCCAACACCGGCAGAAAGAGCTTTCGTGCACGGTCGGGCTCCAGGACCTTCTGGGTGACCAGATACGTGTCGAGGTCGCAGCCCTCAAGCTTCTCCATCGCCAGATACGGCTGGTCCTCGTCGATGAACCCAAAGTCGAAGATTCGCACGACGTTTGGGTGGTCCATATTGGCGGCAATTCGCGCCTCGCTCAGAAAGCGCGAGCGGAACGTGTCCACAGCACCGGGCGAAATCGGGTCCAGAACCTTCAGCGCCGCTGGCCGATCCAGCTGCATATGGTGCGCATCGTACACCGTCGCAAACCCACCACGGCCAATCTTCGCGTTGATGCGATAGCGCCCGTCAATGATTTGCCCTTCATGCAGTTGAACATCCATGGCGCTACTCTACACGACGTTAAGGTAACGTCACACTCAACTCATACGGCGAGTCCGGTCCGACTCGCCAGGCGTCAACGACGAGCCAGTAGGTCTCGCCAGCTGCGGCCGTGAAATCGACCTCAGAATCCGTAGTCGCGGGAGCATCGTCGTTCAGGTCCACGAGTCCCGCATTTGGGCTGTAGACAAACAGAACCGAGTCCAAATCACTTCCGCTTTGCAGCCGCTCTGCCTCAAGAACGGTTTCGACCCGCCCGCTGGCCATGGGCAGCGCGTAGACGTCGACCGCACCATCATTCATATCGCCAGCAACGGTGGCCGCGAACGTCTCGGTGATGGGTGTCGGCGTCACTTCACGCAACGCGATTTCGTAGTCGCGATCGTTTGCTTCTAAGTTGCGGATGGTGATGTACCAAGTCTTGGTCTCAGGCAGGAAGAACTGGCGTTTTCGGCCCGTCAGCAGGTCGACTGCTCGGTCTTCGACGTCCCCGTTTTCGGGTTCGACCTCGAGCACGACGTCAACGGTGGGTTCGACCTCGACGATCTCCACGTCCAGAATCATCCCGGCCACGCCGTCAAACTTAAAGACGTCCTGCCCACCCGCTTCAGCGCTACCTTTGAGGGTATCGCCCAAGAACACTTCATTGGCTGCTTGGCGGTCGTCGTTGGGTTCGGTCTCGCGCCAAATCACCGTGTTGTTTGGGTTTCCGTTGTTGGTACCGTTGTTCGCGCTGTTGTTCACGTTGTTAACGTTGTTGGCGTTATTCGACGTGTTATTGGCGTTGTTCACGTTATTGGACGTGTTGTTCGCATTATTGCCGTTGTTAGCGTTGTTGGCGTTATTGGCGTTGTTCGCCACGTTGTTCGGAGATGTATTGTTGTTCATCCGAACATCGGTGTTTTGGTCGTTGTTTGGCTCGGCGCCGTCGTCGGACCCGCAAGCTGCGGTGAAAATCAATGCGATGAGGAGTAGGCGTTTCATGAACATCTCAGAAATCAATTAAACGGCGCGCACCCTACCACAACACGATTTCGCGTTGAAACTCGTGGTGAAAAACGGCATCCCAGAGTTCCTAAGGACCTAAGCTTCTTAAGGACCTAAGTGTTTTTCTTAAGGTTCCTAAGGACCTGAGGTTCTGAAGGACCAAAGCACTTCTCTTTTTGGATTTGTGATGAGAACGACTGTCTTTTCGTTGGTTTGCTTGTTCGTGTTTGTTCTTGCCGGATGCGGGACTGCGATGCCTGACGGGGTCAAGAATGACCGGGCTGATGAGCTGGCAAAGCGCATGATGAACTCGGTGGATGCTGAGGCTTGGAATCGCACGCAGGCGATCACCTGGACGTTCGCGGACCGCAACAACCACCTTTGGGATCGAAAGCGTCGCTTCGTCCGCGTACGAAGCGATGATCGTGAGGTGTTTGTGAATCTCCACACCAAGAAGGGCGTCGCATTTGAGGATGGTCAAAAGCTAGAAGGCGAAGACCACGATGAAGCTGTGGAAGAAGCGTACGCGGCCTGGGTGAACGACAGTTTCTGGCTCACCGCGATGAACAAAGCGTTTGATGGCGGCACCACACGCTCGGTCGTGAAGCTCGAAGATCGCAAAGAAGGACTTCTGGTGCAGTACAGCTCGGGCGGCGTGACGCCTGGCGATGCGTACCTCTGGCACTTCGACGACAAAGGCCGCCCGGTTGAATGGCAAATGTGGGTCTCAAACATCCCCGTCGATGGCGTCTCCGCAACCTGGGAGGACTGGTCGAAGCTTCCGACCGGCGCCTACGTATCTCGACTACACGAAATCGGCCCGGTGACCATCAAGATTACCGAGTTAGACGCCGCAGAATCCCTGGACAAACTGGTTGAAGGCCCCGACCCGTTCGCTGTTTTGGTCAAGTAGCCACAAAAAAACCACCAACATTACTGTCGGTGGTTTCTGAGTCGGGATGACTGGATTCGAACCAGCGACCCCTTGCACCCCATGCAAGTGCGCTACCAGGCTGCGCCACATCCCGAATGTCGAAAATTCCGCTGTGAAGCGGGCGGTAAGGAATACGCATTTCATGAAAGTGCGTCAAGCGCACTTTTGTTCCCTATACGACCTGTGTCGTGACCGAACTATCGTCGTCGTCGATCGACTCGGGCTCGCCCGAGGCCTCAAGCACGCGGCGCACTTCATTGCGCATCACGGTCGTAAGTTCTTCGAAGGCCGGGTGGTTGGGAACAGGCACCCAGGAGCCTTCGTATTTCACTTCGGCCCCCAACAGAAGGCCGCGGCGAAGCAGGTCCACGATGGCGAATTCGTCGACGTTCTCAAACTCTTCGCCCAAGAAGCGAATCGTGTACGGACCTTGCGGGACATACGACATGAGTTTTGGCTTTGGGAATTTGACGACGGCCGTGTTCGTCGGGCCTGTGTGCTCTACCTCATCGTCGACATCGACCTCGATTTCAACTTCGACCTCAACCTCGACGACGTCCGTCGGGGGTTCGTCTTTGTTGTCGATGACCGGCGCCTTGGGAGCGGTATCGCCAAAGCCTTTCCAAATCTCGTGTAGGCGGCCCTGGATCTCTTTGAGTTCTTCCTTATCGAAGGTTTTCGTCCACGATCGCCAGAGTCGAAAACCGATTTCGGCCCCTTTCGTGGTGCGGTGGAGGGACTCACCAAGCGTCTGCCAGGCATCGAAACCGAGGTCGGATTCACGCAAGAACTTCTGGATGTACTCAAGGTCTTGGCGGTTCGCACGCTTCGAGTGCATCTCACCAATCAGGCGATACAGCCTTGTATCACCTTTGTCCTCGTAGATTTGTTTCCAGTTGTACGGCATGTCCTCTCCGAAACCTTCCTTGTTGATGGATCTAAGCTATCAGAATCCGCGCAAATTCATAGGAGTGGACGAATTCTCCAGCTTGCACACCTGCACCTACAACACACCACAGACCCGCATTAAACCTAGCGATTTCACCAATCTAATTTCACTCACAAGGTCAGATCATGTAAGGTGGACTCACCAAGTTCCGAGAAAACGATGCGTTGGTTGCTGATCACATCTTTGATGTTGGTTTTGGGGTGTGTCGAAGGTCCACCCGAGGTGGGTCAGGATGACCGCTCCACGACGGACAATGATGATCCCGCGTCGGCAACACTGGACATGGGCACGCATGACATACCCGACCTTCCATCTGGCCGAGACTGGGGATTGGACAACCAACCCGATTTGCCGGTCTTCACCGGCGACATGAATCCCACACCAAACGGAAGGGACGCTGGAGCGCAGCCAGGCGAACCATCGGATGCGGGTGTGATGGATACGCCGGACCTCGATGACGGGCGATCCCCAGATATGATGCCGAATCTCGGCTCGGAATGATTTTCATCAAAACGGGGGTTGATCAGACTGGTTGCCATGCTATTCTATCGTTACCAGAACTCTGACAATCGAGACCCACGGAGGGCCGACAGATATGATTCGTAATCTGTCCCGATTCATCGCCGTTATGGCGATCATGTTATTCTCGTCCTCGGCATTTGCCGAAGACCCGCCCCTGGCGCCAGCTGTCGACTTGGTGGCCCCGGTAGCGTATGGCCCCGGCCAGTTTCAGGTCCTTGTGAAGGGCGCTGACACCAAAGTCGTCAAAAGGCTTCAGATGGTTCTATTCTCGGACGACGAAGGCAGCCAAGCTGTCTTCAAGGTCAAGCCTAAGTTCGAAGGCTGCGACTTCGGCCTGACCCTCAACTTCTAATCTTGGCCTTTGGCCAGTTTTCTTCGGCCTCTCGGCCGGTTCTCTTGCGCCTTTCGGCGCGTTTTCTTTTTTCTGCGAAAAGTTGGCTTTGCCTTCGGCAGTTTTGGCTCTCAGTTGAGTTGAAAACCGGCGCGGGATAGGGATTCCTTTAGCGTGTTGATCTGTGCTTCGGATAGTTCGTTGGAGACTTCTAACGACTCAGCTTCTAAGGACACCTGAACTTCTTCCGCGTCCATATCGAGCGTCTTGGCGGTGATCTTCTTCACGGATTTGACGCAACCACCGCAGCTCATCCCACTAACTTGAAACTTCATTTGTGACCTCACATGTAGGTGTTTGTGGTCTCCATACCATAGTTTGTGGCATCGAAACCACGGTTTTTCGGGACAAAATGCCACATCCGTCTGACGGCGCATCCGGGCTCAAATCCTCGCAGACCCTTGATTTACCGAGGTTTCACCACATGTAGGACAATGTGGCACCGGTCTTGCTCTTAGTAACGTCACAACCGATAGAGAGACGGATCGAAGATGACAAAGCTCCTCACCACGTTGTTGGTTTTCCTGGCAGTCGTAGCGTTTGCAATCCCAGCGTTTGCGGACCCGCCTCTAGGAAAGAGCGTAACGATGCCACAAGAGGTTCAGAGCTAGCCGGAGATCACGAGGTGGTCTGTGAGCCAGGTGAACAGGCAAAGCAACGAC
>JAUIBR010000010.1 GCA_030427705.1 bacterium | reverse complement strand
ACTTCTCTTGATGTGACCTACTTGAGAGAGGACTTTCACCTCTAAATTGGTGCCCATGCCGGGCGTACGAAACGAAACGAGGCGTGGTCGTTTGACCACGCCTCGCCGCTTGCGTCCCGATGGTTTACTTGGTCTTCATGTTGAGCGACCAGCTAACCACGTTTCCAGTGTCGTAGTTGAGTGTATCGATTACGACCAACTCCCAAGGACCTTCAGCCTTCGAGCCGACGAAGCCCGAGAGGTCTTGAGCCGTGACCTGAACGTTGTCTTCCCAAGGCGTTCCGGCTTCGGTTCCGTCGAAGACGTTCAGCGTGATTCCGCCGTGGCGAAGTTCAACGATGAGGTCGCCGCGATAGGTGTGTTCGATGTTGAGGTCGATGGTCAAACCGTCGACGACTGCATCTTCGGTGACTTCGATGACCGAGACGATACCGTTCGGGTCAGCGTCTGGAATCGCGACCACGTCCGCGTTGGTGAACGTGAGTTCTTTCGCGGTGTCATCGCTGTCGTCGTTGTCGTCGCCCGAATCATCTTCGTCTTTGCGAGACAGTTCGATGAGGTTGCGAACTTCGTCGATGCTGATGTGAGGGTTACCCCAACGAGCGCGGACAGGGAGCCAGATGAAGTCTGGGTGATTTCCGTGCGAGCCGCCGACCCATTCACCACCAATGACCTCGCCTTCACCGTCGAGTTCAAGGATGTAGTGGTAGTGGTCGTGACGCGTGTATCGCTCAACTTCTGGCGTCTTCGGGTCAACCGATGGCTGCGACTCCGTGAGCCAATCCGTGGTCAGGCGAACTTCGATAAAGCGCTCTGCGTTGTCGTTGTAGACGTACTCAAGCTCAGGCTCGACGTGGATGCCGTTTGCCTTCGCGTAGTCGAGCAGGAGCTCAAACGCTTTGTCGCTGACGTAGGATACCTCGTCTAGCTCAGCCAGAGTGTTGAAAGGGCGACCTTCGACGATGGCGTCAGCAGCACGGCGGTCGAGTCGTGCGTCGACGTCAAGCGTGTCCAAATCCAATCCGTTAGCCGCGTCCAAGATCGCTTGGGCTTCTGACGTTTCTTCTTCGATTCCGTGAACGAATTCGCCGTTACCCTTGTCGAGATTGATGTCGAGGATGTCGATGGCTTCCTCAAGTGTCACCTCGCGGTTTTCGGTGACTTCGAAACCGATAAATGGCTGGTTCCAAATCTCGTAGTTCGTCGTGCGCTCGATAACCAGTGGACGAGAGTTCGTGCCGAGGAAATTCGCGATGATGACGTGGAACGTGCCAGCGTTGATGTCGCGGCAGTCATCGTTGACGATACGACCGTTGTCGTCGCGCTCGATTTCTTCTTCGTTGCAGCGACCACCGATCATGTATGCGTCGGTGCGGTCATACTGCTGAATCAAGAGCGCCTTCATATCCGAAACTGCGAAGGTCACGCCGTTGTGTTCGACAGGCTTGATCGGCTCGTCTTCCATGATCGCAGCAGGTGCCCATGCGTGGCAGATACCCCACCAGGTTTCGACGCCGTCGCGGTCTTGGTCTTCTTCCCAACCGCACTCTTCCGAATCTTCGATGCCGTCTTCGTCATCGTCGATGCCGTTGGAGGACATCCAGTTACCTTTATTGCGGTGAGTCCACTCCGCTGCCGGTCCCAAGCTGTCGTAGTATTCTTGGTCGAATTCGCAGGTGTTCGTATCGAACGGTTTCAGATCCATGAAACCATCTTCGAACTCCCAGTTATTGAATGCTTTGTCGTACTTTTCTGCAGGCGAGAGTTCGTCTTTGCCTTGCCAGCGGTAGTTGATGCCGTCTTCGTAGTAAGGCCAGTAGGTTGCCGCCCAAGCGACACGCTCTGAAGCTCCCTCCAGAGGAAGTTCGTCAAATTTGTAGTTGAGCTCGGCGCGGAAGTGGCTTGGGTTGTTTCGCCAGTTCCAAGCATCGGACTTGCCGTCGACCGACTTGACCACGCCGTCGTTCGTGGCTGGTGCGTTCGTGTCGGTTGGTTGTCCGTCACCACATGCGACGCCGAATACGGCGACAGCTGCGAGCGTTTTAATCCATTGGTTTTTCATCGTAAGCTCCGAAAACTTAATCATTCAATTTCAATGGCCCCGCTGCTTGCATCCTCCGTGCCAACTTTCTGACTCGCCGATCAGTGAGTGTTTGCGTCAATAATGCCACATGGGTGACAACTGTCCTTGCCAGTACCCGTCACGATGGTGGCAAATAGACCTTCCACCCACGGCTTCGCTTGCGGCGCTGACCGGGTAGAAGTAGTTTCGGGTCCGGCAGATTTCACAGAATCAAGGATCAGACCATGGCCCAAGACTTCAAAAACCTCGTCCAAATTTACTCTCAGAGCGTTGAGAAATACGCCGACAGCAAGTTGTTTGGGACTAAGAAGGACGGCGCCTACAAGTGGATCACATACAAGTCATTTGGTGAGCAGACCGAGGCATTCCGAGGTGCATTGGGAACCATGGGCGTCGGCAAAGACGACACCGTGGCCATCATCGCGAACAACCGCACAGAATGGGCCGTCGCTGCTTATGCTACCTATGGATTGGGAGCCTGGTTCTGCCCAATGTACGAAGCTCAGCTACCCAAGGATTGGAAGTTCATCCTCAAGGACTCCGGCGCCAAAGTCTTGCTCGTGGCAAACCACGAAATCTACGAAAAGACCCAACCGTTCTTAGAGGAAATCGATTCGCTCGAACGGATTGTCTATTTCGACGGGCCAATGGAACACGAAGACGCTTACGATGCGCTGCTCGTCCATGGTGAACACAATCCCGCTGAACTGTTCGATCCAGATCCTGACGATATCTGCGGTTTCATTTACACCTCTGGCACGACCGGCAATCCGAAAGGCGTGTTGCTGACGCACGGCAATATCGCATCCAACGTCAACGCAATTCACGGGATGCTCACGATTGGCCCCAACGACACAAGCCTCTCGTTCCTTCCATGGGCCCACAGTTTCGGCCAGACAGTTGAGCTTCACTGCCTCTTCAGCATGGGCGCATCTTTGGGACTCGCTGAGAGCGTCCAGACGATCGTCGCCAACCTTTCCGAAGTCCGCCCCACGCTGCTGTTTAGTGTTCCCCGTATCTTCAATCGAATCTACGACGGGGTGCACAAGAAGGTGGAAGCTGATGGGGGTGTTAAGAAGGCCATGTTCGACGCTGGTCTTGCGAACTCAGACAAGAAGCGCGCTGAGATCGATGCCAACGGCAAACCGAGTTTCCTCACGAATCTAAAGGATGGGTTCTACGACAAGATCGTCTTCTCGAAGATTCGCGAACGCTTTGGCGGCAGGCTCAAATACGCATTCAGTGGCGGAGCTGCGCTGTCTCCCGAGGTCGCACGATTCGTCGACAACATGAACATCACCGTCTACGAGGGGTACGGATTGACCGAAACCTCGCCGATCGTCACCTGCAACCGACCCGGCGCACGGCGAATTGGCTCCGTCGGCAAGGCCATCCCGGGTGTTGAGGTCATCCTAAAGCCCGTCGATGGCTATTCGGAAGACAACGTCGGCGAAGTCTGCGTGAAGGGCCCCAATGTCATGAAGGGCTACCATAACCTCCCCGATAAGACCGCTGAGGTCATCGACGAGGATGGCACTTTCCACACTGGAGACCTGGGCAAGATCGACGAAGACGGATTCCTCTTCATCATTGGCCGCGTCAAAGAGCAGTACAAACTTGAGAACGGGAAATACGTCGTTCCGGCGCCGCTCGAAGAACAGCTGAAACTCTCTCCCTTCATCAATCAAATCATGATCGAGGGCACCAACAAGCCCTACAACGTGGCGCTGATCGTGGTCGATGAAGAGACGTGCAAATCGTGGGCGAGTGAAAATGGAAAGTCGTTCAGCCCCGATTTGATTAAGGATAACGCTTTCAACAAACTGATCTCAGAGGAGATCGAGCGCGTCGGACAAGGGTTCAAAGGCTACGAAAAACCGCGGAAGTTCCTGCTCACGCTCGACGAATTCACCGTCGAAAACGACATGCTTACCCCGTCGTTAAAGGTCAAACGGCGCAACGTCATGAAGGCTCACGGGGACGCGTTGATGGCGTTGTACGACTAGCCTTTCCGATTTTTTACAATTTTTTACATAAAACACTGGACGCTCGCCACGTAAGTTCATAGTGTTTGTGTATGAGTGAAGACGACTCCATCTCTGACGAGGAACTGCAGGAGCGGGTGATCTACGCCACGCTTGGCCCTGCGGTGCGCCTGGCGCGTGTCTTTCGTGTGCCTCTGTCTGACCTGAAACACTGGTTGGACATGGCCTACTACCACGAGACAAAACGGCAGAACCTCAAGATGAAAGAGGTGGCTGCCTTGATGAGCGTCAGCATGAGCAAGGTCGCCCTGCTCTCGCGCCAGCTCAAAGAGAACTTCATTCGCGAGGACCTTGTCGCGGAGCTACCGCGACGAATTGAGTTCATGCTGTGGGCGCAGCCGCTCTCGCTCGCAAAGCTCAATCAAGTGCTCACAGACGCGACCGAGGAAGAGGTTGAAGCCGCAATTCAAGAGCTGTTAGACGACGGCCGGATTGAGTTGGCAGGCACCGAGACCCTACCTCAATACCAGCTGAGCATCTCGGTCGACCGACGAACTTGGGACTCCTGGCTGGCGCGAATCGACGGCCTTAACAACGTTCTGCGAAATGTTGGCGACGCTGTGTTCTCGCGTTTTTTCGCCGACAACAAGAACACATCCTTTGCGCGTACCCTGACGTTCCGAGTGCGAGACGAAGACTACGCCAAGCTACAAGAATTCTATGAGACGCAGTTGTTTGAGCTGATTCAGGAGCTCGACAAAGCCGCGGATGACGATGAAGGCGCACAACCTGTGAGTCTGTCGTTGTTCTGGGCACCCCATGACCTACTGAATCAAATCAAATCCGTTTTGGAGGGAGAATGAGACGCATCGCAATCATCGCATTTCTGGCGCTGGTGGGCTGCACAAGTAGCTCGGTTGAAAAAGGCTCCAATACGGACAACAACACGAACAACACGAACAACGGTCCGGCGGATTGTGACGCTGAGTTGGTGGAGCTGCCTTCGGGTGAAACCGCATGCTTGTTTCAACAAGCGATCGTGATCGAGACGGGATTCTTGTGTCCCACAGCGTTCTCGAATCGGTTTGATTTCCAGACGTTCACCGCTTGTGACCGCCGAGTATCGCTGCCTCGGATCGACTTGGATTTCTTGAATCTACGCGACCTACGGCAATGGCCTGAGCTTCCATTCGATGCTGCCGAGCTGCCTGACCAACCCATCGAGGCGAGCGCTGTCGACATCCTCTGGGTCATCGATAACTCAGGGTCCATGTGTCAGGAGCAGACACAGCTTCGATCCGGTATTCGAGAGTTCATTCAAGGGCTCGGCAACGTCGATTTCCACATTGGCGTGACCACCACCCATATGAACCCGAATTATGTTCTGGAACCGTTGGCTCAACCTGGCGTGTTGCAGAGTAGTCCACAACCTGTGCCTGGATTCGACCAATCATGCGTGAACGCGGTGGACGAAAATGGAGCCATCATCGCCGATGATTTCAGCCCCATCCGCAATGCTCTGGCGGTTGCTGTCAGTTGTATGGAAACGCCAGATGAGTCGTTCAACTCCATCACTGACGACGAGATCCGATGCGCGTTGAACGGGACCCCTGCAGGCTGCGAGATTGTCAGCCGAGGGTGCGGTGGTGCCAACAATGCGTGTGCGCCACAGGACCTGTTCCCGGCACCTGAAAGCTACCGTGCTCTTCCGAAAGTCCTGCAACGGTCAAACTACATGACGGGCGATCAATTGGACCTGGCGGCTTTGGAGCAAGACTTCAGCTGCATGAGCCTCGTCGGGACCCGCGGTTACGGTGTTGAAGCCGGACTCGCCGCTGCATCGCTAGCCGTCAGCCCCGCGCTGACCGGGACCGGTGCCGAAAACGAAGGCTTCCTGCGCGAGGATGCGCGGTTTGCCCTGTTTTTCGTCACGGATGAAAACGACTGCTCGGACGATGGCACGCTAGACGTAACCAGCTCGTGCGGTGGCGATATCTGCGAGTACGCGGCAGCGCTCCCGGAAGGCGAGAGTCCACTGCTCCAGATCCGTACCCTACGTAACGATCTATTGGACAACCTGAGCCAGTCAAAGGGCCGAATTGTGGACCCGCGCGAGGTCGCTGTGAGCTCGTTCCATGGCCAAAGTCGCCCATATGAGGGCCCCGTACCGACCGAGCAAGAGTGCACAAATGGGACTGCCCCCGAAATCGTACCAACGTGTGCAACGTCATTGGGTATCGCCTACTCGGGCGACCGCTACGAGAAATTCCTGCGCAGCTTTCCGCATGGAAACCAATTCCCGTACGCAGCCAACGTTAACGAACAGATCGACGGCTGGGTTTGCAATGGCGGATTCGTGAGCGAGCTCGCTCAAGCCGGTGGCTTCCTGGAATCACTCGTCACCGAACGTTGATTCAGACCTCAGTTCGTGGCAGCTTCAGCCCATGAGCGACACCCGCAAATCAGACGCCCTATCCAACTTTCTACTGGCCTCAGCAGTCGTGCTCGCTGGCATGTACGGACTGGAGAAATACAACCGGTCGGCTTTGGATGATGCGGAGGCCCGAGCTTTAGCCATTCAGGTCGAGGGGTGTGAAGCCCACGCGGTCGGTCAAAAAGGCACCGCACTGGGTTTGCGGTGCACCAACGCTGAGCAGGCGGCCACAGCTGTATCTGGCGTAACGGGTTTCGAGGCGATCTGGATTGAAGCAGATGACAAGCGCTATCAATGCCCAATTGGCGTTACATCGCTTTCAGACTGCACCAACGCACAATAAAAAAGGCGTCCGTCTGGACGCCTTTCTGCATGATAAGACCGTCGGTCTTACTGTTGTCGCTCAATCGTTACTGCGCCGAACTGGGCGCCGTAGGTCGAGGTGAAACGACCGTTCAGGAGGTCGTCGCTTTCGGGCTCGCCTTCAGAGACAATCCATTCCTCAGCGATGTTATCGATACGTGCGGTCCACGAGGTCGAGAACACGTTCTCAGATGTGTAGCGTGACGCGCCCAATTCACCGTTGAACTCGGTGGGCGTGCCGTCGACATCAACCGTCATGCTGTAGGTTCCAGTATCGATGTCTTCTTGACCGTCGATATGCAACATCGTGATGGTCGCAATCTCATCGCCGTTCCCGTTACGAACAATCCAGGTGCCGTTCATGAAACCGTCACCACCACTCACGTCGAGATCCATGTCCGACATGTTGTTGTTGTTGTTATTGTTGTTCGTGTTGTTGACGTTATTCGAATTATTCAAGTTGTTCGAATTATTCAAATTATTCGTGTTATTGACGTTGTTCATCGTGTTGTTCGGATCAACAACATTGGGGTTGGTGTTCTTGTCGTCACTACAACCCAGCGCAAACGCGAATATAAAAAGCACGGTTAATAGGCGAGCTTTCATCGTTTTCCCTTAATCAGAGTAATCTCTCTATTCAGCATACTAACGAGTTTTGAGGTGCGTTGAAAGACTTAGAAACGCAGGAAATAACCTGCAGTCGCACCTTTCTCGGTGGGAGCTACGTAAATAGCCTGTGAATCCGACTCACCGCCGGCGAACACTTCGATCATGATCATCGTCAATCCGGCTACACCGAGCCCAATTCCTGTGTACATCAGGATCTGGCCGGTTGACTGACCACTCTCGATATCGTCGCGCAGTCGGTCGTAGGTGGTACGGTCTCCAGTTTGCGCGGCGGCCTCGTAGTCGTCGATATCGGAGCTAACCCCGTTGGCAACGATGAGGGCGCCAACTCCTGCGCCCACACCAGCAACGGTGAGTATCACGCCGGTCCAGCCCAATGCTCCAAATGAACTGCCCTCGGACTTCTTTACTTCAGGCTCAGGGTCTTTTGTCTCTTCAGCCTGGGCCAAGCGTGCAGCGTCGTCCGCCATATCTTGGGCGGCAATAATCGTGCGATAGGCGTTGATACGACTGTCGTTTCGGACCTTCACGTCATCGGGCATTCCCTCTTCCGTCTTGGCCTTTTCGGCTGCGGCGAGTGCGTCCTCCCAGTTCCCAAGTTTTCGGTAAGAAAGCGAGATGTTGTAGAGAAACATCGCGTTAGGTACGAGGTTGTAACCTTTGAGGAATTCTACGATCGCCTTGCTGTACTCGCCTTTAGCGTACTCTTCCGCACCAGCCTCAAAGTAGACCTGAGCTTGCTTCTTTTCGGCTTCCGTTTGGGCCCAGGCCGTTGTTGAAAAGCAACAGACCGTGATGGCTGCCAACAGCAGTACGCGAACGAATTTGCCCACAAAATCAAAGTTCACTTGGTCACTCAGCTTCAACAGAGAACGTGGTGATACCGGAAGACGACTTCTTCGGTTCTTCCTTCTTCGGAGTATCCTTTTTCTCGTCAGACGACGCAATCACGTTGCGTTTGGGCGAAGTCGTCTTGGTCTTGGTCTTCTTCGCTCGGGTCGTCTTTTTGACGACGGGCTTCTTTGCCGCAACCTTCGGCTCCTCAACCTTCGGTTCTTCCTTCGGCTCATTCGAGGCGACTTCCTTCTCATCGGGCTCAGGCATCGATAACTGGACGTTTAGCTTCGCCTGGTGCTTATTCAAGGTCACCAACTCGCTCACGCCGTCCTTTGAAACTCGCACACGCAGGGGATACTTCTGGTCTGCGCTCGCAATCTGCATCGGAGTCGTTCCCATCGGCCTTCCGCCAACGGAAACATCTGCTCCCGAAGGATTTGAACTCACGATGATAGGAGGCAGTTGAGCAACCGGAGCAGCTTCTTCAACGGGCTCCTTAGGGGGCTCTTCGGCTTTCTCGGCCACGGGTTCCACCACCGGCTGCGAGTCTGCCTTCGTGGCGTTGTAGACCACGAAACCAACAAGCGTGCAGAGCAGCACGACGATGACGCCGCCGAGTGCCATCGCGGTCTTGTTTGGCCCCTGGGGCACAAGAATGACCGATTGGTCCTGAACCGCAGGATATGCGCCCGACGGCGGGTGCAACGTTCCCGGTGGGTAGCTTTGATGTGCCGGCGTGAGCGTCCCTGGTGGGTAGCTCTGATGCGTCGGTGCATTCAACGTGCCCGGTGGATAGCTCTTATGTTGCGGTGTCGCGGTGCCAGGCGGGTACAATGGCGACGCTGGCGCATGCTCCATCACCGGCTGCGGACTGCGCATTTGCGTGTTTAGCGCCGACAAATCCAGCTCTGAAGCCGCCAACTCGCGGCTGAGTGAATCGGAACTCGGCGTCTCCTCGACCAAAGGGAGCACTTCATCCGAGATATCGGGGAGCCCCATTTCCGACGTCAAAACGGCGGTGTCTACCGAATCATCCAGCTCGACCAGGTTCCAGTCGGAATGGTCCGGGTTGCGCTCCCATGCCTCGAGCGAATCGAGCACTTCGCGCGCTGTTTTAAAGCGGACGTCGATATCTTTGGCGAGCATCCGATTAATGATTGAGCGCAGACCTTCCGGAAGATTCTGTGTCTGAGGAACATAGAAAGGCGTTGGATCAAGCTGTTGTCCGATGATGGTTACGCTGCTATTCGACTCGATGGCTTTGCGCCCCATCAACATCTCGTATGCCACCAATCCTATGCTGTAGATATCGCTCTGCGGCGTCATCTGCTGACCACGAATCTGCTCTGGCGACATGTAACGAGGCGTTCCAATCAACGCACCATCAGCGGTGAGATCGCCCTTCATCGTCTTGGTTGAGCTTGTGAGCTTCGCAATACCAAAGTCCAACAGCTTGGCTTGGTCGCGTCGCCCAACGTGCTCGAAGACCATGATGTTTCCAGGCTTCAAGTCGCGGTGAAGCACGCCCATGGCATGGGCCTCTTCCAAACTTGAGAAAACCTGTTTCAGGATCTTGACGGCTCGTTTCGGGGAGAGCGCACCTTGAGTATGAATCAACGTCGACAGACTGTCGCCATTGATGAACTCAAACACCATGTACAAAAGCCCGTTCGGCGCGCGGCCGTAGTCAAACATGGTGATGGTATGTGGATCACGCAGGCGCGATACCAAACGCGCCTCCTGATTAAACCGTTCCACCAGGTTGCCAGAATACTGGTCACCCTCGGTCGCATCTTTGGATGGGATCAGAATCTTGAGGGCAACTTCACGTCCAAGCTCGTCATCGCGAGCCTTGTATACACGCGCGAAACCGCCACTACCGATCAACGGTCCGACGACGTATCGGCCCTCAAAAAGATCCCCGGGATTTGGAAACGCATCTGACATGCGCGCTCTGTTGTTGGTATTTGCTACGGTCGAGGGTATCAATCCCTACTAATCTGGGCAAGTTTCACGCCAAAGAGCAAAACACGCCCAAACTCCCTATTTTTGCGGCCATTTACCGCGAATGTATTGAGAGACACTCGATATATTCAAACGGAACAAACCTGTTGTGGATCTAGATTCCCTCGAAACCGCCCGGATCAATGGCGAAACGGTGCGCCTTAAGGTCGAAGGCCAGACATGGCGCGGTGAGGGCCTCGCGGTGTTCGGCGATGTCATCGTCACCATCCATGGCGCCCGAACGGGTGAGACCATCGACTGCACAATCGCTCGGCAGCGCGGCCGTAACTTCATGGCGGTGTCGAGGTTCGATACGGATTGCCCACAGTTTCACCGATGTCCGGGATGTCAGTTGTGGCGATGGACACCCGAAGAAGAGCGCGCGTTCAAGTCTCAGAACATCGTCGAGATCATTGCGAAGTACTCGCGCTTTCAGGTGGCGTTGAGCGATATTGAGTTTGTCGATTCCGCGTCGGCCTACGCTGGTAACTACCGAAGGCGCGGACGTTTGAACGTTCGCGGTGAGGATCTTTCGTTCGCAAATTCCCTTACCGAAACGCCGATCGATGCGTCGCTGTGCCGCGTACTGACATCCGCTGCTGCTAACCTATGCAGCCGGATCTCCTTGGCCTGGAGCAGCTTGGATCCAGAGTACAAACGTGGCTTGGTGGCCATCGAGTACGCCGCACTGGACCGCGATCTCGTACGACTTACCGCGCGGGGCGATCTCTCACGCAACTCGGCGCTCGAAACTGCCCATGCGTTTGGCGAGTTGCTGGATTTGGACGTTGCCGTTGTTCACCAAGGCAAGGATCTGATCACCCCGATAGTGGGAATTGTGCGGGAAAGCCCGATTGTCCGGGCATCTCTGGGCGCTTGGTTTCACCCAGCAAAGGAACCCTCGGAGATGTTGTACCGACACCTTTCGGAGATGTTTCAGCCTGGTGAGTCTGTGCTTGAGCTTGGCTGTGGGATTGGCACGCTTTCCATAGTGGCGGCGACCAACGGCGCAAAGGTTGTGGGCATGGACAGTGATCGACAAGCGATCGACCTGGCTGCGGGCAATGCCGACGATAATCAGTTGGATCTGGAGTTCATATGCATCGACTGGACGCGTGGTACGCGGAAGTTTGCGGCTTCAGGCGCACGGTTTGACACTGCGGTGGTCAATCCGATGCGCGAGCCGGTCGGCGAGGCGCTTCGTTTGCTACCCTCTCTGGGTGTGGAACGGGTGATCTATCTTGCGCCATCGCCGACAGCCGGAGCCAAAGATATGGATGTGCTCGCTGACGTTGGGTTTGAAATGCAGCGCACCGCGGCGGTCAACCTATACCCCCGCACCTATCACACACTTTTGTTGGCCGAGTTGGTGCAGAAAAAGTGACCAAAAATGAACACCGCAGGCCTACTCTTTTCGGGTTGTGTGCCTATTCTTGAGACCCTTCGCGTAGAGAAGCATCTTTATGCGCGTGTGTGACCACTTACTATCGACTCACCATGGGTTTTGTTGTATGGTCACGAACATTTTTTTGCGGGCCAAATTTTGTATATGCCCGTAGATGTTAGAGGAGGACCCATTGGATTTTCTCGAGATTCTAGCGAAAGCGGAAGAACTCGGCGGCCCCGAGCGCAAAAAGGCAATGATGTCGACGATTATTAAGTCGCGACAACTTGGCTGCAAAACGACGCCTGGTGGCGGCAAGATCGGCGGGGTGAATATTCGCTACGGCTCGCTGAAATATGCTGTGATGGATGTGAATACGAAGGGCGAGGTGTTTCTGCACATCAAAGCACACCCGAACAAGCCCATCGATGAAGACCATCAGGAAAAGGCGAACGAATTCCTGACCAGTCTTGAAGGCCTGAACATCAAGAACGCACCTGTGAACCACTACGGGCAAGCAGATGCGCCTATCGAGGAAATTCCTGCGGAAGCGTTGGAGCAGTTTCTTGAGTTCGCGGTCGACAACATCCGCGAGACTTTCTACGACCCGCATCAAGACCAGTAATCTGGGGTCAAAATTTGTGCCGTTGGTCGACGTGGTAAATTGACGCTATCACGCCCCAGCGGCATACTCGTATCAAACCCCGCCTGTGACGCGAGCACATCAGTTGGCACTTTCCGGAGAAATTGAAGGCACTCGACTCCTCCTTGTCGGAAATGAATCCGAAATGTTGGAGTTGTTAGAGGAAGTCCTGTCTGACGTAGGATTTTCTGTCGACGTGTCTGATATTCTTGAGAACGTAGCTGGCAAGATCACGACAAGCGAACTGAACGTCGTCATCTGTGACGAGGTTGCTGGGGAAACAGATGGCGAGAAGGTCTACGCAGACTTTCTTGTTTCGCCTCAAGCGAAGACTTCGGCCTTCATCCTTCTGGGCGATGACCCCGACGGTGAACGGATCAAACGGTGTTTGGTTGCCGGGATGACCGACTATCTCTCCAAGCCGTTTGATATCGATGAACTCGACGGCCGGATCCGCAAAGCCATCCGTACACAGCGCATCGCAAATCAAGCGCTCGCCCTCGACGAAGGCGACGATGAGGTGGGATTCCAGGGCAAGCTCTCCAGTCTGGGACTGCCTGACCTTTTGATGAACCTTCATCAAAACACCCGTGACGGCAAACTTGTCGTTACGGTGGACGAAGGCGAATACATTTTTGAGTATTTGGCCGGGAAGCTTGTCCGTGTTTCGGGTCCGCGCGGGTTGGCCGGCCGAAAAGCGTTGTTTCGAGCAATGCGCGAAGTCGCGGGTGACTTTCGTTTCGTCGTCACGAACAAGATTAAGAAATCCAAGAGTCAGTCCTTCGACAATCTTGCCAACGTCATTCTTCAGGCGGTGCAAGAGGCTGATGAGTTTCCGCTCTACCGCAACAAGCTTCCATCCGATCCAGTTGCGGTGATGCTTTCGACAGCGGCGGGCGAACCAGAACTTGAAGGGGCGACCGCGATACAGCCGTTGCTCGAAGGTCTCCTGCAATCCACAACGATCGACATCCTTATACATGCATGTCCCAAAACCGACCTTCAGGCGGCGATGGAACTGCAAGAATTGATGGATGGCGATGTGCTGATCGTAGCCGGAGCGGCTGAAGCGTCAGCGTGATTCGACGTATCGCCATTGTGGGCGCGAGTACTCGCCTTGGTCGCGAACTCACCAATACCTTAAGTCAGCATTACAAAGTTCATGCGGTTCGTCAGTGGTCCGAATCGGCTGTATCGGCCGGGATCGACAAGGTCGCAGATTGGAGCAACTTCGAGCAGCTGGTCGACGCGATGAACGGTTGCACGTATGCCGTGTTTTGTGCCGCAAGCGATGACTATTCTAGTCTGGATTTGGTACAGACGGTTCGCGTGTTTCTGGCGGCCTGTCGAGAGACGAAGCCCGCGCGTTCCCTGGTCTTCCTGTCAGCGACATCGATGATGGACGGCGAGATTGGACCGTCCCATTTCTATCTACCTGGAACATCCTCAGCCGTGGAAGACGCCGTCTACTCAGCCGAGATGGATGTTCAACGCTACCACGCCGACGCGATGGATGTCGGAATTGTACTGCATGCTCCGGTCGGAGCTGTCGGTGAGGGAGTGGACGCCGTCACCTCCCCGTCTGAGGCGGCTAAAACGGTCCTCGAACTTCTTGATGTTCGCGTGCTTCCCGTTCGCCAAGCCTTGGCGATTTCCCGTGGCACCGCTGATTCGAAGTCAGAAGCACTTCGATTCGAGCAAGCCGGCAAAAACTGCGGAGTTGATGACACTTTGTCACTCTGATAATCGGGATCGCAGTCCAATTGACAAAATGTCAAAAGCACCCTCCGCGTGACGGCCGGACATCGCCTTAAGTCCCTGATATTTAACACCTTGAAGATCTGGCAAGGAACTTGCTGCTATATGCGCTGAGATGACGATGAACCTCTCGGAGAGGGCATGGAAGCGTTCCTGAAAAAATACGGCTGGCTGGTACATTTGGCGATAATCGCGTTGATTTCTGCGCTGTTAGGCGTGGCGGTGAACCAGATTGTTGCCATCAACCTGGCGCCGTACACAGTGCCCGAGCTTGCCGAATTGTCGACGAGCTCGATGACCAGCACCCGTACGTCACCGCGACAGCGGAACAAGAATCTCAAACAGCCCATTATCAAGCGCTGTTTGTTTGGTTGCTCGGATGAACCCGCCGTCGACGAATGCCCTGAGGGCTGCCCAGAAGGCGAGGTTTGTCAGACTGGCAAATGCGTGCCTTTGAACGACGGCCCCATCAACAACGAGCTGATGGTCGAGAGCGATCTCAAGGTCAAGTTGATGGGCTGCATGGTCGCCAAAAAGCCGGACTACTCGTTGGCGTTGTTGTCCGACAACGGCAAGCAGACGTTCATTTTGGGTGTTGGTGATATGGTGTTGGGCGAGGGTGAGATCATCGAGATTCGGCGTGACCGAATCATCATCAAGCGCAACAACCGCAACGAGTACATTCGACTGGCAAATTCGATCGGCGGTGCGCCAACGGCGCAGTCGACTGGCCGAGCGTTCTCGGCTGCGGAGCGCGACGAGAAGAGCCCTTCCGCAGTGCCTAAGCCTCCAGACATTTCGAAGGCGGCAGCAAAGGAAGATGCCAAGCGCAAAGAGGGCGTCAGCGAAGTCGCGCCTAACAAATTTGAGATCGATAAGGCGACGCTCGACAAGCAGTTGAGCGACCCCAAAGAGCTGGCAAAACAAGCCAGAATTTTGCCGAACTACAAGAATGGCAAACCCGCTGGAATCAAACTGGTGGGCGTCAATCCAGGCAGTGTGTACGCGAAGATTGGCATCCAAACTGGCGACGTCATCACTGCGATCAATGGCAAGAAAGTTACGAGTCAGGCGCGGGCAATGGAATTGCTCGACGGTCTGCGCGGCGCCTCGGGCGCACGAATTGAAGTTGAGCGGGGCGGGAAGTCCCAGTCCCTTAGCTATACGGTGAAATAGGCTGTTTCACGATGAATAATGAAATGACACGAAAACTCGTTCGCATCCTCCTCGCTGCCGGTGTCGCGCTGTCTGCGACGCTCGCCGCTCCTGCGTTCGCGCAGGACGATGGCGAAAAGGACGACAAAAAGAAGGTCTTGACGCCTGAGAACGTCAATCCGAACGAGAAGTACAATCTCCCGCCGAACTTCGACCCGAACTATCGGCCGAAGCGGACGCCTCGAAATGTGAAGGTCACGATCGACTTCCGTCAGGCCCAGCTTGAGGAAGTGGTGAAGTTCTTCTCGGGCGCGATGAACAAGAACTTCATCATCGCGGACAGTATCAGCACGAGTAAGACCATCACGATTATCTCCCCTAAAGAGGTAACGCTGAACGAGGCTTATCGGGCGTTTCTGGCTGCGCTGCAAATGAACGGATTGACCGTGGTTCCCATGGGCTCGTTCCTGAAGATCGTGGAATCCAGCAAAGCGATCGTTGAGCCGCAGGAGACCATCGGCGAAGGCGAACGTGTTCCAAATGAAGCACGAATGGTCACGGCCATCGTTCCTGTTGAAAACGCCGGAGTTGATGAAATCCAGCAGGTCATTGGGAAGTTCACGACGAAAGAGGCCACCGTCACCCCATATGGCTCAAGCCTCATCATCACCGAGAACGGCTCCAACCTTCGTCGAATCCAGAAGCTTATTGAAAAGCTGGATA
Source organism: bacterium (assembly GCA_030427705.1). GTDB lineage: Bacteria > Myxococcota_A > Bradymonadia > Bradymonadales > Bradymonadaceae > JAUIBR01. The sequence continues at coordinate 146,223 of JAUIBR010000010.1, read as the reverse complement.
AGGGTGATTCGGCAAACAAGACCTACGTCTATAAGGTGCTTCACGCTGATGCGACCGAAGTCGCTGGAAAGCTGGAAGAAATCTTCGCGTCAAAGGGCGGCGGTCAGCCAAGCCGAAACACAAAGAATACCAAGAGCTCCAACAATGAGTCTTCGGATCCGGACGTGGAGATTTCGGATATCATCCCTGATGAGCGGACAAACCAACTCATCATCGTATCGAATCGTAAGTCGTTCGAACGAATCAAGGAGATGATTGAGATCTTGGACGTCCCGACCGCGGTCGGCGGCCAGATCCACGTCAAGTCGCTTGAATACTCGGATGCAGAGGAGTTGGCGACGACCCTTTCCGCACTTGCGCAGGGTGTCAGCCGCAATAACAACTCCAACCGCGCGAATACGCGCTCCGCACGTGCGCCAGCTGCAGCAGCTGCGGCTGGGCCAAGCGTCGCAAATCTGTTGTCAGGCGAGGTTCAGATTACGGCCTATAAGCCGACGAACTCGCTCGTCGTCGTGGCTAGCCCACGCGACTTCCTGGCATTGGAAAACGTCATCGAGACGTTGGACCTCCCACGTCGTCAGGTCTACGTGGAAGCCGTCATTATGGAGATCGGCCTCGATACCAACGGCCAGTTCGCGCTTGGATTCAATGCGGGCATCGGCCAGGACTTTGACGCCGTCATTCCCGACAGCGCCGTTGAACAGGGCCTGGTGAGTGACACTCGCGGCCTGATCATTGGACAGAGCAACTATCAAGGAATTGACTCCGCTGTTGCGGGCGCCGGTGGTGCGATTGGTCTGTTGGGACCCCTGATCCAGATTCCGGGCACAAGCATCTCGCTGCCAGCGTTCGCGCTGCTGTTGAAAGCTACGCAAACCGATAACTCGGTGAACATCCTCTCCACGCCGGCCATTCTGACGATGGATAACGAAGAAGCCGAGATTGTGGTCGGTGAACGCGTTCCATTCCTTCGCGGGATTTCCGCGGGTGGCACGGCCGCCGGTTTGGCTGGTGCCCTTGGTGGTGCTGAAGCTGGCGCGGGCGCTGCGGCATTGGCAGGACTCAGCGGACTTAGCGGATTCAGTGGTTTGGTTTCGCCCATCGAATACGAAGACGTTGGTATCACGCTGCGAATCCTGCCTCAGATCAACGAGAGCTCGTACGTCCGCCTCGAGGTTGACCAAGAGGTTTCGGATATCAAGGGCGCAGGCGGACTGGGTGCTGGCGCACCGATTACCACCCGACGAACGACAAAAACGGTCGTCCTGGTGAAAGACCAGAGCACCGTTGTTATCGGTGGACTGATTCGTGACGTGGAGAACGAAACCCAGGAGAAGGTTCCGTTCCTTGGCGATATCCCGCTCTTGGGCGTCTTGTTCCGAAGTGAGTCCACACTGACCTCGAAACAGAACCTCGTGCTGATGCTGACGCCGTACATCATCGAAAGTGAGGTCGACCTTCAGAAGATTCAGAAGCGGAAGATGGAAGAGCGCGAAGAGCTCTTGAAGGCGTTCGGTCGACGTGATTTGGCCTACGTGAAGAACACTAACTTCCAGAAGAAGAGTGGCTTGCTCGACCGCATGCGCAGCCAGATTGGTGACACGATCGCCGACAAACAAGCCCGCGACGAAGCGCTCAAAGCCTTCGAAAACGACGGACCGCAGTTCCGGATTCTCGGCTCCGAGAAAGAGGAACCACAGGAAGAGCAACCGAAGGACGACCAGTAGGAACGCGCTATGTATAACCGACTTCGGCTCGGCGAAATCTTGGTGAAAATGGGCAAGGTCACCCCTGACCAGGTCCAAGCTGCGCTCCGACATCAGCAGGAAAAAGAGGTGCGGATTGGTCGTGCTCTGATCGATTTGGAGCACACCGACGAAGCGTCAGTCATGGAAGCGGTCGCAGCACAGCTGGACTATCCATTCGAGGCCGACCTCGACCCAGAGACCTTTGAGCTCGAACTTCTTGAGCGTCTTCAGTTGGGATTCTCTCGCGACAATCGCGTCCTGCCGTATCGCCGTATGGACGGGATGGTTTTGGTTGCAACCGATGACCCGTTGAATGTGGATGTCTTGGACAAGATCCGCATGGTCGTTGGTGTTGAAGTGCTCCCGGTGGTGGTTCCGACCGAAAACCTGCTGGAAGCCATTAACGTTGCGTTTGACCGCAAAAGCCGGCTTTTGGGCGCCGACCTCGACCAGCTTGAGGAAGCCGAAACGCCGCACGCGGAAGAAGCGACGCTCGATATTAACGACCTTTTGGAAGCAGGCGCCGATGACGAGGCGCCGGTGATTCGCTTCGTGAACAGCTTGTTTGTGCAAGCAGTCCGCGAGCGAACATCCGATATTCACATCGAGCCGCAAGAGAAAGAGATCAACGTCCGCTACCGAATCGACGGTGTTTTGAAAGCGGTCGCGAGTCCGCCGAAGCGCTTCGCATCCAGTATTGTGACGCGTATCAAGATTATGGCGGGCCTGAATATCGCCGAGAAACGCCTGCCGCAGGATGGTCGTATCCGCATCAAGATGGCCGGTAAGGACATCGATATTCGTGTCGCGACCTCGCCGACGGTTCATGGTGAGCGCATTACAATGCGCCTTTTGGACAAGTCCGCCGTCCTATTGAATATCCGCGATATTGGAATTCTGGACGACCAGCTCAATGCGTTGATTCGCCTGATTCACCGGCCGCACGGCATCTTCCTGGTCACTGGACCGACCGGTAGCGGTAAGACGACGACCCTGTACTCGTCGTTGAGCGAGATTAACAGCCCCGACAAAAACATCCTGACGATCGAAAACCCGGTCGAATATCAGCTGTCGGGCATCAGCCAGATGCAGACGAATCACAAGATCAATCTGACGTTTGCGACGGGGCTTCGCAGCTACCTGCGTCACGACCCCGACGTCATCATGGTTGGTGAGATTCGTGACGTCGAAACCGCCGAGATGGCGATTGAAGCATCACTCACCGGTCACCTTGTGTTCTCGACGTTGCACACCAACGACGCCTCCGGTGCGTTCACACGTCTGACCGAGATGGGCATCGAGCCATTCCTCATCAGTACGTCCGTGATTTGCTCGATGGCACAGCGTCTGGTTCGCCGGCTTTGTTCGCATTGCAAGGTGCCTTTCGCGGCTCGACCCGATGAGTTGGCTGAAGTGGGGCTGACGCCTGAAGACGTCGCTCGGACTGAAGCGGGAACGATCTTCCACCCTCGCGAAGGCGGCTGCGAAGAGTGCAACAACCTTGGTTACCGCGGCCGAACGGGAATCTACGAGTTCTTGGAAATGAATGACGAGATTGGAAAGCTTGTCATGGACCGGGCTGACGCTGGAACGATCAAGAAGAAGGCGATGCAGTTTGGCATGCGCGATCTGCGTGACGATGGCGCTCAGAAAGTCCTGAAGGGCTGGACGAGTATTGAAGAAGTGGTCCGTGTGACCTCGAGCGAGGCGTAATCGATGCCTGTGTATGAATACAAAGGCCTGAATGCCGCCGGCAAATCCGTAAAAGGGATTCTGGATGCCGAAAGCAAGGCTGCGCTGCGCACGCAGTTGCAGTCTAAAGGTGTATTCGTCACGGACGTGTTCGAGGGCAAAGGCGGAAAGGCAACCAAGGGCAGCAGCGACGTCGACATCAAAAAGATGCTCGAGTTCGTCTCGCTTCGCGATATCGCACTGTTTACTCGTCAGCTGGCGACGCTCTTGAAAGCAGGCATTCCGCTGGTCGAAGCGCTGACCGCGCTGACCGACCAAAATGAAAAGGATGAGCTAAAACGCGCGCTTTCAGATATTCGGCAACGCGTGAACGAGGGCTCGAGCCTTGCGAAGGCGCTTGAAGCGCATCCCAAGATGTTCAGCGACCTCTACGTGAACATGGTCAAAGCCGGCGAGACCGCGGGTAACTTGGACGTGGTTTTGACGCGTCTCACCGAGTTCATCGAGGCTCAAATTGAGCTTCGCTCGAAGATTATCGGGGCAATGATCTACCCGATTATCATGCTTGTTATCGGTGTCGGCATCATGGCGCTGTTGTTCATGTTCGTGATTCCGAAGATCACTCAGATTTTCAAAGATCAGGGCGCTGCGCTTCCGCTTCTGACTCGCGCATTGATTGGTTTCAGCGAGCTGATGGCGAACTGGTGGTTCATCATCATCCCCGCAGTCATTGGTGGTGCCATCGCGTTTTGGCGTTGGAAAGGGTCCGCCGAAGGCAAGCCAAAATGGGACCGGTTCGTCCTGAAAGTGCCGTTCGTGAACAACCTCGTGCGCATGATTGCCATCGCACGTTTTGCACGAACCTTGGGCACGCTCTTGAGCAGTGGTGTTCCGCTGCTTCAAGCGATGGCCATCGTCAAAGATATCCTGGGCAATACGCGACTGATTGAAGTTGTCGAAGACGCCCGCGTCAATATTCGCGAGGGTGAGAGCATCGCTCAACCCCTCAAACGCTCGGGTGAATTCCCGCCGCTGGTCACGCATATGATCGCGGTTGGAGAACGATCCGGGCAATTGGAAGAGATGCTGGAAAATGTCGCCATTAGCTACAGGCAGCAAGTCGACGCGCAGATTCAAGCGCTGACGACCCTGCTTGAACCGCTGATGATCGTCATCATGGGAATCGGCGCCGCGATTATCGTGTTCGCCATCATGATGCCCATTCTCCAGCTCAATCAAATGGTTATGTAAGCAAGAACGATAGAACGTCGGAGTAGAAACAATGGAAAGCAAAACGCAAAAGCGACGAATTCTTCGCGCATCGGCCTCGCGGTCGTTGGCGAACACCAAAGGTATGACGATCGTCGAATTGATGATCGTGTTGACCATCATCGCCGCCATCATGGGCGTCGTTGGATTCTCGGTCATGGGTGCCTTGGACAACGCCAACATCAAGGAAGCACAGATCGAGATCGGTCAGCTGACCCAGATGTGCGACTCGTACTACCTGGCCTCGAGCCCACGAAAGTACCCAGCTCAGCTGTCTGACCTCGCTGAAGGTCCGTCACCACTGACCAAAGAGGTGCCAAAGGACCCTTGGGGCAACGACTACATCTACCGCACGATCAACAAGCGCGAGTACGAAATCTACAGCGCTGGACCTGATGGCGTCGAAGGTAACGAAGACGACGTGCGTGCAGAGGGAGCTGGCGACGAGTAGATGATCGACCCTCGGTACATGTTTGGGGTTCTTGGTCATCGGTCTTTGGTTCTTGGTAATCGGTTCTTGGTGAACCGGTTCTTGGTTCTTGGTTCTTGGTTCTTGGTTACAGCTGCAATTGTTGTAGGCATCGTGGTCAATGACCGAGAGCCAATCTGTGTCATAGAACCTGAAATCGAGATCGGCCAACTTGGTCAGATGGTAGATAGCTACTATTTGGCTACGAGTCCTCGCCGATATCCCACGCGATTGGACCAACTGACCGAGGGACCATCTCCGCTGACCAGGGAAATCCCTAAAGATCCGTGGGGTAACGAGTACCAATACAGGGTTTTGGGCAAACACGAGTTCGTGATTTGGTCGAAAGGCTCAGATGGTTGCGACGGAACGTCAGACGATGTTTACGGCTACCAGCAAGAACCAAGAACCAAAGACCAACGACCAAGAACTACTTCAGAACAAGAACCAAAAACCAAGCACCAAAAACCAAAGACCAAAAACCAAGAACCAAAGACCAAAGACCAAGAACCAAGAACTGAGTCGGGAGGCGACAAATGAACGCCCCCCTAGCCTCTGGCCGCAAGCCGCTAGCCCCACAAGGCATGACAGTGGTCGAGCTCATGGTCGTGATGTTCATCATGGCCATGATCACGGGGCTCGGTGCGTATGCCATGGGGATGATTGGTGGAAGCGATATTCGCAACGACACGGTGCGGATGAACTCGGTCATCAAGTACACATACTCGAACGCGAGCATCAACAACACGCGGTATCGCTTGGTCTTTGAGGTCGGAACGGGCAACTACTACACCGAGGTCACCGATGAACCTGTCGTCGCGATCGACGATACGGTCGAGGACCAGGAACTACTGACGGAAGAAGCGCGCGAGCTTGCCGCTCAGCGCGAGAAAGAGACAGACCTGTTTGACGACGAAGAGTCGAATCCCTTCGGAATCAACCGCAAGGTGAGCTTCCAGCGCGTCAACGATGTGGTCATCAAAAAGACCGGATTAAGCGACGGCGTCATCATCGACAAGGTGTACAGCCCTCGATTCCCGGACGGGCCCATCACAGAAGGACGGGCTTCGATGTCATTCTTCCCCAACGGGTATCAGGAACAGGTGCTGATTATCATCAAAGATGACGCGGGCAAGGCTTACTCGATCCTGACCGAGCCATTCACGGGCAAGATCAAAATCTTCAGCGAAGAGATTGAGCCCCCTGAAGGCTTTGGTGAAGCGGAGGAAGACGATGGCTAAGCATCAACGCGGATTCACGCTCCTGGAGGTGCTCATCGCGCTGGCCATCTTGGCATCGGCGATGACGATCTTGATGGGTACGATGGCGAACTCCGGTCAACAAGCGGCATTCGCAAACGACCTGACCGTGGCGACACAGCTGGCTCGGCACCAGATGATCGAGATCGAATACGAGATCATGGACGAGGGTTTTCAGAACTCCGACCAGACGCTCAGCGGCGATTTCTCGCGCGACGGCTACCCAGACATCACCTGGGAAGCTGAGATCAAGGTGGTCGAGATTCCTGAAGCCGCCAAGGAAGAGTTCTTGGCGCAGATTAACTCGCAGCTCTTTGGCAACCAATCCGAGGGCGCGCTGCAAGGAAACGCGGCCTTCAGCTCGATGCTGCCAATGTTGATTGGGCAGCTCCCCGAGATGATTAACAACATCGGTGAGAAGGTCCGCAAAGTGACGCTGACCGTCGAGTTTCCGTTCGGCGACGCGACCTTCCCCATCAAGGTTGTCCAGTATGTCGTCGACCCTGAGACCAACGAATTCAACATCTTCAACGACCTACCTCCAGAATGATCAAACCGAACACAGCTCGGGGATTTACGATCGTTGAGGTCATGATTGCGCTCGCCGTGATTGCGTCGCTGACCGCTCTGATGTGGGTCAGCATTTCGCAGATGTACAAGACGCGAGACATCGTTGAGATGCGCGCCGAGCGATTCCAAGCTGTGCGGATTACATTGGGTCGAATGACGCAGGAACTCTCTTCCGCGTACATCGCCGGCCCCGAGTTCGGAGGCGAGTTCATTCCAGGCGAGGAACCGACAATCAGTGACTCAGATTCTGAGGAGGACGCGGCAGATATCGTCATGCCGGAGGAAGACCGGGTTCAATTTGGTATGATCGGACGGGACGACGAAATCCACTTCACGACGTTTGCGCACATGCGGACGTTTGAAGGCGAGAAGGCTAGCTACAGCACAGAGATTGGGTACTTCATTAGGTCTCAGCGAAATGATGAGGGCGAGCTGGTCAAAGTCCTGATGCGACGCTCCGATACGACCCATGACGATGACATCACGCGCGGTGGTGTCGTGTACAAGATTTTCGAAGAAGTCGACGACATTAAGTTCGAATACTGGGATGCGGGCGCGACCAAGATTGGTGACCTCGAAGAGATCGCGGAAGGTCGATGGGTTGACCGCTGGGACACCACACGACGCGAGTTTGCCGGACGGTTGCCCACCCGCATTCGTGTAACGCTATCGCTTCCACCACAGGGCCCAACCGGCTCGATGGAGACGTTCACAACGCAGACGCAGATTCACATCACAGAGGTGCTGGAGTACTGATGCTGAACCTGCTTGCCAAAGCAACGTTTAAGACGTTGAACGCGCTGGATCGCCCGGCCCCACCGCCCTCGAAGATGGCCAAGAAGCCACGCGGGATCGCTCTGTTGATTTCGCTGCTAACGATCACATTGGTGTCAGCTTCTGTCATTGAATTCTCGTATTCGAACCGCGTGAACATGGCGCTTGGAGCCAACGAGCGTGACCAGCTCAAGGCCTACTTCCTTGCGAAGTCGGCGGTGAACATCACGAAGCTTCTGCTGAGTTTTCAGTTCGCGCTGCAGTCCGAGAGTCGTGAGACCGAAGACGATATGGGACGGCTGATTGGCCGCGCGATGCGCCGCAGTAACTTCCAGATCTACCAATACGTGGACCTGCTGCTCGGCCCATTCAACTCTGGGAAAATCGAGAGCCCTGTCGGTGGTATCAACCTTAGCCAAACCGGTGTGGAAGGCTTCGGAGACTTCACAGGTGAGATGACGGCGAGGGCGGTACCGGAAGAAGGCCGCTTCGATATCAATCTGTTTGCGAAAGCTGCGATTGATGAAGGCGACCTATCGCAATTCTGCGCGATGATTCTGGATGAGCAGTACAACGACCTGTTCGAATTGAACGATGAGAACGGCGAGATTTTGGACCGTGCTCGGGTGATGCAATACATCATCGACTACATGGACCTGGACAAAGAGGGCATCACGCTTTCGCAAGCCTGCACGATCGAGGATCAAGGCGGCGACGAGATGCGCCCGTATCTCAATGACCGCCGTCGCAAGCCGCGTAACGCGAAGCTGACCCATCCCGCTGAACTGTTCCAGGTGCATGGAATCGGCGACCCGTTCATGCGGGCGTTTGAAGAGCAATTGACCGTGTACAACGTTGGCAAGCCAAACATCAATGTGGCGCAGGCGCCGGTCTTTTACTCGGTCCTGTGTCGTTCTGTGCAGCTTGAGGGTGCGACCAACGCGCTTGATGCATGTGCATTGAACCCACAGATTGGCCTGCAGGTGATGTGGATGGCGATGGCATTGGATGGCATCCGCGCATTCTTTGAAAACCCGTTGTCCGTGCTGTTGGCTTACGTTGGGTCCTCTGAGAGCAAGCTGATGCCATCGGCGAAGAAGGGGCAACCTGTTGCATTCCTGAGTGTTAGCCAGCTTCCAGCGTACATCGAAGACCTGCGCAACGACCCGCTGTTGATGGCGCAATTCCTGCCGTACTCGCCGATGTATCAGGCGCTGGCGGTCACGAATCCAGCGTTTGCGATCGATCCTACGGCACCGACCCTGCCGCCTTGGACGGTGACGTTCGAGAAGGCGAAACTGATGCGTTCTGTGACGACCGCATCACCCAAAATCTATCGAATCTATGCGACGGGCCGCTATGGCTCGACCGAGACGACGATCGAAACTGTGTTGGACTTCAACAAGACGATCCGCCGGCTTCCTAGTGAAGACGCGATCGAGGAAGAAGAGTCTGACCCGGATGTATTGAAAGAACTCAAAGCCGCAAGGCGTGAGCAGTTGAAAGAAATTCCGAAGGGCCGCGTGCTCTTCTGGCGTGAATACTAATTGGAAGTGCAATGTCCAAGGAATTTGTAGGACTCGACATAGGCAGCTACAGCGTCAAAGCAGTCTTCTTTGATGCGAAGGAACAGCTGTTTACGGGGTTTGAGTCGGAGTTGATTCCACGCGAGCCTGAACCCGCAGCGGAAGCTGAGGCTGATGACGACGCGACGACACAAGTCCGCGAGGCACCCAAGCCTCCCGAAGACGGTGAAGAAGCCGCTGAACCAGAAGCGGTGGAAGAGCCGGAGTTTGACTTCTCGCTCCAACCATGGGCATCGGCGACGTCGGTGATTATGGCGCGCCACGCGCTTGAAGAGCCCCTCTGGCACGTGGCTATGCCACACGGGCGGGCGATGACGACGGTGGTCGATGTCCCGTTCGAAGAAGAGAGCAAGGTTCAGAGCATCTTACCTAACCTGTTGATGGACTCGCTTCCGTTCAACATCTCTGAGCTCGTCTTCGACTTCATTACGCAGCCCAAAGGTGAGGAAGGCCATCAGGCATTGGTTGGGTTTGCACGTCGCGCTGACGTCTCGAAAACGCTCGATGAATTGACTGAGCTAGGCATTAACCCTGCTCGATTGCCAATCCAAGAGCTCGCGCTCGCGTCGGTCCTGATTTCCCGGGGGTTGGCTGAAGCAGAGCCTGCGGCGTTGCTAGACATCGGTCACGAGTACACGAACATCGTGGTTGTGCATCACGGACGGATTCTGTTGTCTCGCCGCTTCGAGACGGCCGGCCATCGCATTACGGAGCTGCTGTCGGAGCGATTCAAAACGCCATACGCCGACGCAGAACGCGTAAAGCACGAGTATGCCGCGGTCGTCGACAATCCGCCGAACGAACAGATGCGCATCCTCTCGGACACAGTGAAGGAAGCGCTGAACCCAATTGCTCGGGACATCCGGCGTAGCCTCCAAGCGTTGTTTGCCAAGGAGCGAGTCGCGGTCGAGAACATCTATCTGTGTGGTGGTACAAGCAAGATTAAGAATCTGGACCGGTTCTTCGCCGACTACCTCGGTGTTGCGGTGTCTCCTATTCGCGGATTTGACCGCGAAGGACCTGAGTCTGTAATGGCCTGGGGTCTTGCTGAGTTGTTCAAGCCGGCCAGTGCGCGCATTGCACTTAATCTCCGAAAGGGCGAGTTTGCCTATCGTGGTCGGTCTAGCTATCTGCGTCGGCAGATGTACATCATGGCTGCTGCTGCGGCGGCGGTGCTGGTCGTGATCTTCATCGCCCTTTTCCTTGAGAAGTTGGGGCATGAAGCGCAACGCGATGCGATGCGGGCCCAACTCCAATCGCAAACGAAGAAGGTGTTTGGAGAATCGCTCACACGTAAGAAAGATGTGCAACGACGACTTGCCGGGGATGAAGCCGGCGCGATGAGTTTTGTGCCGCGTGTGTCCGCCTACGAAATCATGCATGACGTGACGGTCGCAATCAGCGCGGATACCAAGATTGAGCTTCGGCGATTTGAGGTCGATGTCGATCGTAAACTCATCCAAATTATGGGCGAAACTGATGACGCCACGGCGGTGGACAGCATCGTCAGCGACCTCGAAAAGATCGAGTGTCTGAAAGATATCAAGAAGGACAAGCTTAAGGTGAAAACCGACGGGCGGGCTGACTTCGAACTTCAAATTTCTACTGAGTGCTCCTGAGGTAAACGATGGCGATTAAAATCGAAAAACCAGAGGGTGGATTCAGCCTTGCCGGGCTCAGTGAGCGTGAGCGGCGTCTTCTATTCGCGATGGCCGCGGTGTTCGCGCTGATTGCGCTTTTCATCCCGTTGACCCTCTTTCAGAAGTCGCTGGATAAGATCGACTCTGAGACCCGAAACTATAAACAAACGCTCGACCTTTTGGCGGTCGCCGGTCCGGAGTACATGGAGAACAAGAAGTCCATGGCGACCGATGCTTCGCATAAGAAAATTGATGAGGAGTTCATGACGAAGAACCCCATCAAACTTACGAGCTTTGTGGCGAAACACGCCGAAGCAACCGATATCACCGTGGCCAGCTACGACGAGGACGAGTTGCCATTCGGCGCGGGTGGCAAGGACGAAGGCCCGATCATCGTTGAGAAGCAGCTGCGGGTTGAGATTCGAAATGCGCAGATGTCCAAGCTGGTAAGCTTGATGGACCGCATCGAAAAAGCGACTGACCCAGTATACATCAAGCGGATTGATGTCAGAGCACAACGCAAGAAGCCTGGCGAGGTCCGGGCCGTGCTTACTGTGTCAACATTTGTCATGAAAGAGAAGCAAGGGTAAGCCAGTGTTTTCAGTACTCGAAAAGCCTTTGGTTCGTTTTTCTATTTTCGGTGCGGTGAGCTTCATCTCGTTCCTTTTGGCAGTGGTGATCGCGTTCCCGGACGCCGAGGTAAAGAAGATCATCGAAGTCCAGATGGAGAAGCAGCTCGGTCCGAAATACGAGGTAAAGATTAATGACCTCGACATTTGGTGGATTGGCCTGTCCGCATCGAACGTAACCATCAAAGAAAGAACCAACCCCAACGAGCCGCCACCACCAGAAGACGAACCTGTGGACTTGCCTCTAAAAGTCACGCTTCCAGAGGTTGGCGCACGACTCGGAATCATCCGTTCGATCATCAACCTGGGTGCTGCAGTTGAATTCGAGGCCGATGTCGGTGGCGGAATCATCGACGGCTACTACGTCATTGGTTCGGACTCTCAAAAAGCCTATATCGAACTCGACGAGATCGATCTTAAAGACACACACGCCCTTCCTGGGATCACAGGTGTGCCATTTTTTGGCACATTAAGTGGCGAGATCGAGTTAGAGATCGACCCGAAGAAGAAAGCGCCAAAGTCCGGTTATGTGAAGCTGAAGGGCAATCAGTTAACGTTGGGACCAGCAACCGTAAAGACCGACAAATTCCCGCCAATGACTTACTTTGAGGTTCCTCAGACGAACTTCGGTAAGCTCGTCATGAACTTCGATATCGAGCAGAAAGGCTCGGGTTCTCCCAAGGTCGTGGCACAAAAGGTTGAGTCATCTGGCCGCGACATCCGCATGGAGATGTGGGGCTACGTCGAGCTCGCTGCTAAGTTCAATCGAAGCCGTTCGAACATGAACATGCGACTGCAACTTGATGAGGGCTTCGTCAAAAAGAACAGTCTTGGTCCACTGCTTAACGTCAATGAAGTGCGGAAAGGAAAACTCCGCGATTGGTATGGCTTCACCTTCCTGGGTTCGATCGCGAAGATTCGATTCAAAGGGTCGACGGCAGCCGCAAAAGGTGCGGCGACCGCCCCGGTCAAGGACGATTCCGGCGACTCGAAAGCAGCGGATGCTAAGGACACGAAAGCACCCGCAAAAGCAGCTCCAAAGAAGGCTCCCGCGAAAAAGTAGCTATTCGTAGAAGTAGAATGGCACCACGGACTCCAAGCCGGAGTCTTTGTGCGCCAGCATCAGTAGTCGGTCGAGGCCGACTGCGACACCGGCCGACGGCGGCAGGCCCCAACCCAAGGCACTCAGGAAACGCTCAGGGATAGGTAGCTCTGGTTTCCCCTTTTGCCCCCTCTCGGCGTTGTCCGCTTCGAAGCGCCGTCGCTGTTCGTCGGGATCGGTGAGTTCTTGAAAACCGTTCGCGATCTCAACACCGTCCACATAGAGTTCGAACCGTTTCGCAATGCGTGGGTCATCGGGGTCCTTCGCGGCCAGTACGGCCAAGGGCGCTGGCCAATCGGTCACGAACACGCACCCCTTTGAGGCCAGGTATGGGTCGACTTTCTCGATGACCAACTCGAAGAAGAGCTCGTCCCAATCGGAATTCGGTCGCGGCTTAAGGGCACCAGATTCCTGGCACGCCGCCTCCAAACTCGAGACATCGAGACAATTCAATATGTCGATTCCAGCGGCCTCCATGACGACCTCTTGCATCGTCATGGTTATGAACTCTCGAGTCGCAAGTTGCGGCACCACGGACGTGGCGACGTATTGGACATCGGCAATAATCGCCTCCAATGGCTCCCAAGCGCGATACCACTCAAGAATGGTGAACTCTGGGTTGTGGATGGCAGAGACTTCGCCGTTCCGGTAGACCTTGCAGATTTGGTAGCAGCGCTCCACGCCCAAGCTTAGCAGCTCCTTCATGTAGAATTCGGGCGAGGTGTGCAGATACCCGGCGACCTCTCGTTCACCGAAGATCAGGGACGCAGCCAATGGGTCGAGGTGGACGTCAGTGCCGGGTGCCCTTACCCAGTTCGGGGTTTCCACTTCCACGAATTCCCGGCTGTCGAAATAGCGCCTGATTTCGCGGTATGCGTTGCGGCGAAGGACCAACACTTCCCCCAAAATGTTCTCGGCCAACGTCATCTCGGGTTCGTTGGATGGCTCAAAGATGACCTGAACGCGATGCACGTTGATCTCCCCATCCTCGATATGGCCGACAACCTTTACGAGCGAACGTTCTGTGGGCGGTTCATCGTCGAATAGAACCTTGACGCTGCCATGGGCGTTCCTGAGCCTACCGCCTTGCCAACGTCCCGCCGTAAACACGATTCCCTGCTCGGGCAACAAGTGCAGGGGCGTATGCATAGCAGCTCCACTTGTGAGCGACACAAAAGATGGTACAACGGATACCACACATCCATTGGAGTATGTAGATGGTTAGGAATAGGTGCGCCTTGCTGGCATTGTTGGCACTGACGGTGTTCGGTTGTGGAGACGATTTGGCGGGCGGACCATCCGTCGAATCGATGACGATCACACCGAACACGATTGCGGTCAGCGACACAGGGATGACGGATGAGTTCTTCTCGGTCACTGTTCAGGTCGCTGGTTTCACGGAACCGGTAGACGCTGGCTCGACGCGGGTGTTCTACTCAGACGGCGCCTCCGATGTTGAAGGAATCTACGGAAGCTCGGCGCTCGCCGGCAGCACAATTCAGCTCGGCAATATCGCAACGAGCTGGTTCCAGGGGCAGCCGGCCGGCACCTACGAGCTTGGAGTCACCGTGCAGAGTGAGGCTGATTCGTCGGGTCGCCCCGCAGAATCAGTGACTGAGTTTGGTTTGGCGACCGTAACCATTACGGAGTGACATGACCGATCGTCGCGAAAACACCGGGTTGGTTCGGGCCTTTCAGGGGTTGACGGAGGGCCTTGTTCAGCTCTTTCAACAACACCTGGAGTTGTTCGGACTTGAGCTCAAACACGATGCGACGGTCGCCGGGCGCTACGCGAGCGCGTTTGTGTTCTATGTAGCGATTTCGTTGCTCGGTTATGCCCTGCTCAACATCGCGGCGATCTTGTTCGCGGGCGTTGCAGCCGGGGTGTTGGGCATGGCAATCTGTGCTTCCGCCCTAGCGATCATCAATCTCGGAATGGCATCACACGCTATGCTGGTCACATTCGAACGAATGAAAGCCAGCGGAATTGGGCCGAAGATCGCGGGTGGCGAACTCGATAGGAGTAAGACGTGGGCGAAACAGATCCAAACGAAGGACAGCTGATTACCATCGATGACCCCGAAGTTTTCGGGGCTAAGGTGCAATCGCTGCGCAGTGCAATGGAGTCGACGCGCCATCAAATTGCGGATAGTCTCGACGATATTCAGCACAGCGTCGAACAGACGATGGATTGGCAAGGCTGGGTTGCTGAAAACCCTTGGAAGGCCGTTGGATACGCGTTCGCGGTCGGATTCTACCTTGGCATTCGTTAAACAGAATAGAGATGAACAATGAGCGATAACACAGCTCAAAATATGGAACAGGAAGCCCCGAAGGAAACGATGTCGGCTGCAGAGCTGCAGCAAGGCATCATGGAGGGCTACCACGAGTTAGAGGAACGCTACGTTTCCACGAAAGAGCAGGTTTACGACCTGAATCGTAAGGCTGTTGATTTCATTCAAAAGCACCCCGGCGCCTGTATTGTCGGCGGGATTGCGGTTGGTTTCCTCATCGGCCGAATGGCCAAGAAGCGGTGGTTGATCTGATGGAAGATTCAAACGCAGCAGAGTTCGCGAAGGACGCGCAGGAACTGGCCGAGCAGGCCAAGCGCGTGTACGGCGATATCGTCAAGAACGATACTCTCCGTAACATTTATCAAGAGAATCCCTACGCCGTTGTTGGCGCTGCTTTGGGCATTGGATATGTCCTCGGTGGTGGCCTCGCAACGCCGTTTTCGCGTCGGCTGGCCAAGGTTGGAATGAAGGCTCTCTTCGTTCCTCTTGCAGCGGCGCAGTTAAAGAGTTTAGCAATTGGCCTACCGCCCGAGGAATAGAGGTGAACATGGACTTCCGAAAATTTGTCGACACTGCACAACGCCAGGTTTCAACCGGCTACGATCACGGCATGGAAGCTGTCTTGGACCGGCTTGGACTGCAGCAAAAACGCGACCCGATTGACGTCGTCCTCCCAGCGCTCGGCATCTTTGCCGCAGGGATGACCGTCGGCGCGATGCTTGGTCTTATGTTCGCTCCCAAACGAGGCGAAGACCTTCGAAATGACATTCGTCACAAGATTGCGGATGCAAAAGAGAAATCCGTCGAAGGTATCGAAGAGATTCAAAAGAAGAGCCAGAGTCTTTTGGACTCCGCAAAAGCGCCTGCCGAGGAAGCCTAGTCGCCTTCCAACGCCTTCACGTCTGCGTCTCGATCACTGGATAGTCGTTTCGACTGTCCAGCCGATTGCTCTTTCGCCCATCGTGTGGGCACTGCGTACATCACATGTTCGGTGGGTTCATTTGGCAGGTAGATCACGCCTAGCGGGTCGCCTGGTGCCAGGTTGCGGTACGCCTTGTCTTGCGTGGAGACACAGCCATATTGAAACCCCTTCCCGACACGATATCGATAGGTCAGATTGCTGATTTCGTTGGACTGGCTCCAGAAACGACCTGTCACCTCTCCCAGAGTGTAAATCCCCTGCCGATAGACGTTGATCTCGTTGTTCGCCCGTTTGATGACAAGCGCAGCTAGTGCGCCAGACAGGAGCAGAACAAACACGCCAATGATCGCAAATGCAGGTTGGGTCGACATCGCCGCCCCGATGGTCATGGCCCCCGAAATGAAGGTCGCAAGCAGCGAAATCAAGAACATGCCCAGGTGACTTCGACCATGATACGCGTCGCGAAGATGAAAGCCGGGGTAGCCACGTGGTCCTGGGATAATCTCGTGAGGAATTGGCAGCTCCGACACGATCGATTCCTTTGGCACCATCAGGAACTGATGGTCCAAGTCCTCCAAGACCTCGGCTGCTGTAACATACCGGTCGTCGAGTTCTGGCTCAGTGAGCTTCAGCAACATCCGCTCGAACCCGAGGGTCACGGGCAGGTTCGATGGAACTTTGAAGTGGTGAAGCCCCTCGAAGAGCTCTGATGGTGGTCGTCCTGACAGTAACTGGACACAGGTCGCGCCAAGGGCAAACAGGTCGGTGGCAGCTACACTCTTTCCTGCGTACTGCTCAGGCGGCATATAACCGAATGTACCGACAATCGTGGACCCAACACCATCGAATGTGATGGCTTCACGCACGGCTCCGAAGTCGATCAAGACGACCCGACCTTCCTCGGTCATCATCAAGTTTGCGGGTTTCAGGTCACGGTGCACTACCGGTGGGTTGAGCTCATGCAGATACTTCAATATCTCAAGCGTCTGTCGCGCGATGTCCCGCACTTTTGCTTCATCGAATTCGACGCCATCATCCAACATGTCCTGCAAAGACTTTCCGTCGATGAACTCCTGAACCAAGAACAGACGCGGCGGACCGTCTTCCTCAGATTCAATGACGAAGTCTTCGAAGTACGTCGGAATCCCCCGATGAGCGAGATTCTCCAGCGTTCGACATTCACGATGGAAGAGATCCAAATCCTTCCAGCGCTTCATTCGGCTGGGTAACAACTCCTTGACCGCAACTGGCTCACGCCCACGCTTTGTGTCATGAGCCAACATTGTGCGACCCAAAGCACCTTCGCCGAGGACTTTGATGACCTCATAGCGCTCTTTGAGGATTTCGGTGGGTTGCTCCATACTCCTCTATTCTGTGACCATCGCGCTGAGGCGACAAGGATGAGACTCAAAGTATCTGTAGACCGGCGAGAAAACGTGCTGTCTCAGCTTGTAGAAGAGCTACGGTCCCTGCAGGAGTCCATCAACGGCCTGAAAATCGAGTTTATGGATGATGCTGACATCGAGAACCAGCCAAACGCCGGAAAATATAGGGATTTCGCGGGTGTCGCGTTTATCTCACACCCAAACGACGAAGTCTTAGATTTCGTTACAGAAGAGCTAATCGACGTGTTTGGATGGCGAATCGATATCGGACCTGGCTAGAGGTACTTGCTGAGGACTGGCGCGTACTTCTTTCGGACCTCATCCGAAATCGCGTCGGGGTGGGTCACGATCGCGCCCGCACAGGCGTGATAGGCGTCACATTCCTCTTCCTTTTCCAGTGGAATAGCAGGAATCACCTCAGCCAACACACGGCGAACGTTGTCCCCATTTTGCTTCAAGACCCGCAGGACTTCTGCGACATCGACCTCGTCTCGCTCGTACCAAACGTCGTAGTCAGTTGGCAGGGCGACGGTCGCGTAACACATCTCGGCTTCTCGGGCTAAGCGCGCCTCCGGTTGTGCGGTCATTCCGATTAGGTGTGCGCCCCATTGGCGATGCATATGGCTTTCGGCCACGCTACTGAACGCGGGCCCTTCCATACACACATATGTTCCACGCTCATGCACCGTGAGACCAACTGCTTTCGTCGCCTCGATCAGGACGTCTCGCAGCATCGGATTGAATGGGTGCGAAAGCCCAACATGGACGGTGAGCTCATCATAGAGCGTGTTTGCACGCTGATAGGTCTTATCAATGATCTGGTCGGGGATCACAAAATGTCCCGGCACAATCTCTTCCTGCAGCGAGCCAACCGCGCTGGCTGTGACGATCCAGAACACGCCAAGCTTCTTCAGCGCCCAGATATTGGCCCGGTACGGCACCTGTGATGGGTTGAGTTCGTGATGGACGCCGTGACGCGGCAGAAACGCGATGCGCCTATCGCCGAGCTTCCCGATCTTGATAGGTGCACTTGGCTTGCCAAACGGTGTGTCGACCTCGACCTCGTCGATGATTTCAACACCCTCAATCTCATACAATCCACTACCACCGATGACAGCGATGGGAACTCGTTCTTGCGACATATCAATCCTCCATTAGCGCAGGGAACCTTACTCACAAGCTGCCCAAGCGCCAAACGCAAAAAAGCCCAGCCGAGGCTGGGCGATGCATTGAGTCAGATCTCTTAAGTTGGCTAGTTGGTGGCCACACAATCAGGCGTCACGCCCGAGCCGCAACCGTTGCAAACGTCGAACGGAAGGCGAACGATCGCGGATTCCACAAAGCTGCCGTCGGCGCCGGCACCTTCGTACCGAATGTTGACGATGCCTGGCACGATCGCAGTTGAGCTACCGCCTGTCGCACCATCAACAACTGATACCCAGCGATCCTTATTGGTAGAACGAATCAATGGCAGCGTGGTGGTCTGCGTGGCTGGCTGCGTGCCTACGTTATACGTTTGGTCGAACTCTTCATCGAGCGCCGAGAATCCGCCTTGGTTGCTGTCGGATGGAAACTCGATGACCGCACGCTCCACAAGAACGTTGTTCTGATTGGTGCGGTGATTGTAATCCGCGCCGATCGGACGCAGTTGCGAGCTATCCTCCAACTGACTCTCGAGCAATCCACGTACGTTAAACGTCTCGAGCGCGGCGAGGTCGATGGTCAGTCGAGAGTACACCGTCAGAGCTTCGCCCGATTGAGGTGCGCAACCTGTGATTAACTCGACTTCTTCGCCTGAATCTGGGTCAACCTCGGTGGTTAACGAGCCAACCAGCGGCGTATGCGCCGTAAACTTCAAGCTTTGGTCTGCGTCCACGCAACCCGTGCCTATTGTAGCTAGGGCCACAACTGCAAATACCGCTTTGATGCCTTTCATTTCTGTCACCATGTTTGGTTCTTTCTTCATAATATTAACAATGTGGCGAACGGATTTCTATTCGCGGCCACCAAGCGACTCTGCTCTGTTAACGATTTTGGGCGTAATGAAGATCAAAAGCTCAGTTCGTTGCTCACGTTCCGACTCCGTTCGGAAGAAGAAACCGAGGATTGGAATCCGGTGGAAGAACGGTACTGCACTGATCGACGTACCCGCATTTCGTGTGTAGATACCACCGATAACAGTGGTGTCTCCGTCTTTGATGAGCAGCTCCGTTTCGGCCTGCTTCTGAATGATGGTGGGGTCACCACGTGCACCAGTGTTCTGGAAGTCAGGTTCGTTTTTAGTCGCATTCACCGACAGTTGAATATTCCCGTCTGGCGTCACGTGTGGCGTAACTTCGAGCTCCAATGTGGCTTCGACGAACACGGTTTGAACACCGGCGGCCGACACAACCGAAATCGGAATGCTCGTACCTTGAGAGATGGTCGCAGTCTGGTTGTCGAGCGTCAGAATCTTTGGAGAGCTGACAATCTTCACCTGGCCGGCCGTTTCCAAAGCACTCAAGCGCAAGTTCAAGTTCACTGCACCCCCGACGCTACCCATGGTCAGACCAAGCGCACCACCGCTACCGGTACCAACCGCTGACGGAAGGTTAACCGCGTAATTTGGATTCGATGAGACGCCTGCGACCGGCGCCTGAGCATCGGTTGCGCCACCAGTCAATCCGAGGACACCAGGGAAGACTAGACCAGTTGGGTTGCCGTTAGCTTGCGACCAGGAAACGTCACCACCCCACTGGATACCCAGGCTTCGGGTGAACGTGTCGTTGGTCTCAACGATTCGAGCTTCGATGAGGACCTGCGGAACCTGCGAGTCAAGGCTGTTCACAAGGGCGCGAACGCTCGAGAGATTCTCTGCGATGTCCTTGATGATAAGTGTATTTGTTCGTGGGTCGACCGTCACCGAACCGCGAGGGCTCAACAAGCCAGCAACCTGCGCCTGCATGTCGCTTGCCGAAGCGTAGTTCACTGGCAGTAGGAACACCTCCAATGGCTTGGATACCGCAGCAGCGGCGCGCGCTTGCGCTCGAGCTTGCTGTTCTTGCAGAAGTACGGATTGCGGTGCGACTCGAATGACGTTTCCACGCTTTTCAAATCCAAGCTGTCGAGCCTGAAGGATCGTGAGGAAGACTTCATCCAGGGGCACGCTACGAAGGCGCAGCGTAACGTTTCCTGAGACATCGCCAGCAACAATGTTGACTCCACCTTCCTTCGCCAGAAGGCGAAGAACGTTCTGAATGTCAGCAGCACGCAGATCAATCGTAATTCGTTTGCGGCTCATGCCGGGAACGCGGCTCACGCGAGTCGGGTCGGTCACAATGACTGGATAACGTGGTGGTGCTGCGGTGTGAGAGTCGGCCGTCGGTCGCGTCTGCTCGTCTGGCGCGTCGTTCATTGCTGCCACTGGCGTCACTGAAGCGAATTCCCAAACCAATTTGTTGCCGTCTTGACGTACGACTTCCGTCGCATCTGAACCCAATTCTGCCTCAAGTCGAACACGTCCTTGATTGTCTCGATATGACGAGACGAATCGAACCGCGCCTGCTTGGCCTTGATTCGCAAGCGTTCTCTCAAGATTCTCGGGCAATTCGACGCCATTCAGAATCATAACAGCCCGGCTGTCTTTCCATGGAAGGGTTTCGAAGTTTCCTGGACGCTCAAGCTCGACGACGATGCGTGAGCGCTCACCGTTGTTCTCAAGTTTGATTCCACGAACCGTATTCGAGTTTGGATTCACAGGGACTGCACGTCCCACGCGAGCCGATTTCGTGACTGCAAGCTCCTTGCGTGCTGCGCGAAGCTCAGCTTGAACTTCGACGAGGCGGCTCGACGATGCATCTCGCTTAGACTCCAGCGATGCCACACGTGCCTGCTCTTCAGACAACGCGCGCTCAAGCGCCTTCACACGATCATCGTTTGCGCTGTTCGCCTGACGCGAGAGGGTTTGACGTTCCGCCTCGACCTGAGCAAGTCGTGTCTGGAGTTCCTGAAGTTGAGCATCACGCTGAGCGAGCTCACGGCGAGTCTCTTGGAGGTCAGTCTGTGCAGATTTTGCTGCTCGTTTCGCTTGCGCGAGCTCAGCTTGTCGTTTCTGGCGGTCAGCGCTGACGGTCTCAGCTTCACGTTGAAGTGATGCAAGCTTTGACTTGGCAGCCGAATCGCCACTGGATGCACTCCTTTCGAGGCGAGCAACTGCTGCCTTCAACTCAGCCTCGCGCTTGCGAGCTTGTTCCAAGTCACGTTGAGCCTGGCTGTACGCTTCCTGTGATCGCTTTGCATTTGCGTTTGCACGCTGCAGGTCACTTTGGACTTTCTGCGAACGGTTGTTGATCGATTCAAGTTCCAACTGCGTCTTGGCGAGCGACTTCTCGAGCTTCTCGGCACGCTGTCGGACCTTCTCGCCCTCTTTCTCCTTCGCTGCTGCGAGCGCAAGAGCACGGTCTCGTTCGGCCTTCGTGGATTCAGCAACCTTCGACAGCTGGTCACGCTCAGATTCCAAGCGGGCAACGCGCGATTGAAGAGATTGAACAGCCTTCTTTCCGGAAACGACGTCCGTGCGAAGCGCGGTAATCTCCTGATTTTTGGTTTCAATTTGAGCAGAAACCCGCTTTGCGTCCGATCCCGAGGTACGCTTGAGTTCTGCTTGAAGCCGAGCAAGCTCCTTTTCACGACTCTTTAGCTCAGATTGGCTGCGCTGGACTGCAGCTTCTTTCTGGGCCAACTGGGTCTGATAGGTAGACTCGAGCTTTTTGATCTTGTCTTGTTGCTGTTGCAGTTCCACGTTCATCCGCGCAACCGCATTCGAGCCCTGTGTGCGACCCGAGCCGTCCACAAAGACCACAACATCGTTACCTTCCGTCTTCACATCGTAGTGCGCTGGGTTATCAAACCCGATGATAACGCGTGTAACCGACTGGATATTGTCCTTGAATTCGATGAGAGCCACCTGGCTGATCACACCGTTATTGATGCGTTCAGTTTTGGTGTCGCCCGCCAATTCCGAGTTGGACACGTCGATGAACAGACGTGGGGGTTCGTTCAGTTTGAAGACCGAGAACGTCGGAACTTTGTCACCGGCGATTCGAATCACCGTACCGTCCGCTTCTTCGTTCACCTTGAACGTCTCAATCTCGTTGATCGACCTACCTTGGTCGTTTGCTTGAGCGAAGGTCGCACCTGCGGTCAAACTCATGCACAAGGCCACTAACAAGGCCATAGTCCAGCGCATACTTATCTCCTCATTTCCATTCGAGGCCGGCGAAACTGCCGAGAAACTGTTGGGATCGAACCCTTTGCGTCGCATTCTAAATCTCATCATTGTGTTGGCGGCGCGAAGCCCTTGAATCGTGGGTCAATGCCTTGCCGTGGCGGGGCTGTGCCCTGCTGTGGCTGCTGACCTTGCTGTCCCTGGGGCTGATCAAGCTGCTTCTTAAGCGCTTCTTGCCCCGCTTCACTTTCGAGAAGCTTCTTAAGTGCTTCACGTTCCTCATTCGTGAGACCATCTTCGGACGATGCCCGGAGCTCGATCTCGCGAAGTTTGACGATGCGTTGGAACGTTTGACCGTCCTCTTCATCGTTGCCTTCCAAAACTTCGACTTCGTTATCTCGAATGTCCGAGATGACTCCACCATTTCGGCCGACTCGGTCACCTTCTTTAACAACGTGCCCAAAACCCTCTCCATCGATGAGCATCGCCTTGGGCACAGCAGTCTCGCTGATGATTGCAACCAAAGTGAGCTGACCGAGCGCAAATCGCTCCAGCGGCTCACGAGTTCGCACTTCACCTTCGGCCACGGCCGCCGTCGGGATAATCACGTCGGGATCAGGCTGAAACGGATTTCGGCGTACTGAATTTGGATACTCAGGGCGGACGTATTCGGAATCATCCTTTGTTTCCGTCGCACCTTCAGCATTCGTGTCAGCCTGCTTCTTCTTAGCAGGAGGCGGAGGCTGAGTTGGCAATTTCTGAATTTCGTCTTCACACCCAAGCATGCCAAGGGCAATCAACAGGATGATGAAAGAGCCGCCAAATTTCTGGTAGTTTGGTCGCATGATCATCACTTCTTCTTCCCTCTGCGCTTGGCCTTCTTATCCTTCGTCGGGGCTTTCGGTTCAGCGTAGCGGAACGTCGTTCCAAGCGCCGAAATCGAGAGTTCGCCGTCCGGATCCAGTTTCGCGCCTTTTCGCTTCATCGCGAGGTCTTTCACATTCACAATTCGGGTCATCCGACCGACGTAGTACAAGAAGTTCGCAAGTTCGTCGTAGGTGCCAGACAGTTCCATCCGCACCGGGATCTCAATGTAGTACTGTTGCGTCACATCAGGCTCACGACGGAACATCAAGATTTCCAAACCGGCGGTTTTCGCCTGATTGTGAATGCGTTGCAGCAAGCTTGGAATCTCTGCATCCTGGGGCAGTTTCTCCTGCGCAATCAGCAATTGACGCTTCAACTTTTCGAGTTGGCGAAGCACCACAGCGCGATTACGTTTCAACTGGTCGAGACGTTCTTTCTCGCGTTGCAGCTCCACGAGCTTCTGTTCGTTGCTTGCGATCTCGTCATTCATGGGCGAGAGAAACACAAACCAGAACCCGACCGCGATCACAGACATCAGCAAGATGAGTGCGAGCACACGTTGGGCCAAGGGAACCGAATTGAATCTATCGATAAATTCGTTCATTTCTTCACCCCGGCGTAGCTAAGGCTGCCCTCGAGCGCGAACTGAACGGTCTTCGCTGACTTCGACATTGTGGTGTCGACCGACACGTACTCAAGCTCGACTTCATGGAAGTAAGTTCCGGTAGACAGACGCTGCAAGAATTCCGCGACGTCGTCTGCGTTCACTGCACCGCCGTTTAGCTGGAACTTGCCGTCCTTCTCGCTCACCGAAGAGATCCATAGTCGACGAGGGTCCCAATCAACGTTCCAGTTCTTTTGGAGCTGAGCGAAGCGGTCTTCCTCGTTTCGAGGAGGGCTCAACATGGACTGAAGTTCATCGAGGACACGCACAGGTCCAGACCGAGACTTCTCGAGCTCATCCAGAACCGCCAACTGTTGGGTAAGCTGCTCTTTCTGTTTTTCGAGAACTTCGGCGTCCTTAACCTCGGCCTGAGCCTGTTGGACTTCGGCTTGATTCTGCGCCACGCGCTCCTTCACAGCATCAAGCTGCGAGGAGGTCGTGATGTAGATCACACCCCAGGCCAAAAGCTCGGCAACGATAAGCATCGCAAACACCACCAACTGCGTTTTACCCGCAGAGCGACGTCTGGCTTGCTTAATTGGAAGTAGGTTGACGCGAATCATCGTTCGTTCGTCCTTCGCAATGCCAGCCCAACAGACACCGATGCGATCGGCGCCCACTTTTGAATCTTCTCAGGTGGAAAATCACGTTCGTCGTAGGTGATGTTACGGAACGGATTCGCCAACTCTGCAGGTACACCGCTGGTTCGTGCGATGGTTCGCACCAGTGACGGAATTGCTGCAGTGCCGCCAGAGACGATGATCTTATCGATCTTGCTGTCTGCAGCGGTGGCTGCATAGAAGTCGATTGATCGTTGAATCTCAGCGGCCATATCTTCGGCCTTCTCGCCGATAATCTTCTCAACCTCATGGGGCAGGACTTCGTCAGATGTCGCTCCAGGGGAGCCACCCATCTTGTAGAGTTCCGCCTCTTGATACGTGATGTTGAGTTGTTTCTGAATCTCTTCAGTGAGGTCACTGCCGCCCATCGATAGGTCGCGCGTGAACATCGTAATACCGTCGGTGACCACGTTCATCGTCACGACGCTGTTTCCGATATCCAACAACACCACCGTCTCGCCATGATGGAAGCCGTAGTTTGCTTCGTACATGTTCTGAATGCAGAACGCGTCCACATCGACAACGATGGGAAGCAAACCTGCATCCTCGGCCACCGACGTATAGTCGTTAATCATCTCGCGCTTTGCCGCGACGAGAACCACATCCATCTGGCCCTGGTCGGTACGCGGCGCGAGGACCTCGAATCCGATGTAAACGTCCTTGATGTCGAAAGGAATGTATTGCTCGGCTTCCCATTGGATGGATTCCTCGAGCTCTTCCTGCGTCATCAGAGGCAGCGTAATCTTCTTAATAATAACCGTGTTCCCGGACACGCTCATCGCCGCTTCACGCGGTTTGATCTTATTACGTCCGAGCAGTTCAATGATGCCGTCAGTTACGACTGACGCATTCATGAGCGCTCCATCAACAATTGTCTCTGGAGGGAGCGCGACGTAGTCGAAAGCCTGCAACTGAAGTCCCTTTTTGGCTTCCTTCAGTACGCATAGCTTGACGGCGCTCGAACCGACATCAAGGCCGATGCAGTTCTTACCCTTGGCCATTCCGAACACCTCTTATGTGGAGATTTGGTCTGTGCATGTTGCCACGTCGCTTAAATTAGTGTCAAGAAACCGACGTCCTTCGACACCGCTAATTCCGGTCATGTACCCACATTTTCACGATTCTGAATTCTGTCAAAAATATTTCTTCCAAACCTGACATAGAGGTTGCAACCAGAGTGGGTTCTCGACGACAATCCGTGCGCCCGAACCCGAAATTTCGAGGATATTATGTCGGCCAATTCAGACGAACTTTTGCTCATCGATGTACACACCGGAAGCACGCTAGCCGAGGTCGAAACCTCCGGTCTCGATGTGTTCTTTCCCGCAGGGATTGGATGGACGGAAGTGCTAGATGGACGGATCGCTCCCTACACCGAACAAGCCATTGAAGACGTGTGTCACTTCGCGGAACACTGCCGAAAAGAATATGTGTTAGTGGGCCGCTCGCAGCTCAACCAGGTCGAAGTTGAGCCCACTGAAGCCTAGCTTCTGGCCCCTCGCCGACCAATTGAACCCGGCCAAGGGTGACCAGTGTTTGAATCCCTGCGCGGGTTTCTTCAAATCGCCAACCAAACGTGCGCATTTGCTCGGCAATCTCACGCATCGAGCGATCACCTGATTCGATAATTTCGATGAGTTGGGCGAGGCTGGCCAGATCAGCTTGCGCACCTTTGCTCTGATTCTGGCGCCCGCCGCCGTCGAGCCACCATTGCCGATACGCCACATCTAACACCGAGGCATCGGCCTCCATGAACTCGCGCAGTCGACGGCGAAGCGATTGGGCGATTTCGGCATCCACCCATTTTGATAGCTGCCTGAACACGTCAAAATAGAACGGCTCGATTAATCCCCAAGCGCCCGGGTCAGATGCCGTGGCTGGACCACTCGGATAAAATGCCCGTTCCAAATTCAGTTTCAGCGCGCCATCGAACCATCGTGCTTGCTCCTCGATGCTGCTAGCGCGCCAAACGAACACCGGCTCGTCCAGCAAATCACTCAATTCACCCCAGATCATGAGATCGCTGTGATTGGTTTCATATCCGCCAAACACCGCCCAGTGCAGTTGGCGAGTGGCCGCGGCACTGGTCTGTCGGTGCACGCATGCATACTCCTGATAGTCCTCAGTCGTCAGCGCGTCGGCGCCATCGCCAGAAACTCGACTACGATGCTGTTTCAGCCCTGCAGGCGTGAGCCTTCGAACCGCACTGAATTCACCAACACCATCTAACAAGATGTCCGAAACGGCATCGTCATTGCCCACGTGTTTGAATGCTGAACGGATCCCCTGATGCTTCAAAACATGGTTCGAGAGTTCGGTAAGACGAACCGGTCGAGCCCTGTTCACAGAATCCGAGAAAAACCGCGCGACCGCGGATCTAATCTTCTGGCGCAGAAACACCATCGGATCGAGATTGTCCTCCAGAATTCGCCATGCGCGCTTGTACGATTCAGTTTCCAAGATCTCTAGCGCATCATCTGCAGAGACCGGAAGCCGCGCAGATGTTGCTGCGAAATCACGCGTGTCCGGGTCGAGCTGGCCGGGGACCGTGGGTGCTTGTTCGACAAGCCCAAACAGTCGATACACCTCCCAATCAATCTGCTCTTGAATAGACACCATGCGGCGAAGCGTCTCTTTACGCCCCTCCAAGATAGACTGCCAAGATCGATCGAGTCCGTCCGAGTTCAGGGACAAACTCAGTTTGTGGAGTCGCCTCCCCATCTCTGGAAGTTGTCCAAGCTCGGCCGGGAGCGGAAACTCGGCCAGCCTTCGGGTGGACACCTCAAAGCCCAATGAATCCCGGTTGAACATCGTACGCTGCAGCCAAAAACTGCCTAACGACGAGCTTAGAAGCGCCGCAACCCCATGACGAGTATCCGAGTGGTCGATTCGAATAACCGGAGCACTGGACGCGTAGAGGGCACGAGTGTTGACGACCGCGACGTGCACACCTCCCGAAGCTCCGCTCACAACCAAGCCATCTTCACCAAGACGCGTTGGGTAGTGCTCCAAGTGCGACCACCACGGGACCTCACGCTCTTCGACCGTTTGCCCAAAAATCCTTCGAGCACTCAGCTCGCGCTGATATGGCCATAGCTCCCTTTCCATGGTCTCGGGAATTACCTCTAGGACCGTGCCGCGCGCAGAGTACGGAAACCAAACGCGCTCCCTGAGATCGACCAACCAATCTGTTACTCCACCGCCCCGTACATACGGCAATGAGTAGTCTGCAGAGTGCGTCCGCCAAACGTCCAACATTCCACAGGTCGTGGTTCGACCTGGCTCGGTCGCCAATACGTCTTGAAGAGTCCGACTTGCGCGATTCAACCGACTCAGCAAATCAGATTCTTCACGCAGTTTAATGGCAGCCCAGAACGCGCCTGCCGAACGTGGCTGCCGGCGAACATCAGACGTCCCCAATAGCTGTTGCCCACCAAACGCGCGGCCAACTTCCGCCAATCGGTCTTCGAGAACACTCATCACACGCATGTGCCGACCCGTGGCGATCCCTCCCGTGCCAACCATAACAACCTCCTGTGGCCGGTCGGCTGCCACGACAAGGAGATCGGTGATTTCCACGTGAGGTAGAACATCGTCTACAAATCGCCGCCCTGCCCCGCGCGAAAAGGACTGCACGTCGATCTCAGCGATCACGTGACCATGGCTCGCAGCGAGCTCGAACATCGATTCCACAACGGGAAGGTCATATGAAAACCGACCGACCGCAGACTCAAACTTACGCCGCAACGCCGCGCGTTCACTATGTTCCATGGCGGCCCGCCTGGGCCGACTGACCACGACATCAAAGCGTTGCAGGTCCGCCTGCGGCGCGAATAGATCGGGCTGCCTTTTATCCCGTGGCCGATCTAGGACATCCCGATGCAACAAACGCCAGTCTATCCGGGCCTCAGGACCGATTCGGACGATCGCCCATGCATCGAGCTTCGCACGCGCAACCTCCAACATCCTCGGATCTCGATCCCATCCCTCCACGGCGGCGACGATCTCTTCGACCTTCCAACCTCGTTGGAAGAGCAGCTCAACAAGGCGCACCAGCACATCACCACGCGATACACACGGGTCGACTGCGCGTTGACCAGCCAATAGAAAGGTTGCCGAAATTTCGGAGCAAATCTGAGGGTTTGCAAAAACATCAGGTGCCGTCTCGACCCACTCCAAAGCGGCTGGATTCATAGGGTCTGAGTCACCGCGCCACAGCCCGACGAGCGAGCGCCAAGCATCGAGCTCAGCATCGGATACCTCGGAGTGATGATCGCGGTGTGCCCCCCAATTTTTGATCGCGTTCGAGTCCAAACTGCCGTTCTTTTGACCGATTTCTTGCCGATGATAAACTCACGGCAAACCCACTGTTCTTAGTAATGTTACACCATAAAACCTTCAAATCCGCAGGTGGCGCGTTCGTTTTAGCGTTGCTTTTGCTAACAAGCTGTCGCGATCAGGGACATGTCGAGACGCCACCCGTGCCGACGGATCCAACGCGGTCGTTTGTGGAGCGCTTGCTGCCGTCCTTTGGTGACGAACTCCAAGAACATGTCGAGACGGCCTCT
The DNA here is from genome assembly GCA_030427705.1 of bacterium. Classification (GTDB taxonomy): domain Bacteria; phylum Myxococcota_A; class Bradymonadia; order Bradymonadales; family Bradymonadaceae; genus JAUIBR01. Next base: position 116,959 of record JAUIBR010000010.1, on the reverse strand, counting down.
ACGGGGGAAGCCATACGCGATCTGCTGGAGACCGAAGCGAAAAAGTCGTGGGGACGCCGGATTCGAGGTGGCATCAAGTACGCCGACCTTTTCCAAAAGATCTACAGCGAGCGGGGCTACCGCAAGGCCTTCGCTCGTGTCGATGGTCTGCGTAAACGCGGCCACATTACCCTGGATGTCTTGTCTCAAGCGGAAAGACATGCATTGGATTCTGCCCCCTATCACATCGCTCGAATTCGCCAATTGGATTCACAGCTCGAAACTCCGGCTTCTTCCCAGTTCAAGCCCTTGATCCTGAAACCTCAGGAAGCCGAACAGCTGGTGAAATTCATGAAGTCAGAGAACATCGACCCAAACCAGAAGGGTGCAATGGATGTGGTACTTCAGCGGCTTCTGACCGCTGAAAATCCGCCTCTTCCTCGGGTCAAATCCTATGCTGATGAGTTTGCCAAAGCGTTCAGCGACAAAGCGGATGCAACGGCTGAACTTGAGCTTCGGTGCGCCGATGGTGCGCTCCGATATGCGCGCGACATGCGCCATTTCAATCTGAAACGTATGGATTGGCGACAGCTGCGAGACGCCGGTGGCGGAAAAGTCGTTATCTACGGACGTCTCGAAAACACATTCAACGAACTCGCCAACGCAAAACCCGAAGACGCTCTTGGCGTTCTAGAGCGCCTCCAACCACCGCATCCGCAATACCGGGCTCATGTTGAAGCCCTCGGCCGCTATCGCACGATCGCAGCCAACGGAGGTTGGGGAACCGTCAAAAAGACCAAACTCGAAATAGGTCATCAATCGGACCGAGTCGGACTGCTGCGAGAGCGTCTGGCCAAAGAGGGGTATCTGTCACCGACCATAAGCAATGTGGGCGCGCCGGCGTCCGATCCGATGGGCAGTGAGGTCAAAGACACAACGAATACTGTCGATCAGCAGTTGGTCGATGCTGTGAAAGCCTATCAAGCCACGCACCAATTCAAGGTCACTGGCGAAGCGACGCCCGGACTTTGGCGCAGCTTGAACGTGCCCGTCGAACGTCGGATCGAACAGATTGAAACTTCAGTACGCCACTGGCGGGAGTCCCGCTATCGGGGCGAGAAGGACTATGTGTTTGTAAACATCCCCGACTTTCATGCCGAGATTTACGAAGGCGGCGAGCGTGTGATGCGCTTTCGAGTCGTGGTTGGAAATCGCAAACGCGAGTGCAATCCGAAGACCAACAAATGGGAGTATCCAAATGCTACGCCGGTACAGATGGCGAACATGGATCACCTTATCGTCAACCCATATTGGAACGTCCCCCAACGCATCGAAGATGAAGAGATTCGCCCTGAGATGAAGAAGGACGATTCGTATCTTGAGAAGAACGACTATGAGCTGATCGGCAAACCAGGAAACGAGCGGATTCGCCAAAAACCCGGGGACAAGAATGCCCTGGGGCGGGTGAAATTCATCTTCCCGAATCGGCACAACACGTACATGCACGACACTCCGAAGCAGAAGTATTTCAACTATCCGATGCGCGCGTTTAGCCACGGTTGCGTGCGTGTTTCAAAACCGGTTGAGTTGGCGAAGTACCTTCTCACGAAAGAAGAACTACTTTCGGAAAAGGAACTGAATGAATTGCTCGAGAATCGAAAAACTCAAAAATTCGAGTTGGCGAACAAGTTACCCGTGTTTTTTGAGTACTATGTGACCCGTGTTGATGATCAAGGGCGCGTAAATTTCTTCTCGGATATTTATCGGCTGAATGCCGTTCGCAATAGCGATGATCCGGAGGAAGCCGCGTCATGTCGGGTCAAACGCGCAAAACCCGAATCAACGGAAGGAGATGAAGATGCACCAGATGCTTCAGAACCGCGTGATGTCGGGCCTTAAACTGTATTGTCAATCAGCCACCCTACGTTTAAGGTAGCGGTACGGTTCTAAAGTGCCCGCCACGTCTTATCCAAAGCGGATTCATGTACCGGATAAAGACCGACATCCGCCAGTATAAGTGCGAAACCCGTGAGAAGGTTGAGAAGCTCATCCGAAACTGGGTGATACGTCCTAACGACCTCATCTACCTCACGGACGCACAAGAATGGTCACCGATTGGAGATCATCCGGAGTTTCTTAAACTCTTCGGGATCTTGGATGCACAGGAGCAGGCTGAGCCAGACACTGTCATCACAGACAGCCCTCGCGAAGGCGGAGATCCACCAACAGAACTTGGGGATGCGGCCAGCGAAGAGGTCACCAACGTCAAAGAGCGTCCGACGAAACCAGAAGAGGAACAGTCTTCGGATGGTGACGAAGACGAGATCGACGACGAAGAGCTCACGGTCACGTCTGAGGAAGACGCATCGGAGGCGGTCGAAGATCAAGATCAAGAAGACGAACCTGTCGATGAAATTCCGGACGCCGTAGACGAAGAAGATCTGCGCGAAACGGACATCATCGACGAAGATGACGTCGCAGATCACATCGCTCGTGAAGAAGCCGAAGAAGCTGAAGCCGCCAAGGCTCAAGAGGATCAAGAAGCTCAAGAGCAGCTTGCTCCGCCGGAAGCTCCGGAAGGTGTCGAACCCACGCCTGCGCCTGATGAAGTCACAATGATGACGGAGAAGACGCTCGATCTTCTAACCATCGATGACGAATCCGAGGCGGTCGACGAAACCAACGAGGAGATCGGTGACGATGACGTCACACTGGGCGCGGAACCGGTCTCTCTCCCGGCTGAAGACGAGGGCGAAGAAAGCGTTGAAGAGGGCGAAGACTCCGAAGCCGAAGCGGAGACCCTTTCGGATGATGAAGACGTCACCGACGAAGCCGACGGCTCGAACGACGAAGAGGAAGAGCTCGACGAGAACCCCGACCCGTTGGCTGCGGCTACCGATCGCGGCAGCCTTTCTGTCGGAAAACGGGGACGACACGATCTTCCAGAAGAGTTCTTCGCAACCAACGAGATTTCCCAGCCGGTGGATCGTGAGTCGATTGAGCGACTCGACGAGCTTGGCGAGCTTTCAGAGCCCGTCGACGAAGAGCCGGAAGAAGAGGACTCCTGGGAGGACGGCGAAGACCTTCGAACGACTACCGAGCTGAATCCAGACGAGATTCAGAAAGCGGTTGAAGAGGACAAACCTGAGGACGTCGTCGAAGACGAGGCCCACGGTTACGAAGAAGACGACGAGTACGACGAAGACGAATGGGACGACGAAGAGGATGAGCTGGATCCAGCTGAAGTTGCCGCAGTGCTGTTGCACGGAAAGGGCGACCACGTTGAAAACCCATACGCCATCCCGCTTCCGTTCGCCATCGAGCCTACCGAGGCCGATGTCCGCGTAGGATTGAAAAAGTCGACTCAGACGCGGGCTGCGAAGGACCGATCCTTCCCGTATCCTGCGGCGAAAACTAAAGACACCGTCGTCATGCGCTCGTTCGATCTCACGCCCAAGCCAGCCGAAGACAAGACGCTCGTCATCATGGCCGCAGTTTTGGTGGGCTTTGTGCTGCTTGTGATCGCGCTTGTGATCCTAACCTGACTTTTGTCTACAGAACGTTATACTTAACGGCGAACTAACCCTGAGGAGTTATGGAAGCCGAGTGGAATGGGCACACCTTGAAGGTGAAGGGTAACTGGACCGCACGTTGGTTGTTCCTCGCCCCGGATTACGAACTTTGGATCGACGACGAACGTGTCGATCGCGCCGGTGGACCTCGCCTTCACCCAAAGCTCGAAGCGATCGTCGAAGACGAGGATGGCGAGCTTCACCATATTCAAGCCGACCTACTCTCGATTATCGGCTGGCGCCCCAACTGCGAGCTCACCGTAGAAGGCGAACTGATTAGTTCCGACAAGATCACCGTCGAGAACTTCATCAATCCCTTCCTGGTTGTTGTGATCCTGATTTCGACAGTCGTCATGCTCTACGTGGGCCCGACTGTGTTGCGACGGTTTGTTGAGTAGCTACACCACGACCAGCCCGTCACGATGAACGAGCGCATCCAAGCGCTTGTAGCCCAATATCTCTACAATCTTCTCGCTTTGAACGCCGGCGATCTTCGCGGCGTCAGTACTGGAGTACATGCACAATCCGCGTGCGAAGACTTCACCTGCGTCATCTGCAATATCGACGACCGCGCCCGCTGGAAAATCGCCCTCCACGCGTTGAACTCCGCTTGGCAACAATGACGCTCCACGCTCTATGATGGCTTTTCGTGCACCTCGATCGCAGTGCAGAACACCCTGTGAAACCGCGCTCGAATCCAGCCAGACCTTTCGTCCTTGCAAAGATTCGCTCGAAGGGCGGATTACCGTCCCCACATCATGCCCAGCTTGGACCTGACGCAAGATCCCAGTCTGCTTCCCTGGTGCGATGACCGTCGGCACGCCGACTCGCGCAGCAATTCTTGCTGCTCGCACTTTGGAGATCATCCCCCCTGTCCCAACGCCGCTCGCTGACGGCCCGGCCACCTGGGTTAGCTGGTCAGAATCTGCGTCGATCTCGGAAATCCGGTCACCGAATTTACGCTCACCGTCTTGTTCCGTGACGTCTAAAACGCCCGTGACGTCCGACAAAATGACCAGTAGATCCGCGGACACGACGCCACAGGTCAACGCAGCGAGCTGGTCGTTGTCATCGAACCGGATCCCATCCGTCCCAACGGAGTCGTTCTCGTTGATGATGGGCACTGCATCAAACTCATGCACCGCATCCAAGGTCATTCGCGCGTTCAGGTAGCCGTCTCGACGGTCCAAGTCCGCACGCCCAAACAATATCTGGGCAGCTCGTCGGTCGTACTGACGGAACTCATGGTCGTACATCTGGATCAGCTTGGCCTGCCCCAAGGCCGCGAGCGCTTGCAGCATGGGTAGATCCTTGGGTCGCTCTTCGGATTGAACGACCTGTCTTCCCAGTGCAACAGCTCCCGAGCTGACGATGGTCACGCGGTGGCCATCGCGCAGTAGTGCATCCACGTCTTGCACAATCGACGCGAACGTCGGGCGATCAATGTGAATCCCGTCCCGCACGAGGACGCCACTGCCGATCTTGATGACCCAATGGGTTCTGGATTTAAGTTCGTCTCTCATCGTACTTCTTCGGGTTTTGCGTAACCGTCACTGATGATTTTCTCGAGAAGTCGTTGTGCGGCAACAAAACTCGCCTCAGGCTTCACGTCCGCGACATTAGCAGGTGTCTGGATTGGCTGGGAGTCCGTTGGTTCATCCAACACGTCTAAGTTCAGGTAGAACCCACCATCTAACATCCACTTCGCCTTGAGCCTTCGCACGCCTCCGTCTAGTTTCAAGCTGGCTTCAAGAGGTTTTCCGCGCGAAAGAAACCGCTCCAACCACGGATTGATGGCCCTGGGGCCGCAAACGATCTTCGACTCGCCCAGCTCAAAACCGCCAGCAACAGGGGTCCAACCTCCGACTGCGTCGATGACCGATTGAAACGTGCCGGGACCCCATTCAACCCATCGCAAGTCATCGACGCGATTGCTTGCCCGCCGATAAAAATCTTCGGGCGCTTCACGATAGAACACGTCCGACCCAACCTGCCTCCACTCGTATTCGCGGGTCCCCACCTGTCCGATATCGTTGGAGAACTCTGCGGTTACGTGCACAGCCCGTGCAACTTCGCCTGGGTGAATGAAACGAGTTTCATTCCAATAGGCGCTGCGTGAGCCGCGCTCACGTCGCATCTTGATCGTGATCTTTCTGGGTCCCGTTACTGCACACGCGGGTTCCACACGGTCGCGTATAGCTTTTGCAACATCATGGCCGCGGGCGTGCACTTCAAGTGCGCGCAAGGTCCCAACTTTCCCCGGACGCGTGGAATCTTCACGAATCTGAGATTCAACGTCGGTGTCACAACCAACGGCGAAAATCGCCGCCGCCGCCAGGAGTTTGAGGATGCAAAGTCGCATGAACGAGGTCTCAAAAAAATTGGCGCGGTCCCAAACGGAACCGCGCCAACCTATCTTCATCGATGTCTGGTCTTAGCTGCAACCACTCGTTGCACCGCAGTTCTGACACTTGTAGCAAGCGCCTGAGCGAACCATGATCGTTCCACATACGTGGCATGGCGGTGCATCTGCTTGCAGCGTGAATACGCTGGTTCCCTTCTTGGCCTGATAGACCACCTCGCCTTCCTTCGCGGTTGCGAAGTTAGCTTTTTCCTCTTCTTCAGTCGTCGGCTTCGCCTCGGACTTGAAGTTGATCTGTGGTTTCTCAGGAGACGTCGTCTCGGCAACCTTTGGGGCTTCGCCGGGTTTGAACGCCTCGGTGTTCAAGTAGAGACCCTTCGCATCATCGCCAAGGAATCGATCTGCCAACCAACGGAAGATGTAGTCGGTAATCGACTTCGCGATGCGGATACGTGGGTTATTGGTAAATCCGCTAGGCTCGAAACGAGTGTGCGCGAACTTATCAACCAGCACCTGCAACGGTACTCCGTATTGGAGGCACAGCGAGATGGAAGTCGCGAACGAATCCATCAAGCCACTCACGACCGATCCTTCTTTGGACATCGTGATGAAGATTTCGCCGGGTTGTCCGTCGTCGTAGCAACCAACCGTGATGTAACCCTCGTGTCCCGAAATCGAGAACTTGTGGGTCAACGAAGCGCGCTCATCCGACAGACGTCGGCGTCGAACGAACTTCTCTTGGTTGTTTGCCTGCTCAACAAGCTTATTCAGCTCGTCTTGCAACCGGAGGTTCTCAGCCTTCAGCTCATTAACGTTGATGGCTTCCGTCGAAGACGTTCCATCATCCAAGCTGGTGGAGAGTGGCTGCGTGCGTTTGCAGCCGTCGCGATAAATCGCGATCGCCTTGAGGCCAAGCTTCCATGCGTCGACATAAACGTCGGCGATATCCTGGCGCGTTGCCGTTGACGGCATGTTGACCGTCTTGGAAATCGCGCCACTCAAAAACGGCTGGCAAGCGCCCATCATGCGCACGTGTCCCATGGGCACGATGCTTCGCTCTCCATTTGCCGGTTTGAATGCACAATCGAACACCGGGAGGTGCTCATCCTTGAGATGAGGTGCGCCTTCGATGGTATCACTGGTGGTGAGATACTCGACGATTTCCTTGCGCTCCTCCTCGGTGTACCCGAGACGCGTGAGCGCCTCTGGTACCGTTTGATTTACTATCTTGAAGTAGCCTCCGCCAACCAAAGTTTTGTATTTGATCAACGCGATGTCTGGCTCAACACCGGTGGTGTCGCAGTCCATCATGAAGCCGATAGTCCCTGTGGGGGCGAGAACCGTGGCTTGGCTATTGCGGAAGCCAACTCGCTTGCCCAATTCACATGTGTCATCCCAAACTTCGTTCGCAGCCGCGAACAGTTCGGTGTCTGCAAAGTCCTTCCAACCGTCAGCGATGTGGCTTGCGGCTTCTCGGTGCTGGTCCATAACGCGAAGCATTGGCTTCTCGTTGATTGGGTAACCCGAGAATGGCCCCTTCTGCTCAGCGATCTTGGCTGACTGATGGTATGCCTCGCCGCACATCAGCGAGGTGATGGCGCCGGCCATGGCGTGACCCTCTTTGGAGTCGTAGGGCAGGCCGAGCGACATGAGCATTGCGCCGAGGTTTGCGAATCCCAAACCAAGCGGGCGGAATGCGTGTGAGTTCTTTTCAATTGCTGGCGTCGGGTAGCCTGCATTGTCGACGAAGATTTCCTGAGCCGTGATTGTCAGGGCGACAGCCTGCTTGAATGCGTCAACATTGAAGCTGCCATCTTCGTTTTGGTACGTGCGCAGGTTCAAGCTCGCCAGGTTGCATGCTGAGTTGTCGAGGAACATGTACTCAGAGCATGGGTTTGACGCATTGATAGGCGCGGTATTTGGACACGTGTGCCATTTGTTGATGGTTGTGTCGTACTGCATGCCAGGGTCGCCGCAAATCCAAGCAGCGTCGGCAATCTCGTCCATCATTTCACGTGCTTCGTACGTATCGATGTCACGGCCGTCTTTGACAGCCTTCGTGGTGAACTTGCCGTTGTTGTCGACCGCGTTCATGAATTCATCGCTCACGCGAACCGAGTGGTTTGCGTTTTGGAAGAACACCGAATCGTATGCACCACCGGGGATATTGAAGCCGCCATCGTAGCCGGCGTCGATGAGAGCCCATGCCTTCTGTTCTTCGCTCGACTTGGACTTGATGAAGTCCATGATGTCAGGGTGCTCAACGTTGAGGATGACCATTTTTGCCGCGCGGCGAGTCTTGCCACCGGACTTAATGACGCCTGCAAATGCGTCGTAGCCTTTCATGAAGCTCACAGGACCACTCGCCGTTCCACCACCGGCGAGAAGTTCGCGGCTGGATCGGATCGTGGAGAGGTTGGAGCCAGTTCCACTTCCCCATTTGAAGAGCATGCCTTCAGTTTTCGCGAGCGTAAGGATCGACTCCATCGTGTCTTCCACGGAGTTGATGAAGCATGCCGACGCTTGCGGCTTCGCTTCAACTCCAACGTTGAACCAAACTGGGCTGTTGAAGGCCATCTTTTGGTTCACAACAAGGTGCTTGAGTTCCATGCGGAAGATTTCAGCATCTTCCTTCGTCGCGAAATAGCCTTGCTTGTATCCCCAATCTGCAACCGTGTCGGTGACCCGGTCAATAAGTTGGCGCAGGCTGTGCTCGCGCTCGGGGCTGCCAAGTTGGCCGCGGAAGTACTTTGAGACCACCACGTTCGTAGCGGTTTGGGACCAGGTTACTGGGAATTCAACGTCGTACTGTTCGAAGACGTTCTCCCCTTTTGCGTTGCCAATGATCGCGTCGCGCATTTCCCATTCGAGCTCGTCGTAAGGGTGCACGCCTTCTGTCGTGAAAAAACGCTGAATCGTGAGTCCGCGCTCAAGTCCTTCAAACTTGCGGACGCGTGGCGCGTTGCTGGTTTGGACATCTTCCGTGATGTTGCCTTCAATGGTCGTGGCCATGGTCTCTCCTTCTGTGACACCTTCTTGGCGTCTTCGTTTATGAGATACGCATCCCGCGTATCTCCGGGTGGATGGATAAAATGCCTCTCGCGTTGTCCAATCAATCAGGTCTCATTCAGTTCGTAGCCGCGTTGTCATCGTCCTGTGACAAAAAGACACCTTGAGAGAGCCGGTGAGGGCGCCAAGTGGGGCGCAGAACACCACGCAGCACTCTGGGAGTGTTGCCTTTTAGAAGGGCTAAGATTTTGAATTTTTTCCCGATTTTCAGCGACTCCTGCCCGTAATCGCCCGACTTTTTGCCGTCCTAGCTCTTGTGGGTGAGGTTGTGTCGCTGATTGGATGGTCAGAATATCTCGCCTCCGGATCGTGTCAAGGTGTATCCACAACATATTGGGGTTCTTTCTCGACCCCACCACTACATGTTGACCCATACCAATACCTAAGTCTAAAAATTTCAGCACTTTATGCTTACTTTCTGAAAGTAAATTCTAGGAAAAAAATTTGACACGCATGTGACCAACCATTGGCGGACCCCACGGATAGTGCTAAACCCTAGTAACCATGCGGCGATAAGGAGTTTCTGTGATTCGACGAATTTTGGTGCTCGGTGGGGGATTTGCCGGGATCAACGCAGCAAATGGGCTCGCGGCGACTATCGGTACACGACGAAAAGTTCGTGTCACTCTCGTGTCGGATCGCGCACATTTCTTGTTCACGCCACTTTTGCCTAACGCGGCCAGTGGAGATGTGGCATTGCCGAGTATTTCTGTACCTTTAGAGAATGCTCTTCACCCGGATGTCGAAGTACAGATCGACCGCGTCGATGGGCTAGATCTCCAGAAACGACGCGCCTTTGGGCATTTTCATCACGACTTCGATCTCGCACTGATCGCCCCCGGATCGGTCACCGATTGGGATGGCCACCCAGAGTGGGCCCAGTTCGCCAAGCCATGCAAAAACGGCTCTGACGCAGCCGCGATTTTAGACCACATGCGCAAGGCATTCCATATGGCCGCGTCTGTTCCCAAACCCGACCGCGCACGATGGCTGACATTTGTCATCGCAGGCGCCGGCCCGACGGGCATCTCCCTCCTGGCTGAGCTTCATACGCTTTTGCGCGACGAGCTCAGTTTGGGGGACGCCAGACTAGCGGAGGAAGCGCATTTCGTACTCGTCGACCGCGACTCTGAACTACTCACCGACCTCGATCCTGCACTGCGTGAGATTTGCCAACGGCACCTAGAGACCATTGGGGTTGAACTACGACTCGGCGAGCATGTGGAGGACTGCGGTGAAGGATGTGTGACGCTTAGCTGTGGCGAGACCATCGAAACCGAGAGCTTCTTTTGGTGCGGTGGGGTTCGAGCCAATCCGTTGCTGGAACAGGCCGGACTCCAGGTGGATGACAAAGGGAGAGCCATCGTGGACTCGACCCTCTCCACGTCACATCAATCCATCTACGTCGGTGGGGATTGTGCAAGCACCGAATATCCATGGACGGCTCAGGTCGCCACGCAACATGCCCAAATCATCGCACAGAACCTGGTGGCTGACCTTAGCGGTCGTTCGCACAAGCGCTGGGACTACGTCTACCACGGTGACATCCTGACCCTGGGCCGGGATAACGCAGCCGTCATGTACCGCGGCGTCGCGTTTGAAGGTCGCGCTGCACGCGCGTTGTATCAGATGGTCTACACCGCGCTGGTTCCATCCAATATGCGAAAACTGCTGGTCTTCCGGGACTGGTGGTCCTCAGACAGAAAAAGCCGCCAGGAACTCCTGACGGCTTCTGAATCCTAAAAGCGAGCCTTGGCCTACTCTTCGCCTTGCTTGAGCTTCTGAAGTTCCAGTTTGAGCTTCTCTTCAGGCGTAAGTTCTTTCTTCTCCTCCTTCTTCGGAGGCTTCTCTACCTTTTTGGGCTCTTTCTTTGGCTCTTCTTTCTTCGGCTCTTCCTTCGGCTCTTCCTTTTTGGGTTCTTCTTTCTTTGGCTCTTCCTTCTTCACCTCTTCCTTGGGCTCTTCCTTCTTTGGAGGCTTTTTGGTTGGAGGCTTCTTCACAGGACGTTTCTCGGTCTTGACCGGGTCTTTCGCTGCGACAGGTTGCTCTTCGTTCTGCGGGGGCTCTTCTGCAGCGCCAGCATCCGTGTCGTTTGCCGCGACTTCAGCGCCTGCGTCTGGCATGCCAGCATCCGCTGCCGCGACTGGCTCTTTCTCAGCTGGCTGAGGGTCTTCCTTCTTCACCGCTGGTTGCTTTGTATTCGCAACCGGTGGTGGCGCGGTATTGTTCGCCTTCTGCGCTTCCTGTTGTTGTTGCCAGAAATAGAACCCGAGCGCTGCCGCGAGCAAGATAAGCAACACAACTGTGAACTGCAGACCTCTACGCGGCGCAGGCTTAACAGGTGGAAGCAGATCCGGATTGTCTTCGTCCACGGCACTCGGCTCTGCGGCCAACTCAAGCTGTGGCTGATCCTCCGTCATCGGCCCCATATCTTCCAGTGTTGACTGGATCGTATCGGCGATGTCGACCTCTTCGGAAGGACTTGGCTCCTCCTCAGGTTCGTCCTCCACCTCAGGCTCCGACTCAGGTTCGGGCTCGGGCTCCTCTTCGACTTCCAGTTCCGGTTCATCGACCTCAGGCTCTGACTCAGGTTCCGGCTCAGGTGTTGCGACCTCAGCGGCAGCAACCTCCGGCTCAGCAGCAGCTGCAGCTTCGACAGCCTCAACTTGCTCCTCAGGCTCATCAGCAGCGGCTTCACCGCCACCGCCACCCATATCAAAAAGCGGTGTGCCATCATGCGGGCAAACGTCGACGCCTTCCTCAAAGTTGCGTCCACATGTCGTGCAGCATCGCATCGGTTCTCCTAGGGATACTCCGAAATACCCTGCCCTCGTTGCCACGAGGTATCAAACGTAGATTGCAGAGTAGAAAATCGGGTTGACGATACCTCTGTTTATCCAAACGGACAACTTTCCGCTTGGACCTGAAATCAAGGAAACTCGCATAAAAAAAGGCCGCCTCAATCTGAGGCGGCCAAATGGCGAATCAACGCCATATTCGATTACTTAGCGTTGAACGTAACGCTGAAAGCTTTCTGGTGGATGCTGCCCTTGATGCGGCCGTTAGCCGTACCCGACTTAACAACACCAGTTGCAGTTCCTTTGTTGGCACCACGGCCACCCGTGAAGGTGAACTTGCCGTCTTTTCCAACCGATCCCTTCATTGGGATGTTGAACTTCTTGCCTTCACGCTTGCCCGAGAACTTTGCGTAGCCGGTCATGTCGTCTTTGATCGTGACGTCGATCTTGCCTTCCGTCACGCCACCGCCAGTAACCGTACCTGCGAATTTGCCGCCTTTGAAAGCTGGCTTCTTCTTCTCGGTCTTCTCTTCTTTCTTCTCTTCTTCAGCTGGCTTGTCTTCTGCGCCAGCTTCTTTGAAGCCTGCGGCTGCTTCAGGCGTGCAAGCTTCCATCTTGGTCTTGATTGCTTCCTGGACCGAAGGCGTCTCAGCAAGCTGCTTCTCAGCTGCTGCGAAGCTTTCTTCAGTGAAGCCGTAGCGAGCGTATACTTCCGTCAGAATGCCTTTCTGAGTTTCCGTGTCCTCGACCTTTGCACGTACGCAGGTGACCTCATAGCCAGCCTTGATGTACATCGCTTCGTCGACTTCAACCTTCTCAGGCTCTTCTTCCTTAGGCTCTTCTTCCTTCGGCTCTTCCTGCTTAGGCTCTTCTTGCTTCGGCTCTTCCTGCTTAGGCTCGTCCGTCTTGGCTTCTTCGCCTTTTGGGCAACCAGTCATCAAGCCAGCAGCTACAACACCGAGCAGCAGCATTTTGAGAGTGCGTTTCATGGATTCTCCTTCCGAAATTTAAACTCTCCGTGAGTTTTTTTTCTCAACAAAGTTTACGAGACACCGCTCTGCCCCACGGCTGGCGGCGTCATTAACAACTAGGGTTACGAAATCGCGGCGAGTCTAACGCTGCTTTTTCCAAACTGTCAATCGCAACCCGCGATCACGTAGTATTTACGTCGTTGACTTGGCTGCCGTTTTACCTCGTTGCGCTAAACTGTCAAGAGTTGTCATATTGCAGAGGGCAAGTAAATGCGCTAGCCAGACGCATGCTTGGCCTCCACGCGTCTCAACAACGATTCGGCCAACAATGCGGATCTAATTATTTGACCAACCAACCACCCATCAATGTGGCTGAACACCGCATGGATAAAAGATGAGCGACTCGAATAATAAACGGGCTAAATGCCCCATCTGTCGTAAAGAAGTGGACCTCAGACCACAGAATGAGTTCTTCCCATTCTGCTCATCGCACTGTCAGATGGTTGACCTGGGCAATTGGATTAATGAGGAATATCGGATGCCTGTCGGGCAGTCCGGAACCGAGAGAAGTCTCCCTCCCTCGGATGACGAGCTTAACTAATTTAGCTCGCTTGGACGCGATCGCGTCAGCTTCGGTTTCACTTCTGACTTCTCGTCACGTCCCACGGTCACGTTCCGAATCCACCGATTGTGCTCTGGCGCCACGACCTCTACGAAGTGCTTGCCTTCCTTGACCTTAATCGCCTCTTTCATCGGGAGCTCGCCTTCGTGGAGAACCTTCGTCTTGTCGCTGGGGCCTTCAAAAACCCGCACTTTTGCGCCCTTGATTCCAATATCGCCAACGATGATCTCGCCAAAGAACGTCTGCTTCTTTAGGTCAAACGAAACAGGCAGATCAGCGTCGGACACGTCAATCGTCTGCTCGTCTGGCAGATGGTCGACCGCCTCAAAACTGAGTTTATAGCGCCCGGTCATCAGCTGAATCGGCTGTGGCAGCTGGTCGGAGACCCAGAAATAACCATTCAACTTGATAGTTGTCGCTTCAGGTTTCCCAGACACCGTCACGGTCTTAAGCTCTTTGGAGCATGCTTGCTGGGCCTTCTTCGCCTCTTTCTTTTCGCCTTCATCAGCCACGATCTGGGCAAAAAGCCCGTAAAGCATCACCGCTTTCTCGCACTCCCCTTTCGCCCGATACACCTCAGCGAGGTTGAAGTAAGCCAATGGATAAGTCTGCGGCGAAAGCTCCAAGACCTTCTCATAATGTTTGATTGAACGACTGATGGCACCCCGACTTGCGTACTTGTTTGCCTTGAGCAGTTCCTCATACGCCTCTTCGGCCTGACCGAATGCGGTAGAGCTGAACAGCATCCCCAAAAGCGCCATCAGAATGATGCGATGTGTTTTCAACACGTTGCGTCCCCTTGTTGAACCAGCATGTCTATAGAACGCGAGCCTCGACCCGATGTCAATTTGCGAAATGGAACAATCCGCACAACCGCTTGTCCCAACGACGTGAGGCCACTACAGTCTCGAGCGATTTCGGACGAGCCGCATATGCCAAAGCTAAAACTATCTTCAAATGTCAGTGAACTCGGCCTGATGCGCCCATTTGCGCAGACCCGCGGTCGATTGGTCGCCTCAACCGTCATCGCGACTGCACTTGCGATCGGGTTTGGGCTAGGGAGCGCGTCCTATGTCGTGAACACAAGCGATTCCGTCGTGCTGAACCTCGGGGTCATCACACTGAACATGATGATGACCATCATCGCGGCTTTTTTGATCGCTATTGTCGTTGGTGACTTCTTCTTTCCCGGTCCGTGGCGCCAACAAGTCATCCTGGGCAATACCCCGTCGGAAGGGATTACCGTCAAAGATCACAACGCCGAGTTCTTAGTCATCTTTCTGCTCGCGCTCGCCGGATGTACGGCAACCATCAACTACGGTGCGGGTAACTTCTTTGACTTCTATCACAACGAAGCATTCTTCTCGGTTCGCTTGCGCTCTGAGGACCCTAACGAGCGCCTCGCTGCTTTCGAAGACCTCCGCGATCCGATGAATTTGGAAATCTGGGAGCGACCCGGAATCCAAGCAATGGTGAAGAAGCACATCGAAGACCCAGATTCGAACGTCCGTCGCGCTGCGATCTGGAACGCGGCGATGATCAAGATTGACTCCACGCGGCCGTCTATCGAAGCGATCCTTGCCGATACCACTGTCGACAGCGAAGTGCGCGCCGAGGCCGCGACTGCCCTCGGCAAACTCGGATTGTCGGAGTCGTCCCGGCTAGCCCTCGAAGCCGCACTCAAAACCAAGGACAAGACAACGCAGATTGGAGCGCTTCGTGGACTCGCTTTGATGAAGTCCCCGTTGAGCGCGGACGCCGTGCGCCCCCTTGCCTCCAGCGAGGATGAAGATCTGCGAATTCACGCACTATGGGTGCTGCGAAGAGTTCAGGACGAAAAAGCCAAACCACTTATCCTGGAGCAATTGGCCAAAGACGATGTTTCCGATCGAGACCGTTGTGCCTTGATGGACGCGCTAAAGATGGTGGCGACGACCGACGATGTCATGTGGGCGCGCAAGCTCTACAAACGGACGGCGAAGGACACAGTGTGTGAGCCGGTCGTTTGGGAAGAGCGTGACGAGACACAGCACTACGTGGTGTACAGCGACTCTCATCGAGTGAAATTGCTGAAGATCGTCGCCAACGCGGATGCGAAGACACATATCGAGTGGATTCGCCGACTGGTCATGGACTCAGAAGAAGAGTCGTACGTACGAGAAGTCGGCAACGAGGTGTTGCGCCGCGTTGAAGGCCAAGGCTTCTAGGCTTTCCGGGACAGGTACCGGCTTCCTAACACCGTATACCGCCACTCCCAATCCACGCTTTCACCGCATGTCTTGGGGTTCAGACCAATCCGAGTCGAGGTGTCCACCTGCGATTCGCCTAGATCGGCCCCAGCCACGATGTACAACGATGTGTCTGTCAGCCACTGGCCATCCAGAGACTTATCGATTGCCATCGCCTGACACAGTTTTCCAGGGCCGCTCAACAGCTTGCGATCGTCCACATCCTCATCAAATCCACGCGACGCAGCCATGGAACCATGGCCTTTTAGAGGCTCCAATGCTCGGATGAGGATTGCACTGGCATGGGTAACCTTCGGCGCAACGACGTTCAGGCACTGATATATCCCGTAGATTGTATAGACGTAGGCTGTCCCCGCCGGTCCGAACATCGCTTCTGTCCGAGACGTCGGCTTGCCGGAGTTCGAGTGGCTGGCTGGGTCCTCGGTGCCGCCGTAAACCTCCACCTCCACGATGGTGCCCGCAAGCAATTCGTCGTCGATGGCGCGCACCAGAACCTGCCCCAACAAGGCGCGGGCTAGTTCGTGTGACTCTCTTTCGTAGAATTCGAGCTCTAGCGCAGATGTCAGTTCGACATCTTCAAGCTCAACTATTGGATCTGCAGATACTGACGGCATCGTCGGCCCAGATTCGATTCGGGCTCGATCTCCACGCATTTCTGGAAATGCTCTTTGGCGCTCGCCATTCCCTCTTCCTGCATCAGCTTTCCAAGCTCGAACCGTGGCTTCGCAAAGTTGTTTGGGCACTTGTTGATGGCCTTCTGGAAGTTCTCGGCCGCTTCCGTTCGTTGGTCCATCTTGAGGTACGTCTCGCCCATGTTGTGATAGGCCAAACACATCTCAGGCTTCAAAAACGCAGCCATCCGGTAATGCTCCAACGCCTTGCTGTACTTCTTCATATGGAAATACGCCAAGCCTAGATTGTTCTGCGCGAGCTGTGGCGTAGGGTACAGCGGATCGTCGATGAGTTTTTCAAAGTCGGCCTTCGCGTCGCGATAGCGACCCATCTCGATAAGCAATGTGCCGCGATTATTATATGCAAAGAGGTATTTGGGGTCAGATTCGATTGCAGCGGTGTAGTACCCAAGCGCTTTGTCGTACTCACGACGACCGTGGTAAATCATCCCCAAGAGGAAGTTTGCCTCTACATGCTTCGGGTCTTTTTCAATCGACGCGTGGCACGAGCGAATCGCCAATGGAATCTCGCGGGACTCAAAATAGCCGTTGCACATTTTGTAGTGCCATTCAGCGTTTTTGATTTCGTCTTCAGTCTTCTCTTCGGGGCCAGCACATGCCCACACAGAAAAAACTGAGAGGATTAGGAACAATTTGGTGAGTTTCATCGCTTGATTCGTCCGTGAATTTGCCATGCCGTGCTAGTCTAGCACGGCGAGATCTCAACACCAGAACTATGCTTAGTCATCAAGAAATTCTGCTAGTTGCAGAGGAAATCCGAGAACTTGCCGCTGACGCCGCGGTCCAAAAGGTATTCTCGGCCGGTGAAGATGGGCATGCGTTCCGGCTTCGAGCGCCCGGCACAACCTACCTTTTGCTGGCAGATTATTCGCCCCTCGGCGGGCGAATCGGGTTTATTCGCGAAAAGCCACCACAGCCCCAATCGCCGACAACCATCACCCAAGCCCTACGACAGCGTTTGATGGGAACCCGCCTTCAAGATGTGAACGTGCACCCCGTGGACCGGGTGGTCACGTTGACCTTCAGAGTTCAGGATTCGGATGCATTGGAGCTCGTCATCGAGCTTACCGGCCGTTCAACCCGCGCGACTCTGGTGGATGAAGGCGCGGTGCTGCATCCGGTCGGTGGGTCTGCACATCCGCACGAGCGAGGCAGCGAGTTCAAACTAGATCTTGGCTCACCACCTGAACCTGGCGACGTTCGGTGGGGATTGGACGACGTTCCTATCGGTGCCCGCAGCCAGGTGGTCGAAGACGAGTACGGCCCACTGGTGGAAGCCTACGAACGCGACCAGGCCCAATCCGCGTTGCTGGCTGATGTTCGACGCGCACGAAAGCGTGTGAAACGCCTCTGCAAGAATCTCGAGCGAGACCTTGCCAACGCCGAACAGGCTGAGGACATGAAGCGCGAGGCGGAACTTCTACAGTCGGCGTACGGTAAGGTTGAGAGGGGCGCCAAACTGGTGGCCGTGCAGAACTTCTATGATCCAGACCTCAAGGAAATCGAGATTTCCCTGGACCCCGCCAAATCGCTTCAAGAGAACATCGACCAGCGCTTCCACGCCTATCGGCGCCTCAAAGATGCGATTCCACAGATCGAGGAACGGCTGCTGGTGACGATGGACAAGCTCGAGCAGCTTGAAGACGCCGTCGACTCAATCCTTGCGCTGAACATCGAGGAGGTCGCACAACTTCGCGGTGACCTCATGACACGCGGGTTGATTCGCCCGAAGCAGCAACGAAAGCGACGCGGACATGCCGTAAAGCGCGTTCCTTACCGCGAGTTTGTCGCGACCTCGGGGCGTCCGATCCTGGTGGGGCGTGGCTCGAAGGACAATGACGAGCTTTCCACGCATATTGCCCGCGGCCGTGACATTTGGCTGCACGCCCGCGATTGGGCGGGTTCCCACGTCATCGTACGCATGAACAAGGGCGATGAAATCAACAGTCAGGACCTTATCGACGCAGCTGTCCTAGCCGCGCATTTTTCGAAAGGGAAAAACGACTCGCTGGTGGATGTGACACACACCTTTGCCAAGCACGTTCGAAAGCCAAAGGGAGCCGCACCTGGCCTCGTGACGATCAGCGGCGGCAACACCATCACCGTCAATCCAGCTGATGCGCGGTTGAACCAGCTGCTGCTAACCGAAACCAAGAAATAGAAAAGGCCGCCCTCGGGCGGCCCGTCAGGTGCAATGCACCAGTGTTTACTGGAGCTTGAAGGGGTAGCTCTTCACGTTGACGTTCGAGGATGCCGTGGTGGCCGGGAACTTCATTCCCTTCACAGCCTTCACAACACACTTGCCAACGTCGGTGCCAGCGAACTTGCCGGTCTTGACGCTAACGTTTGTCACACCGCCATCAGGCTTAATGGCAAATCCAACCTTCATCGTGCCGCTAAGATTGTTCTTGTTCTGGCTGCGATAGCAGGTGTTCACACGACCGCGATAACGTCGAATCGTGCCTTGAACATCGTTCTTCGAGAGCTTGGACTTTCCACCAGAGGAGCTCTTCTTAGGCTCTTCCTTCTTCTTAGGCGTTGATTTTTTGCCGTCGCCTTCATCAATCTTGTTTAGGAGAGCATCGATTCCGTCACCCTTCTTGACCTTCTTTGTGGTCTTCGGGGCTGGATCGTCTTTCTCTTCCTTCTTCTCGGCCTTCGCGACATTTCGCGTGGATTTCTTCTTTTTGGTTGAGGACTTTTTGTCGTCTTCTTTCTCGGCTGGAGCGTTCGCCGCAATCTCTTTTTCTTTTTCCTCAGCTGCAGCGATCTCTTCAGCGCTCGCGCCACTCTCTTTCAGACGCTGAATCTCCTCCTGCATCTGCTTCATAAGCGCCAACTGCTGTTTTTCGGCTTCGGACATGCCCTCTTCTTTTTTCTCGACCTCGACCACCTGAGGGGTGTCATCCTTCGAGACGATGAGCGCAATTGCCACACCGGCAACCGCCAGAAGCAACACACCAGCCAAGATACCACCGATAATCAGCGGCTTATTGGAGCGGTGTGAACCCATCGGCATCAACGCTGGCATCGCCATCGTTCCTGCGCTGAATGGGTCGAGGTTGTCACCAGCACCGCCGCCAGCGCCTTTCATTTCGCTGTGTGCGGTTGCCAAGGCGCGAATATCGATGAGGCCGGAACCTTCCGTGTTCGAAGCGTCGCCACCTGCAGGTGCAGGTCCGCCCATGCTGAGGGCAGCAGGCTCAGGAGATTGAACTGCCTGAACCTGGTCGAGGCTGCTCAAGCTGAAGAGAACCGAGTTCTCGTTACGCTGGCCAATCATGTTGTTTGCTGAACCGTTCGAGGATCCGTTGGACCCGTTCGACGCGGCTGGTGCTGGGCTCGACGAAGGCTCAACTGCTGCGGCACCGCCGCTACTAAAGCCTAGGAAGTCGTCAGATCCGCCACCACTATCAAAGCTTGCGAACATGCCCGCGTTGGCTTCGTCCGTTCCGCCGCCGCTTGACGCTAATTCAGCGCCACCGCCGCCACCGAAACCGCCTCCGCCACCAGAATCCAATCCGGAGTCGAATGCTGCGAATCCACCGCCACCGGAATCTGCGGAACCTCCGCCGCCTCCGAAGTCGCTGAATCCACCGTCGAACTCACCAGCGCTGTAGCCGGACTCGCCGCCACCCAAACCGGAGTCGCTGCCGAAGCTCGGCTCTGGCTCTTGTGGGGCCGCACCAAAATCGCTTCCAAATCCTGAATCGCCAAAGGTATCGGCGTTTGAAGTCATCGAGATGGTTGCATCTTCGTCTGATGGGAGCGCTGCTGCTGCAGCCAAAGCGCCTCCAGCACCCGCAGAATCCGCCATTTGGCCGAAACCATCTGAAATCTGAGTTGCTTCGTCTGGACCCGCGGTATCGCCGGCCAGGTGTGCAAACTCAGACAAAGTCTTGATGGGGACCCAATCCGCCAAACCGTCGCGCCATGCGAAGGTTTCGCCGTTGATCCGCCCTGACATGAAGTATGAATCGACTTCGACAGAAGTCATCGGACCTGCTTGGTCGTTGTCGATGACGACGTACCATTCGGCTGCGCCACCGCCACCACCGGCCGCGGCTTCGTCGCCATCGTCGGCAGTTCCTTTCACCACGATAACGTTGCTGCACTTCTTGCAGCGAATCTTGAAGACCTTTCCTTGGACCTTCTCGTCAGCGATTGAGTACTTGGCTCCACAAGCGCCGCAAACAATCTTCATCGTGGATTAACTCCTTTTCCCGCACTTACTGCGTGCGGTCTGTTTCTGGTAGAGCTTCAGCGTCACCCTGAAGCTTCTACATTACTGAAGAGCTTTCTCTTCCGAAGTCTCTCGGATCTTCGGCAGGAAACTCTTCTTGAGGCTCAAAAGTCGCTGGAACTTCGCTTTCTCGCGAGCATCCGATTTCATCAAATCCGGCGTCTTCAACTGACCGTCGATCAACATGTCACTGAAGTCGTAGAATTTCGTCTTCGGTTGATCTTGGGCAAATGCCAAAGAGGAAACCGACAGTACTGCTGCAAACGCAATGAATCCGATTGCTTTACGCATCTTCATCTCCATCAAACCGATGATGGCAACTCGTTGGGGTAAGTTCCTTAGGATGATTGTCACCTGAAATGCTCAAGCGATCAAGTTCTCATCCGGTCAACCCCTCACCATCATCTGGACAATTACTATTCTCAAAAGGTCCCTAAACGTACCAAAACGCGGCTTGGACCGTCAATTTGACCGCGCTAACAACTCTATGAACGGGTTTGCGCGAGTCTGGATCTTTTTTGACCCAGATCCTCGATTACCCTTCGCCGCCTTCGTCACCTTCCTCAGCTGGAGGTGCTTCCTCGCCTTCAGGCGCAGCTTCTGGCTGCTTCTGCTCTTGTGGCTTGGACTGGCTCTCGAGGAACTGAATCATGGCGCTATAGCCAGTCTTCTTCTCCTCGTTATCTGTCAACGTAAGCAGCTTCTTGTAGAAACCAATCGCGGCCTGAGGGTTGTTCAGGAAGCTCTCATTGAGTTTCGCAAGACGCTCGTAGCTGGAGACATGTTTGGCATCGCAGGTGTCGACATAGAACTGGTAGTTGTCTGCCGAACGCTTGTGCTCACCCGTCGCAAATGCTGATGCAGCGCTACCCAAGCGAGCCACACAGTGGTCTGGCGAGATCCGTACTGCTTCAGTGAATTGCTTGTTTGCACGATCGTAATCGAGGTACTCAAGCAAGATTGCGCCGAGGTTTAGACGCGCTTCCAGGTAGTTTGGATCAACTTCGATCGCCTTCTGGAAGTGACGCACAGCCTCAGCCGTCTTGTCTTGGTCCATCGAGACGAGACCCATGTTGTTGTGGATATCTGCGTCTTTTGGCGCAATCTTCGAAGCCTTTTTGAACATGTAGTTCGCAAGCGAGTAGTTCTTCTCTTTGAAGTACACCAAGCCCATCGTCTTCAAGCCTGCGACGTTCTCGTCGTCTTCTCGAAGAATGTCTTGAAGGTACTCAAGCGCTTTCTTCTGTTCGTTCTTCTGAAGCGCGATAACCGCCAGATTGTTCATCGCTCCCAAATTGTTGGGCTCACGTGCGACCACTTCAAGGAAGATGGGCTCGGCGAGTTCCGGTTGACCGCTTGCCGCGTATGCACGCCCCAATGCAACCGTGTATTCCGACACTTCGGGGTCGAGTTCCTTCGCCTTCTGCAGGTGCGGAATGGACGCTTTTGGCTGCCCGACAATCTGCAGAACGATACCCAGATTGTAGTGGGCTTCCGCGAAGTCAGGCTCCAACTCGATGGCTTTTTTGAGATTCTCGGTGGCCTTCTTGCCATCGGGCTTCTCTTTGGCCAGCTCGTCCATTGCGACCTGGAACGCAGACAGAGCCTCTTGGCTCATGCCTAGTTCAGCAGCCGTGCTTTGAACTTGTTCTTTCTTCGTGTCCTTTTTGACCTCTGGACCACCGCAAGCGACGGCCAGGGTAGCGGCAAGGACGAGACAGATTTGAATCAGTTTATTCGATTTCATTTGCTCTACTCCTACTTCGCCGCTGCGGATTCTTTAGGTGCCGCTGCAGGCTTGGGTGCAGGCTTTGGCTCTGCTGCCTTCTTTGCGGCCTTACGCGCTTTCACACGCTCTTTGACAACCTCGAGGCTGGTTACAGCCTTCGGAATGTCGAAGTTGAGCTGCGAGTGGGTGCTCTCAACACCTTCCTGACCCGTAATCGGATATGCTTCCGATTCGAGCTTGCTGATCGCAGCAGCCGACTTCGAGCTCCACTCGTTGTATGCCTCGAACTGAAGCGCCAGCTTGAGAGCGGTTCGGTATGCGGTGAGGGCCTTTTCCTGAAGTGGGAACGCGTTGTCATCAAGTGCCATTTGATAGGCGTCCTGCTGCTCTTGCGTCAGACCTTCTGGAATTGGGAGGTTGTACAATTCGTCCGAGAAGTTCTTGTACATCTCACCGATTCGGTATGCAGAAGCAGCAACCCAACGCGGGCTCTGCATCGCGATAATCTCGGTGTAGATGGCCTCAGCGTCCTGCTCCAACTTACCTTTCTCTTGAAGCGTTTTTGTGAGCTTCTTAAGTGGGAAGCCAAGCTTCACTGCTGCGAACTCGGTGTAGATGCGCTCAGCCTGTTGGAAGCGAGCTTCCGAAGCGTAGTAGCGCGTCTTCTTCTTGAGAGCCTCGTCTTCGAGCTTCTTCCACTCTTCAACGGACTTCGTATACATCTCGTCGGAGTTCTTCTCCCACTTCTTACCTTTGATCTCGACCATCAACAGGCCGATCTGTGAGTAGAGCTCGACTTTCTCTTCAGGCTTGATGTCTTTGCGCTTCAGGAAGTCTTCCATGCGCTTCTGAGCTGCCTTCGGGTCTTTCTTCTCTTTCTCGAGGTAGGCGAGGTGGATGCCAAGGTCGCGAACGTTTTCGCGCTCTGGCCAAAGCTTCGCGTACTTCTCATATGTTTCGATCGCTTTGTCCCAAGCTTCAGTCGCTTCCAGAATCACAGCCGCGTTGTAAACAGCGTCAGCAGCTTTGTCGTGGTCGCGGTATTCGACTTCATCGCCTTTGGCGTTCTTGTATTTCTCGGTCGAACCAAGACGTGAGAACGAGTCAGCAGCGTTCGCGAAGTCGGTCTGCGATTCGTAGATAGCACCCATCACGAACAGTGCCTCAGGAGCTTGAAGGCTCTCGGGGTACTCTTTGACAACCCGCTTGTAGACGGCCAGTGCTTCGTTGACCTTGTCACCCGATTCGTAAATCGCAGCGGCGTTGAAGAGCGCGCCAGGGGCAAGTTCCGACTTCGGGAATTCCTTCGCAAGGCGAAGAAGCTCGTCAGATGCCTTTTCGAATTCTTTGTTGTTCTTGAGGTCTTTCGCACGCTCGTTGATTGCGTATGCGATAGCCGACTGCAGCTTCTCTTTCGGCGTAACGTCGAAGATCTTGTTGTCGAAGAGGTACCGAGCCCACTTCTCCACTTCGTCCCATCGCTTCAGACGGTAGTTAGCTTCAAGAAGGCTGTTACCAGCAAAGGATGCATAGCGGTGCTTTGGCGCGTTGACGATGATGCTCTCGAAGCGAGGCACGCATTTGTCGTAGTGGCCACGTGACTTGTAGACCTCAGCAGCCACGAAGTCGACCGTTGGGGTGACGTCTTCCTTAGGATACAGCTCCGAGAATTGGTCACTTGCAGCAACGAACTTCGCTTCGTACTTCAACAGTGGCGTCTTCGGAATTGGAGGCGTATCGACCGACTCAGCACGCTGGTCGGTTGCCTTCTTCGCACGCTTGCTCTCGTCGTATTTTGCCATCTCGACCAAAATCGAGTCTGGGTGGCTTTTCTTAACCAGCTCGTCGTACGCACTCACGATGGCGTAGGCGCTGTCCTTGACGATAGCTTCGGCGTCTTTCTTCTTCACACCCTTTGGAATGTTGTTGGCCTTATAGAGGTCGACAACCTTCTGGTATTCTTGAGCGGCTTTCTCGGGCTCGCCCAGGTTCAAGAGCAGAATCTCCGCGAGGAAGAAGCCCATGTCGAAGGAAGCTGCGCTATCCGGGAAGCGCTTGATGTACTGCTGATAGTATCCAGCAGCCTTTTTGTAGTCGTTAACGTCTTCGTTCTTCTGCGCTCGGCGGTGGAAGAAGTTCGACAGGTACGAAAGCGAAGCGTCCGTCAAAAGCGTCGCGTTGTTCGTCGCCTTTTCGTTGTCCTTGTTCTTCGACCACCACGTTCCGTTCGTGTCGAAGTATGCGACGAAGCGATTCATCGTCTTCTCGAGATTCTTCACGTCATCGTCGTTGGTGACCTTCTTCTCGGCGATGAGAACACTCTCAGCCCATTGTGGGACTTTCTCGTGATTTGGTCGGTCCTTGATGAAGTATTCGAAGATCTCGACAGCTTTGTCGTCCTTACCCTGAGCCTCGAAGAGACCTGCCATCTGACCAAGTTTCTTGTCGGAGAAATCTTTGCCTTTCTTCTTTGTCAGGTAGTCGCGGACTTCTTTCCAACCGTCATCAATCTCGGCGTAAACGACGACCAGGTCGTTGATGGCTTGGTTCTGGAAGCCAATCTTGGTTCCAGTCCGCTCAACGACCGACTTGAAGGTATCCACCGACTTTCGGTATTCGGTCTGATTGAACAGGACCCAGCCGTACTTGTACAAAGCGTAGTCGTAGAGCTGGTTGTTCTTGTAGGTCAGAACCTTCTCGTAGTTGTCGCGAGCCGCTCCGAGAAGCTCCTTCTCGAAGAAGAACTCGCCGAGCGCGAGGTATGCTTCTGGCAGATAGCGTGAGTTGGGATAGTTCTTCACCAACTTCTGAAGGTAGCTGACCGCCTGCGCGCCTTGACCGGCTTCGATCAGGCCACTTCCCAAGCGGTAAATCACCTCATCAAGACGTGCGTAGCTCGGATACTGTTGCAGGATCTCTTTGTAGATTTCCTGAGCATCCGTGTAGTCCGCCTTGGGCTCCTGACAGGTCTTCTCGTCAACGGTGCCCTTGTTCGCAGCGTCTAAGCATTGGTTGTACTTGGCACGTTGTCGCAGGTACTCCCAGTTTGCCGACTCCCAGACAAGTTCCGCCTTTTGGAACATCCATTCCGGCTTTTGCTTGTTGTAGGGGTCGCGCTCGATGATCGAAGACAGCTTCTTGATCATCTGCTGGTTTTTGGTCTCGAGCTTTCGCTTGAGCGCATCGATTTGCTCAGGCGTCATTGTCTGCTGCGAGTCTTCGAAAGCTTTCTGGTCAACGCCAGGGCCCTCGATGGCTTTCGCTGCAGCCTCTTTGTCTGTCTTGTCCTTGTTGAGGACCTTGGTGCGCTCTTCAGCGCGCTTCAGGGCCTCTTTCTCCGTATCTTTGGAGACGGACTTCTTGACTTTGACCTTGGAAACGTCCTGCGCAAAGGCAGTAGACGCAAAACCGCCGGATAGACCGACGGCGACGAGAAGAATTAAAAGGTTGTTGGCCTTTTTCATTGTTCAACACACTCCGTGCGGAGGCTACTTCGATAGTTCGGAACTTCATCAACCCAGTATTCACCGTCGAAATCCCAACTTTGCCAATCGGCTGCGACCACCGTGATGGTCGTACCGCTTGCCGCCTTCTTAGGCGCTGCATTGGGGTTCACCAGCTGCGTTTCCAGCTGACGTTTCGACTCGGAGTCAATTTCGAAAGAGATTTGCGTAGCCTTCAAATCCCAATCGGTCAGTTCCTTGTCCAAATCTGAGAACTTCTGCTGAACCAGGATTCCCCCTTCCTCGATCTTGGTTTCAAGCTGCTCATTAACTCGCTCCAGAACCACGTTTCCGAAGTCACCGAGTGCACCGACGTTAGCCTCAAGTGCTGCTCGCTCCTTCTGAAGGTTCTGAACGACGCGATAGATATTGTAGAATTCGAGGTCGTTGAGGACCGCGTTCACAAAGATGCGTGGTGGGCCGTTGAGCTCGCTATCGCTCTTGCCCGAGGACGTCATCATGTACGTCCAGTAGTCCTTTGGCTCGGTCGTGTTCGCGAGGTACTCGGACAAGCGTGGTTGCTTGTCGAGATAGCGCTTCGTGAACTCACCGAGTGCAACTTGGCTCTGGTCGAATTTGCAGAGGTTCAGGTACGTCGCCGCTTCCAGGATGAACAGGTCTGGGAAGTACCACTTCTCGTAGAGCGGGCTGTGCAGCGTGTGCAAAATTCCGAGTGCGCGCTTCGTGTCGTTCTTCATGAAGTACGACCAAGCCTGTTCGAACACGGATTCAGCGTTTCGCGACGAATCCGAAGGCACCTTCAAGTAGTAGAACAGTGCAACGTCGTAGAGGCCGACCTCGTACCAGGTACGAGCCAGCGCCAAGTAGCCAAGCTGGAGAATCTCTTCGTTACCACCAGGCTCTGCTTCACCAGCGATGATAGCATCGCGGAAGTTGTAGAGTGCGCCAGCCGTGTCGTTGACCGTAGGGTCAAGCTTTGCGACACCCATGACGTAGAGTGCTTCTGGATAGTCCGGAGCGGTGTTTGGAACCTTCTGAAGGTACTCAATCGCAAGGTCCGACCGGTTGTAGTCGAAGAAGAACTTGCCCATGTAGTAGTTGAACTCCGCCAGGAACTCGGCGTTCAAATCACCGGTGTAAAGCTTCGTCAGCTCTTCAAGAACCGGAGGGCGGTAGCCAATTTCCTGGGTGAGTTTGCGCAGCATGCGGAAACCTTCCACGAAGTGTGGACGGTCAGCGCCGGCGAGCAAGACCTCAAGCAGCGGTGAAGACGCACCCGAAAGGATGCCTTCCTGGAACGATGCCTTCGCAAGACCGAATTTTGCTTCGTACCAACTCTCGCCCTGCTCTTCAGGCTGGAGCGACAGGAACTCAAGGTAGATGAGCGCGGCTTCCATGTTGTCGCCGGCCTCAACGAGCTCCGCAGCTTCCGGAAGTCGGCGAGCCATCTGCTCGAGCCGCTTCTGACGTGCATCTTCTTGGGCCTTCTCTTGGTTTAGCTCTTGAGCCTTTTTGAGAATCTCTTCTTCTCGAGCCTTCTCAGCTGCAAGCCGCTCAGCTTTCTCTTCTTCGGTCTCTTCTGTCGAAGGAGCTGGTGCCGGCTCAACATCACCGTCGGCCGGCGCACCGTCTGCAGGTGCCGTGTCCAATCCCTTGACATGACCGGTGATCTTCAAGTGCTCAATGACTGCGTCGCTGATGCCTTGAAGACGAAGCTCACCGAGATCTTCTTCGGTGAGCGAAAGCTCGTCACCCGCGGAGTCAATGGCGCCCATGATAGCTTTGTCGTTGAGACCAAGCTTGCCCATCTGGATGATCTGATTCTTATCCAGTGCGAATGCCGACGTGGCCAGCATCAGGATGGCGATGAACACCAGAACACTGGTGAGTCGTGACTGTTTTTTAACTGAGTTCATTCGATAGACCCGAGTCTCTCGACAGCTGGCGAACCAGCTTGTGCAAATGCTTATGTAGTTGCCGGCCATCGCACTATAAGAGCGAAGCGGCGTCAGTTTATTCCTAGAACAGGTAGCTTACGCCCACCTGAAACTCGACTGGCATCGCCAGCCGAAGGTCGCCTTCATTCGATTCGGTCTCCGCCTCTTGATAGAGGTAGAAACGGCCGTCGAGTCTAGCGGACCAGTTTTCCGTAAACAAAAACGCGATGCCGATCCCGAAGTGACCTTCAGGGACGATCTCGGTTGTTGCCTCGTCGCGTTGCAGGTTTGGTCGTTCGACCGAAACCACGCCGAGACCCGCAACCAGGTTGGCGTCGAAGTGGCCAAGCTTGTTGTTCGCGAACGACCATTTGCCGTAGAGCGGGCTCCACACAAACGACGCGTTTGCACGCCAAATGAAGCGGTCATCGAGGTCAGTCTTAGGGTCGAAACCCGCACCGAGACTCGCTTCAAGGAAGTCCTGAAGTTCGGTCGGTTGCTCAAGATTGTAGTTTCCGCTGACATCGATGCCGATCTGGTCGGTGATGTTGTACGAAATGCGGCCACCGACGGGGATATACCACCAGTAGGGCTGGCTTGAGAGCAGACCACTAAAGAGCGTCAGACCAAAGCGGCCTTCACGCTCATAGATTCGACCGGAAACAACAGGGAGGTCGCGCTCAGTCGACCAGTAGTTGTCGAGGTCCTCTTCCAGAGGGCTTTCCGGCGCGCGCTGGGCAACCGCTGGTGCAGCAAACAAGCTTGCAGCAGCCGTAACCAAGAGAATCATGATGAAATTACGAGAGCTCATCTCGTGACCTTATGCATAAGGGGTCAGCGGACCGACCCTAGAAAAACCAACCAAATCCAAGCGACACTTCAGACGGATTTGCAACGCCGCCCGTGACCTGCTCGAAGACAAACTGTCGGAAGTCAGCACGTACCATTGCGTGCTGTCCGAAGTAGAACGCCATCCCAGCGCCGATCGCGCCTTCAGGCTTAACTTCCGTCTCCGGCTCAGCGTTGAAGTCCGGCTGAGTCTCAGCGACCACAACACCCACACCTGCGAACAGGTAGACGTCGAAGTAGCTCAAGCCGGAGTTATAGAATGCGGATTTCCCGAAGAATGGGCTCCAGACAACACCGAAGTTGCTGTGCGAAACTTGTGAGTCACCCACCAGCACTTGTTGTGCGCCTGTTCCCGACTCCTCTTGCAGCTGGTCGGAAAGACCCGTGTCTGAAGAGAAGTTGTACGAACCGGCCAACTCAACACCAAGGTTTTCCAAGATGAAGTAGTTGATACGCAGTCCGACAGGGAAATAGCGTTCAAAAATATTGTTTGGAATCAACCCACCATAAAGCGACACCGCGATGCGTCCTTCCTTTTGGAAGACACGCTTTTGAAGCGTGTACACGCCACGAAGCTTTGCCCAGTAGAGCGGATCATTTGGATCCAACTTCTCGGCTTCAGCTGCTGTCTCGCCTTCGGCCGTTTCACCCTCGGCTGCCTCACCCTCGGCAGGCGCACCTTCTTCAGCGGGCGCGGCTTCTGGGGTTTCAGCTTCTGGGGCTGCTTCTGCTGCCGGTGCTGCCTCGGCCTCCGGGGCCGCTTCAGCTTCCGGTGCCGGTTCGGCAGCAGGTGCATCTGGCTCAGGTGCAGGCGCATCCTGAGCGAATGCCGGAGCCGAGAGGCCCAGCACAGCTGCGAAAATCAACCATTTTATCGATTTGGTCATAACCAAATTGCTCCTAAAAGGGCGCAATGCGTAAGTTCAAAATCATTCAGCAAAGAGGACGACGCGCGTGTCTTGGTCGTCTTCCTGACGGCCAGCGCTCGCATCCCCTTGTTGGCTAAGTGCAATAGTCTGCGTGGTCTGTGACACGTTGACCGAGAAGTTCGATTGAATCTTCACCGGCTCACCAGCTGCCACCTGTCCGTTCTCGATTACGTCGAGCGTTGTCTCGACTTCCCAAAGACCATCGAGGGTCTGAGGTAGCCACGACATCCGTCGGCGGATCACCTGAGATGGCTGACCGCTGGACTTCATGTGGATGTATCCACCTTCCGTCTCGCAAGCGATGCGAGCGTACTCGTCGATCGCGCCGTGTCGTCCGCGCGTGTCGCGCTTCGGCATGCAGTAGGTTTCCGACGTTCCGATCTCGACCGCGCCACCTGGCGTCGATGAGTATCCGGTTGGGACGCGGCATTCTTCATAGTTGAAGCACTCGCTGTCGTCGGTGCATGGACCCACTTGATTGCCCCAGTAATCAGGGTCATCACGAATCAAGAGTGGCTCACCTGCCGTGCATTCGCCGGTTGCTGCATCTGGATTCGGGCAAAGCTGAATCTGAGCATCGAGGTGGGCAATGAAGATGCGGACATCGTTCTCGTTTGCGAGTTCAATCACGCGGTCGGCGTTGAAGTTTTGAAGTCGAAGATCATCAGGACCATCAACAAAAACCACCATCGTCTTTTCATAATCAGCGAGCGTTGGATCGGCGAAGCCGTCTTCCAATGCCTTGATCATCGCCTGGTAGACGTTCGCGCGATCTTGTTCTGCGTCAGGGATCTGGTCGATTGCGTTGTCGACCGTGCCTGGCTGCGAAGCCCAGAACGTGTTTTCGTCGCCAGTTGCCTCAGCGATCGCTGAAGTCACACCAGCACCTGTCGACGTACCGCCGAAGTACCAGAGGCCAAACAACGAGCGGCGATCGCCTTCCGACAATGCGCGGATTCGGACGAAGTCCCACTGCGCGCGGATGGCGGAGTACGCTGGCGTACGCGTATTGTCGGAGTCGGTTCCACGCTCAGAGCGCAGGTTCACGTCCAACTCACCGTCAGCCGTGCCGTCGCCGTTCCAATCTGGGTATTTGTCACCCACATCACGTGGAAGCCACCCCTCAAGCGATCCAGCGTTTTCGACGACCAGACCAAACAGTTGGTTGCCTTCAACATCGGATACGAAGGAGAGCGATCCGCTGATGCCCAGTTCTGCACTGTTCAGGCAGCGCTGAAGCGTGCCATCGTAGTTAGGCTCGGCCAGCGAGCACGTGTAGTTCGAGGTGCATTCTGAGTTGTCCGCGCAAAGCTGATCTGGAAACTCAAAAACCCCGCCGTTCGTCAGCGTCAGATCGTCGGTTTGCAGATCGACAGGCGTTTGTCCCACGGTGTCGCCAGGGCGGATCGCCGTGTCGTCGTCACCGACGAGAACAAAACGCATGATCGCGTCGCCATCGCTTCCACCACAGCTTGCCACAGGTGGGGTAACACCTGAGGTATCAACGCGCGCAAAGTTGCGCTCTTGAAAGCTGATCAGCGCGACGGTGTCGCAGCCGAGGGCAGGAAGGGACAATACACCAGTGAGCCCCATCAGGATCGTTCGCGTCAACGATGGAGCCGAAATCCATTGGCCAAATTTCATTGGTTTCTTCCTAAATCAATTCTTCGTGGCGGCTACAAAACACGGCTTAAACCAGTGAATTCGCCGTCTTTCGCCTAAACGGAAGGTCCGCCACGGGCGGAACTTTCTACTCGATCAATTCAGGGTTTGCAAGCATGTAGGCGCGTGTCGCTTGCCTTCGGCTGCGCGTCGCTTCGCTGGCGTCGCTTGCCTACGGCTTCGCTGGCGTCGCTTCGCTGGCGTCGCGCTTTGCGCTGGGGTCGCTTGCTTACCGCTTCGCTGGCGTCGCTTCGCTGGCGTCGCTTCGCTGGGGTCGCTCGCCTACGGCTTCGCTGACAAACAAAAAGCCCGCTGGAAAACCAGCGGGCTTTTTTAGTGCTCAGACCCAGACTCGAACTGGGGACACCGGCCTTTTCAGGGCCGTGCTCTACCAACTGAGCTATCTGAGCAGTTTCTCGCATTGCTGCGAAGGATGGCGGTTATAAGGACCTTCAATTGGGCTGTCAAGAAGCAAGTCAGCACGAAATTTAGATCCATCACATCACCATCTCGTTTGGATTGTCGGGCGCAAGATTTCGATAACCGAGATTCCGAAATGAAAACGACAACGTTTACGAAAATAATCAAACTCCTCCTGCCGATCGCGCTGGTGCTCACAGCATCCACCGCACACGCCGAAGACACTACAGAACTCCAAGGCGACGGATATTGTTCCGATCTCAAAGAAAGAATGATCGAATGGTCGGCTCAATCCGCTGCTTCGAACTGGTACTGGCAGAGCTATTGGCAGAAACACCGCTATCGCAGCTCGCGCCCTTCAAGCGCACCATCCCAGGAGCCGGTCGCCGAAGGCGCTGCCGCAGCCGATTCGAGCAGTGGTGGCCCGAACAACTACACCACGACAAACAACCAGGAAGCGGGTGTTGATGAAGCTGACATGGTCAAGACCGACGGCAAATACATCTACACCGCGGTCAACGGCGAAGTCCTGATCATCAAGAGCTGGCCGGTCAAAGATTCTAAGGTCATCGCGCGACTCAACCTCGGAGAAGGCGCGCAGCCGCGACAATTGTTCCTAAACGGCAACAAACTGGTCGTGCTCTCGAATATCTACGAGCAACTTCCACAGCCAGAAACTCAGAAAAGCCGGCGCGTGAATCCCTACAACTACTACAACCACTATCAGAGCTATTTCCAAGGAACGCGTATCTCGGTAGTTGATATCGAGGACCGCACGCAACCCCAGATTCTGCGCCACACGGACGTGGAAGGTTACATGAACCAGGCTCGCATGATCGGTTACGACGTCTACGTCGTTTCGAACTCGTGGATGCAGGTTCACCCAAAGATCAATCAGGCCGCGTTCGATTTCGTTGCTAAGCAGAAGCCCGCCAACTTCGCGAACAACCATAAAAAGCAGATCGAACAGCAGAAGCGGATGATGAAGCGAATTCGTCGCCACCTGACAGCGAAGTTCCGCAAGGCTGATCTCACCGACGGCCTACCACGCACTCGCCGCAGCGGGTTCAAGGGCAGCAAGATGGGCAAGTTCAAGCCGATGTATGCCTGCAACGACATCAAGGTCCCCAAGCAGGCTAGCCAGCTGGGCATGCTCAACGTCGTCCACATGGACATCCGCAATACCTCCAAGGTCAACGGCGTCGGGATCGCAGCATCTGGATGGCAGGTGTATGCCTCGACGAGCGCACTCTACGTGGGGATGGCCGACTATGGTTGGAACTACTACTGGGGCTGGAACAGCGATCAGCAGACACAAGGCAACCGCACCATCATCCATAAGATCAAACTTCGAGGTTCGGACGAAAACGCGCCAGAATACGCCGGCAGTGGCGAGGTTCGGGGCCATCTGCTCAATCAGTTCTCGATGAGCGAATACCGGGGTGACCTCCGCGTGGCGACGACAGATCAAGGCTGGTGGAACAACCAGGCCAACGCTGAGCTCAACGCGAACAATATCTTCGTGCTCCGCCCGACGGGCAACAAACTCAAGCAGATCGGCGCGATTCAAGACATCGCACCTGGCGAGCGAATTTACTCGGCCCGGATGATGGGGGACAAAGGCTATGTCGTGACGTTCCGACAGACCGATCCACTCTACACACTCGACCTTTCGAATCCGCATAGACCAAAGGTCGTGGGCGAGCTCAAGATCCCCGGATTTTCGAGCTACATCCACCCGCTGGGGCAAGATCGATTGCTAACCATCGGCCAAGATGCCGACGAAAACGGCCGCGTCAAAGGCGTTCACCTGCAGATCTTCGACGTCTCAAATCCTGCAAAACCCAAACGCTCGTTCCATAAGAAGGTCGCGATCAGTGGCTATTCGTGGAGTCTTGCGCAATGGGACCACCACGCGTTCACATTCGACCGCGTTACCGGGACACTTGCCTTCCCGCTCTCGATGTACGGCAACAACTACAGCGAGAACTTCACGGGATTGATGCTCTTCCATGTCGATGCTGAAGACGGATTCGTCGCGCTTGGTCGGGTCTCACACGAAGACCTCGTCTCCGAATACTTCGCTGACCTCTGCGAATCGGACACGACGAATTCGCCGTACCGCTACCAGTGCACCTACCGCAACAACGGCTACAACTGGTGGCAGGCGCAGATGTCGCGCTCCATCATCATGGATGATTACGTCTTCGCGTTCTCGCACTACGGCATGTCGGTCAACAGCATCTACCGACCGAAGAAGAACCACGCCAACGTCATCTTTCTGAAGTCCTAAGCGAACTCACGAATGACTCTTTCCTGGAAGGCCAACTCATGATCGTTGGTGACCGGGAAGAGTCGTTCGTTGATCAGCGCATAACACGCCAACAAGAGCCACACTTTCGCATCCGTATCCGGCTCCCGCAGCGCATCCTCGACCAACCAATTATAGTCAGCGATCAACAGCAGGCCCTTCGTTCCATCGGTCGACATGCGCAATGCGCTCCAATCGCGACGTGGAATCCTCACCGCATACCCTTGCCACTCGACTTCTTCGCCATTGGGCGGCACCACACGAATTTCGACCGGCGCGCCGTCTTGGTCGGGTCGCAATCGAGACAGCTCCGTGGTCAGCCACTGGCTGAGCGAAACGGAAACTTTGTCGGGAGCCGCATCGATTTCGACTGGCTCGACAACCTTGGATTTCGTGGCCGGGCGGGCGACGCGTGAGGGATTCAGATAGGTCTGGCACCACTTGACCATCCACTCTGGCGCGTCCTCGGTCAGCAGCTGATCCCAACCCACAGAATTCGGATCGCGTCGATTTGCCGCCGCAAAAGCGTAGACCAGTTGGATCGCTGGCAACCAGCCACCATGCCGCGATGGCCACATGGGTCGAGCCAAGATCACACGCGCTTCTTCGCTTGTGATGGACACACGAATCTGGCCCGCGGAATCGCAGCTCAGCGAAATGTGATGCCCCGCAAAGTCCAAGGCTACCGGTAGGAAACGTGCGGTTTCTTCATCGCCAGCCGCCGCTTTCTCGAACGTCTCGATAAGCAGGCGAGACCCGGCTTGAAGCAGCGCGCGCTCAAGCTCGGGCAACTCGTCGGGATGAAACGAGCGCTCTGTATTCAAACGTCCAGCCAACCCCATCATCCGCCCCGGTCCATACAGGGACCAGACGCGACGTTCGCGTTCTTCAACCACCGCGACCAGCGGGTATTCGGCATCGATCGTCAATCCCACCGTTCCGGCGATCTCGTTCCACTTAAACCAGGTTGAATCGTAGTATTTCTCTTCGCGCTGGTTCCCCTCGGCGACCGCTTCCAGCGCGGGCTTCACCATATCGATATCGGCCAGCGTGAAGAACAAGAAGGTGTTCATCCCCAGACTCGTGTCCGCCCAAACTTCCGCGGAATCCGAGTGAACAAGCGCTCCCAGACCAGAGGCATCCGTCGCCCAGCCGTCCAACATGCGCAGTTTCTTGCCTCCGAACGCCTTCTGAAGCTTGTCCCAAGTCGTGACCGATCCGTCGTCGAGCACAAACAGATTCAAGTGCTCGACCCCGTTGTGGAACTGCGCTTCGGCATGCACGACGTACCAAATCAGATGGCGTGCTGCCTGACGACGCGCCTCCTCATCGACGCCTGGCGCAGTACCTTGGAAAACCTGCATGAGCTGCGCGACCAAGGCATCGACATCCGTCTGTTGAATGCCGTCCGCATTTTCGACCAAGAGCGGGCAATCACCGTACTCCCGGATACCCAGGGCCATATCCCGAACGACAAACCCGTCATGCGACGCCAGCACATCACGTTCGTCCACCCGCACATAGGCGGCTTCCCCAAAGATCTTGATGAGTTCGGCCTCTTGTTGCGCATCCAGCCGCAGAATTCGTCGGGTTTCCAACCCCTCCAGATCGGGCTCAACACCGTCGACGACCCCATACACCAGACCGAAGTGATCTTTCATATTATAGGCAATCGTTGTGATGCTTACCCAATCGTTGTCTAGCGTCTCGAACACGCGATGCGTCAGCGCGCTGTAGCTGGTTCCGGCAACCGCCTTCAGCCCAACCCGCGGCGAATCGAGATAGATCGACTTCATCACGCCACGGCCGACGGCAGCCAGCAAAATGCGAGATGCTGAAGACGTTGGTTCAAACCGTCGATGGGTCGCGATATCCAACACGGACTTGCTGGCTGCTTGAAGGGCGGGCTCGGCGAGCACCGCAACCACTCTCGCTATGCGCTCGGCAACGGTATCACTGCGATCATGCGCAGGTTTGCTGTTCGAAACCAGTGCCATGGGTGAGACGTCGGCAACGTCGACGACCAAGACGTGCCCGGGAAAATCAGACGGTAAAGCAAAGGTCCCGACCGAGCGGCCAACGGCCCGGACGTCCACCGTCAACGCGCCCGGGTTTTGATCCTCGGTTGGCGTAAACACCCTCCCTGACACTTTCGCTCGACGCGGCAGGTTGTTGAGCAGCTCCGCAGGGATCGTATCGGACATCTGGTCAATGACGGTACCCAGTGTCTCGGGCTTCATCGCTACCTCCGCCGCGATCCAAGGCTGAGGCGGATCTGCAGCTTCAGGCTGGCGATAGAACTCAAGCTCGTCCTCTCGCAGCAACGGTCGAATGATCTCAGCAAACTCGGTGGCTACAAGTTCCAGCGTCCGCATCTCGTCGCCGTCAGCCACGAAGACAGGGGCATCAAACACCTGCCCAAACTGTGCAGCCAGGCTGAGCTTGTCGCCTTCCAGATCCGTCCCACGCACCGCGACGATTCGACCGTGCTCGGACGCCTTTTCGCGAATCTGGACCGCGTTCATCGGCGTGCCGTCCAAAAGCTTGATATTGAAGTGCGCTCGCCCCTTCTTGCCGCTCACGAGTTCTCGACAGTACGGGCGAATACGCGCCCAAAGCTCTTCCAAGACGTTGTCATGGACGATGCCCGCGTGGTCAGCGGTCTTGCGAAGTCGGTCGAAACAGATGATCCCGCCGATCCGGTGGCCGTCCAACACCTGGTGCTTCATCGACTGCACCCACACGCCATAGGTCAGAAGCTTGAAGCTATTGGTGTTCTCGGTCGTCGCCAGACCGATGGTTCCGTAGAGGTCCCCCTCATCAAACGAGATTGCGCTCTTGTAGCCCATGATATTGGGCGTGCGCATGCTGGAGTACCCGAAGATTGGCTCGTGATTGAACAGAATGGGGACCGGCGATGTCAGACATCGGCTCTCGATGACATCGAGCTCTGTCCCGCGCCCCAGCTTGTTTCGGTTCAGCCCGGACGCTCGCACATACGTCCCGTCGAGTGCTTCTGTGGGTGTGCCGACATCGACGGTGTTGCTCTTGCCATCAATCACCACCCGGGTGGTCGTTTCAAGCGTGCCCTTGCCGGACTCCAACACGATCTCGTCCGGTTCTGAGAGCATCAACGCGTTGATCCCCAAAGCCAGCTGGCGGATGTCCGCGATATCGATGTTGTCTTTCGATGCAAACAGGAAGTCGAAGATCTGGGCAAGCTGATCGGAGGTAAACCCGCCACCGACATAGGACATCACGACATCCTTCGGCTTGACCTGGATATCGATATAGCTGCCGTGGTTTGCGATCGCGGCTTGAATCAACTCCAAGATGTAGAAGTACGGGTTGGCGAGCGCGAACTTGCGCATCTTGCGAATGGCCGAGCTTCGCTCAACCGTGAAGCGCTTGCGTTCCGTGAACTCACCAGCTTGGCGACTGCGTGCAATGACTTGGTCGATCGATGCCATCTAGGTCCCCCTCGCCGCTTTGATAATCTCCATGTCGAAGTGCAGGTTTCGGTCCTCCTGCAACAGCAAAGACTTCGCGAGACAGTAATAGGCCATCTGAGGCTTGCGTTCCTGTAGCTCTAAGAGGCGCTGAAAATGCGGATGTTCCCGGTTTACCGCAACCGCGAGTGACGACGTATCGGCATGCAAGGATGGGCGGGCCATCAACTCATTTAGCTCCGTCGCCATTACAAAGAACGGCGCGTCGACGGCGGTCGGTTCGAAGACCGACATCTCTTTGTAGTCGGTCCCGGCTGATTTCAGACACTTCAGCGCACCATCTAGCAGGGCTTTCTCACTTGGAGCGGTCTCTTTCGCGACCTGCACAGGCAGATACACCATGTCCGGTGATGTGATGGCCGCGGTCACGTCGCCATGCACGTCCTTGAACCACGATTTGACCATGCCCCAGAACGTCGAGGTCTCGCGCTTGGTCACATATCTCGCGACCAGCAACGACACGCCGTCGAGCGGGTGCGAAAACTCGACCTCGTTGTCCCACATCTGGACGCCCTTCCCGCTCCTCCCCATCACCACGGGCACATTGAGCCGTTTCAGTGATTGGGTGAGGTCACTGCCGGTCTCTGCAATCAGAATGCGGCCATCGCGCTTCTTGATTTCCCAGAGTTCTTCGGGCGATACGCCTCCACCATGGTGAGCGCGAAAGATCTTTCGATTGAAGAGCAGCTGCGGATCGATATCACGCTCGAGCGCGAGGAACTCCAAGAAACGGGCGTAGAGATTCATCTCTTCGATGGACCACTGCTGCTTCTGCGCAAGCTCTTCAACCTCGGAGACCAACTTCTGGATAAGACCATCGCGAGCCTGATCCATAAGCTGCATGGCTTTCGCGTAGTTGGCGTCGCGGACGATGGTGTCACGTGACAACGTGTGCTCAAGGTAGCGCGACTTAATCTTGACCGAGATTCGCTGCATCCGCTGTGCGCGGGATGCACTGAAAACGTTGTCGGCCACGGTGGTCTTGGTGAGTGTCAGTCCGCGATTGTAGAAGCCGTACTCAGGGTACGGATTGAACGCCATGGCGATCTGGGTGCCAGGGTACTCGAACATCGCCGCCAGCTCGCCCTGCACGTCGAAGGGGCTATTGATTTTGACGATCCTGCTATTTCCGCCGCTTGTGGGCGTTCGGTCCTCGAACGTGATTTCGGTCTCTGAGTGTTCACACCATCGCTTCAGGGTGTTGGGGATGCCGAACACGAAGTCGTTGTATTTCTTTGAATCGCCCTTCACAAAGATCGTGATTTGCGTGCCCTCCACCGGGTTGTCGATCTTGGTTTTCGAGAAGCTGCGGTCCTCGTGAAAGAGGACTTCCCAGTATTCGCCAGCACGACCGGTGTGGACCAAGACGGCTTGGGGTTTGAGCGCGAAGACTGACACAAATCCGATACCAAATTTGCCGATCTTGGTGAGGTCGCCCTCTTTTGCCGAAGCAAACAAGCGGGTCAGCTGGCTGTCGATGATGTTCTCGTCCATGCCGTCGCCGAAGTCGTCGACGTGCAGCGCAATGGTCCCGACGTGGCCTTCGCCAGCTTCGAACTCCGACCAAACTTCGATCTGCGGACTGCCCGCGTCCATTGCGTTTTGGGCGAGCTCACGAAAGCAATCGAGCGCGTCGGCGAACTGGGTGACGAGGTTTTCAAACAATGAGTCTGTTGCCGCATCTTCTGCGGTCCGGACGAGATCCGTGCTCATTTAGACTCCGTAGATGATGGTGTTGCAGCCAAGCCCTTTGATGATCTCACGCAGCTCGTTCACACCCGCACGGGCACACACGAACTTGCGGTCCTTGAACACCTTGTAACCGATTCGCTGCCGCGCGATGCCGTATCCTTCAGCGACTTCGTCCGAGACCGTCTTCATGATGAATGAGGTCAGCGGGTCATTGTTGCGGTCATCGGTGACGTCGTTGGCTGCCATATCCAGGCCAAACGTCGCGATGAATCCGTGTTTCTCGACGAATTCGGCGAAGACATCCGGCGTATTTGTGAATGGGAAGTAAAAGGGGCCAACCGTGCCTTTGACCACTCGCTCGACATCCAGACCGGCCATCGAAGCAAGCTTCACCAGGGTGAATTCGGCGTCCAGTGACGTGAATTGATAGATCAGCGAGCGGAACGAATCCGTGTGTTGCGCGACCTCGCGCTCGTCGACCTTGGCAATCTGATCCGAGCTGCTGATGACCTGCGAGCAGTCGATCGCGTAGCGCACGAACACACCCGACACATCAAGCTTGTCGAGTGACACGTTGAAATAGTCGCGACCGTTGTCCCGCTTGCGATATCGGACCTCCATGTGCCCCAGGGGAATCTGGTCGGCGTTTACCAACTGCGAGTAGTAGTCGTACTTCGCGAGCTGCTTGGCGTAGATGCCCTCCGGGTCGCGCGCTGCCTTGCGCTCTAGCACTTCTCGAGAGCCCAAAACGTTGAGTTGGTTGGCAGCCACCGCGGCATCCGACTGCACCTTCGTGAACGCTTTGTAGGTCGGTAGTCCCGTGCGTTCGTCGACCTCTAGCCCCTTGTGCAAACCACGATGGACGTCGGGGTTCATCACCCCGATATGACCGCCCAATCCGCTTGCATTTGGATAATGACTATTGAGCCGGGATGCCCGCATGATTCGAGGCATTCGGGATGCGTACGCACGGGCCTCATCGTCATCCAAAGTGACTGAGGGGACCGTCGCGCCGCGCATGAACTCTGCCATGATTCAGCTCTTCTTCTGTTCGACAGTTTGTTGCTCAAACTCCAAGACGACTTTTTGCTCTTGTTCGGCCTGCTCTTGAGGCACCTCAAGGGCATCGATCTCGCGAGCGAGCGCGCCGGCGAGCGCTTTCTCTACGTCCAGATCGTCGATGACCTCGTTGAATACGAGGTTTCCTGACAATGCGGCCTCGGTCTCTTCATCGTAGAGCTCAAGGTCTTCGATCATCGTGTCGACATTTTCCCGGAAGTAGACCTGCGTCTCGGCCACAAAGCGGGTTGTGTGGTTGATGCTCTCGGTCATCGCGTCGAGCGATTGCTTGAGTTCCAGCACGACGTTCGCCGCATCCGCCGCCGCGCCAATCGCCTGAATCTGACCTGCAATGAGGTCCAGCTTTTCACTGGCCGCCGTGACGTAGCGAGTGATGTCGCTCTGCAGGTGCGCGATCGTGTCTGCCAATTGACGCGTGTTGTGCTTCAGCTTCGCCAGACGCTCTTCGCCGGTGCTGTAGAGCTTGAGTTTGGTTGTGTGTTCGGCCAGCAGACGGCGCGTGGTATCGACTTGGGATATCAGCGTGCGCTCTTTGGCTGAGCTTGGTTCAACCTGCGCGATCTCGAACTCAAGTTGGACCTTAAGGTCGCGAAGCTCCGTCACGTAATCCGCTGCGATCTCTTCGTTGGTCGCCGATTGGATGATGCGCTTATTGAGCCTGTCGATTTCGTCATAGAGGTCTACTTTCGCCGCCTCCAGACGGTCGGCAAAGTCGGCTGCCTCGCGCAGTCGAATCGAGCTCAATTCAAACTGATTCCGCAGCAACTCTTCAATCGACTGATGGCTCGCCGATTCAGATTTCACCCACGGAAGCCAGGAGAACATCGAAGACAACGCGCTCTTTTCGCCTTCGCGACTCTTCTGCAATTCGTCGGAAAGGTCGCGCAGGCGCTTCATCTCGTTCGTGAGCTGTTCCTGAAGCTCCGCGTTTCGTCCGCGCAGGTTCCCCAGATGTGTAATCTGCAGATTTTGCCGCTGCCGTTCGTTACCGATGGCCTCTTCGAGTCGCCGGACAGAGATGCCTTCGCCGGCATACTCAACCTTGCGATTCAAGATTTCGTTGGCGTCACTCAATTTCGCTCCGGGTACGGTCTTTGTAGTTTGATATCACAACGCAGGGCTGAGTGGGACCGGTTCTTGGTCTTTAGTTTTTAGTTCTTGGTCTGGCTCAACCGCCCCATGTGATCGCGTCATTCTTCGGATTCGGTAGGTTCGTCGGGTGTAGGGGCGCAATATGCTCGGATTCCTACGCCATTGGCGAAGATCATAACATAGCCATAGAAGACGACCCCGACACACGCGACGACCAGATCTGGCAAAACCAACTTCATGTTTTCGGCAAAACTGCCTTCTTCGACCGGCCAATACTCGAAGTAGGTAAGCTCAACCGACAGGAAGATCAGCGCGACGATCGCACTCCACATGAGGAGTTTTCGTGCCCATTCCTTGCGGTGCGTCACAAAGAAGCTGCTGACCAAGAGGCTCAAATGGATGAGCGCCCACGCAATCCACGACGGCGTAACATAGTCCCAGATCTCCTCTGGAGCGCGACGGTAGACCTGAACCGCCAGATAACTCACCCAACTCAATCGCAGGAGGGCAACCATGGCGATGAAGCGCAGGAAGTTCAGGGCTGAAGGTGGGTTCGACATGGGGCAACCCTACGCGCTCGCGTGGAAAGCAGAAACCCCAAAACCGCTAGTCGAACACCTCTTCGTAATCGGTCTCTGGAACCAGATAGCGCTTCGAAAAACTGGCGCCCATCGTTCGGAACCCGAAGACATTGAATGCGACCATCAACCCCAAGATTATGTGGCCCGAATTGAACTCGCCCATCACCGATGCAACAACAATATCCGAGACCCCCAGAAAGAAGAACGAGGCGTGAAACACTCGTCCCACCAATAGTGAATGCTTGCGTCGTTTGTAGATCTGCCATTGCACGAGACAGAAAAACAAGACGACGCCTTCGCCAAGGACATAGAACACCAGGTCAAACAGGTCGGGACCTTTTACGATGGAGTAGGCAAGGGCGAGCGCATAGATGCAGCTGAGCAAGAGGTTCGCTTTGAGCAGCCAGCCCAAATCGCTGGGTATCTTTGTTGGTTGGGGCATCGCTGTCTTAACTAGGTGAAGATGTCTTCCAATTCCCAATTGTACGACTTCGCTGGCGTCGCTTCGCTGGCGTCGCTTCGCTGTGGTCGCTTCGCTGGGATTTGCTCCGCCGGGCCCCGAGGCGAAGCCGAGCCCCGAGCGCAGCGAGCTCCGAGGCGAAGCCGAGCCCCGCGCGCAAAGCGCGAGAAAATTTGAATGCACAAAACCCGAGCGCGTCTACGACAGACAAGGCAGCTGGTTATGAACGTACATTAGGATTGACGATGAAACGCGCACTCATTTTTGCCGCTCCGCTGCTGCTCTCGGGTTGTATCATTACCAACGATGGGTTCTTCGATGATGATGATTTCGACCACGACCGAGACTCGTTCAATAACTTCGATGACGATTTTGGGGACTTCAACGATCCAGTCGTTTCCAGCGGTGGACGCGATGATGCATTCGCCTTTCCTGTAGATGGAATCTCGCGGCAACAGGAACGTGACTTCCTTCAAGGTCGGGCGCTCTTCGACCTGGAATGGGAGCCTCACGAGATTGGGCCGCTATTCAATGATATCTCGTGCGCTGGTTGCCATCAGAGCGATGGACGTGCACATCCCGATACAGATGGACTCTTGTTCCGCTTGAGTGCACCGGACGGCGGCCCCGACCCATTCTACGGCGGTCAGTTCCAGCCAAACGGCGTCAATCCAACACGCGGCGAAGGTCGCGTGATCCGAACCGAACATCTTATTCACGGCGAGTACCCAGACGGCACACCGTTCACGCTCGCCGAGCCGACCTACGAGTTTGTCGACCTCAACTACGGTCTCATGTCACTTAATGTCATGGTTTCACCACGGCTCGCCCAACAGAACGTCGGACTTGGCCTGTTGGAGGCTATTCCAGAGCAGGACATCCTAGCCCTGGAAGACCCGGCAGACCGCGACGGTGACGGCATCTCGGGCCGTGCGAACTTCGCATTCAACGTGGAGTTTGGTGACTTCGAGCTTGGTCGTTTTGGTTGGAAGTCCAATCAGCCTTCACTTCGCCACCAAAACGCCGGCGCGTTCCACGGGGACCTCGGCATGACCTCAGACCTCTTCCCTGAGTCTCCCTGCACCGACCTTCAAGACGAGTGCTTAGAGAGCGACTTCTTTGGCATCGAGCTGCGGGAAGACCAGCTGCAGAAGGTCACGACCTACACGCAGTTGCTTGCCCCACCGGCGCAGCGCTTCATCAATGACTCTGACGTTCAACGCGGCGAGCAGTTGTTCCGTCAGGCGAACTGCAGTGGTTGCCACATCGAGCAATTTGTTACGGATGGTCACCCTGTGCGCGAGCTCAACGGCCGCGTCATCCGCCCATACACCGACCTGCTTCTGCACGATATGGGCGAAG
Source organism: bacterium (assembly GCA_030427705.1). Lineage (GTDB taxonomy): Bacteria > Myxococcota_A > Bradymonadia > Bradymonadales > Bradymonadaceae > JAUIBR01. The sequence continues at coordinate 73,325 of JAUIBR010000010.1, read as the reverse complement.
GCCTGGCAGATCACCGACCTGACTTCGACGCGAACGGACGCGAGTGGCGCACGCCACCACTGTGGGGCATTGGCCACCTGCAGGAAATCAATGGTCACCAACGCTTGATGCACGATGGACGGGCCGATGGTGTCGAGGAAGCCATTCTTTGGCACGGTGGCGAGGCCGCGAATTCGCGGGCTGCGTTCATGGACATGAGTGCGCAAGACCGTGCGGCGCTCGTAGCCTTTGTGAACAGTCTTTAAGCTGATAAACGCGAGCTGTTGCACGCAAGCTGTTCTACGCGAGCTGTTTCACGCGCGCTGATCCTCGCCGGGTTGGTGTGCACGAAGTAGCCCGCGCAAAGCAGCCAGCACGAAGAAGTAGCCTGCTAGTTCCCAATCAAAGCTTCAATCGCAGTCCAATACTCCTGAGACTGGCTCACCACATGCGCCTCATCTTCAATGATGAGGCTCTTCACGTTCTTGGCCGCCTCGATATTGGCTTTTGCGTGGAAGAGCGGAACAACGCCGTCTTGGGTGCCGTGAATGACGAGCACCGGGACGTTCAATGTCTTGAGGACGGTCTCGGTGTCGAAGGGGTCTCGGACCAGGAAACTCGGCGCTAACAGTGTTGGCGCGAAGGCCTTGATGGTCGTGAACGTCGACTCCAGGATCAACGCTTTGGGCTTCTGACTGGCGGCCATACCCGCGACGATTCCACCGCCCAATGAGTGGCCGTGATAGATGATGGCATTTGTGTCGACGTCGTCCCGAGCCTTGAGTCGTTTCAAGAACTCAAGTGAGTCGGCGACGATGCCTTCTTCGGATGGCTCACCGGCCGAGCGTCCGTAGCCGCGGTATTCCGGGAACAACACGTGGTAGCCCTGCGCCCGATACCAATCTGCGCGATGCACGAAGTTGTCGACGATATTGCCGTTGCCGTGCACGAAGACGACTGCGGGTCTGGGATTATCTTTGGACGCGCCCTTTGCCTTGATGAAGAGCGCTTCGACGGGTCCGTCTTCCGTCGGGGTTGTCCACCATTCGCCGTTTTCAATCTGACTTCGTTCGACGCCTTCGAACTCTCCCCACGCCGGGAAGAGCACGTTTCGTTGGTACGAAAATAGCGCGCCCAGGTACAGGAGGTAGAACACCATGAACATGGCCCCGATGCGGCCCCCTGAGATTGCGACGTCTTTGGCTTTCACTAAGAAAGGAATTCGCCCAGCGCTCGGATGTATTCCGCCTGGTTCGCGTAGAAGATGGTGTTGTGATCGCCGTTCGGGAAGCGAACGAACGTGGCGTCTTGGGCAGCTGCGGCGTTGCGCTCGGCGTGCTCAATGCCCACCAAATGGTCGCGCTCGGCATGCAGAATCAGACTTGGTCCAGAGTAAGCAGCGAGCTTCGCATCATGGTCAAACAGCTGCTTGAATTCCGCACGCAGTGTATCCATGTCGGTACCTAACTCGCGCGGGTCAGCGCGCAACACAATCCGCTCCAACACGTCGTTGATTCCGCTCTCCAGGATCAGACCCGCCGTGTTTGGAAACTGGTTTACGAACTCGCAGGCATAGATGGAACCAATGCTGCGACCAAAGACCACGAGCTCGTCGGGATTCCCCGCGGCCTGTTGAATGGCGGCGAGGTCCTCGAACATCGCGGCGAGCTGAGGAACGCCAGTGGACATGCCGTATCCACGGTACTCGGCCACGAAGATATTCGCGCCCAGTTTGTCAAACAAATCACCGAACGCCGGCACGTAGTCCGCGACCACTTCGCCGTTACCATGGAAGTACAACACCGTCTTACTATGCCCATTATTGACATGGTAACAGGCAAGCCGCGTAGAAGGTGTTTCTACCCATGTGACGGGCTCGAACGGGACTTCCATTGGGAAGAAATAGCGTTGAGTTATTATCGAATGATCTGCGAAATAGGTCATTGGTCGTTGGTCGTTGGTTCTTGGTTGTTAGTCATGGGTTATTGGGTTGTTGGTCATTGGTTTGGGAGCCAAGAACCAAGAACCAAGAACCGAAAACCAAGAACTATTTATCCAGATTTAGCATTTGGCCGATGAGGACGCGTTGATGGTCGGCAGAGAATCCGAACGCTTTGGCAAGTGCGGCTAGGAACTCGGTTTCGGACTCGACGATCTCGCCGTCGGCTTGCGCGATTCGAGCGCACACCTGGTAGGTGTCGTCGAGTAACCAATTCGTTTTGATTCGGTCGGAGACGTACTTTGCAGCATCGGCGGCTTCGACTTCCGTCTCGAGATTTCGGATATGTTCGTCTACCTGGTCTTCGCCGTGCCAGCTGAGTTTCTCGGCAGCATCTTGCAGGGCCTTTAGCTCGTCTGGATGTGCCTCGCCGTCGATGTTCATCGCGAACACGAGTGCGTCCAAAAACGCTTCGGTTTCCTCTTGAGATAACCCTGCGAACTTCTTCTTTTCGAAGTAACGAACGATGTTGAAGGCGTCTAGAAAGCTCATGGTTGGCTCTTGGGTGCTGGATTCCGTTTTTGATTTGGACGCAGTGTCGAACAAGCGTGGGGATTAGGCCACCGAAATCCTCATTACTCGATGGACACAACTGACAACCGCCCCGTAGGGTGTCTCTACCCTTTTTAAGACAGTATGGGATGCACTGATCGATCGTCGGGGCGTGCATCATGGAGGATTCTCATGAAGAAATTGTTAGTTCTTTCAGCAGTTTTGACGCTTGCCGCGTGTTCGGGAAGTGATGGTGCAGCTGGGCAAAATGGTAATGACGGCTCGGACGGAGACGACGGCGCTTCTAGTCTCTTAGTGTCCACGGCTGAGCCGGCGGGCGACAACTGCACAAATGGCGGCACGCGATTGGACGTTGGTGTGGATGCGTCAGGCGACGGCGTCCTAGATGAAGACGAGATTTCGGGAACCTCCTACGCATGTAACGGCGAATCCGGCATGGCAGGGTCCGATGGCGCGATGGGAGATACGGGCGCCGACGGCAGCAGCGCACTGATTAACTCCACTGACGAACCCGCCGGTTCAAACTGCACAAGTGGCGGCATCCGAGTCGACTATGGCGTCGACACCGACGGCAACGGAACGCTGGACGCCGGCGAAGTCCAAGGCACCAGCTATGTCTGCAACGGCGCAGATGGCAACAACTCACTCATCGCCTCCACAGCGCTTGCGGTTGGTGACACCAATTGCCCGGCTGGCGGCACTCAGTACGACAGCGGCGTCGATGCAGACGATTCTGGAACGCTGGAGGCCGGCGAAGTCACTGGGACGGCTTACACCTGCAACGGAGCAGACGGCATTTCGACGCTGATCGACTCAGTCGTAGAACCTGCAGGCAGCAATTGTGCGGCTGGCGGCGTCAACATCAGTTGGGGTCAAGACACCAACGCAGACGACACGCTACAAAGCGGAGAAGTCACCGGAACGCGTCTGATCTGTGACGGTGTTGATGGTGCGCCAGGCGCTGACGGAGCAACTGGTGCCGATGGAGCACCCGGCGCTGACGGCGCTTCGGGCTCGAATGGCCTGGGAGCCCTCATAGACGTGGCTAATGAAGCAGCTGGCGCCAACTGTGCTGCGGGCGGAGTACGCATTCAGTGGGGCCAAGACAATAACGGCAACGGAACTCTGGAAGCAGGAGAAGTTGACGGTACCGATTACGTCTGCGACGGCATGAATGCAACCGACCCGCAATGCCAGCAGCCCTACACCACGTTGGATTCAGCAGACCGCAACGTTTCGTTCAACGACGGAGTAGGTGGCATCGATGTCTGCGACCGCGTTTCTTCAGGCCTCGCGGGCCCACAGTGGAATGATAGTGGTTGGTATCGGTTTGAAGGTGCCGCTGGGACACAAATGCCAGAAACCGCCCCCTCAACCTACTCATGCGGAACCCATGCGCCTGGATGGCTGAATGGGTCTCACCCGAGTGCTGCTGATGGAGTCGTCTCTCGACAGGCGTGTTTCCACTTCTTTAGCGACACCTGCAACTGGAGCTCCACCATCAACGTCGTCAATTGCGGGAGCTTCTTCCTCTACGAGTTGGCTGACCCTGGTGTGTGCCGACTTCGCTACTGTGGCGAATAGGTAAGTCCTGCAAGCGACGCGCCGTAAGGCGCGCTCGCTACACCCGCTTCGGTGACAATTCCTGTCACTAATTCCGCGGGAGTCACATCAAACGCCGGGTGGGCGACGTTTACGCCTTCGGGTGCGATGCCCACGTCCTTGATGTGTGTGACTTCGCGGGCCGAGCGCTGCTCGATCTCGATCTCAGCGCCGGTTGGGGTGTCCAAGTCGATGGTGGATATTGGGGCCGCGACGTAAAACGGGATGCCGTGATGCTTGCACAAAACGGCAAGGCTATAGGTCCCGATCTTGTTGGCTACATCACCGTTTGCGGCGACCCGGTCCGTGCCGACGATAACCGCATCGACCTGTCCCTGCTGCATGAAGTAGCCGGCCATATTGTCGGTGATAAGCGTCGAAGGCAGGTCGTCCTTCATGCATTCCCACGCAGTCAGGCGAGCGCCTTGTAGGTAGGGCCGTGTCTCGTCGACCCAAACATGCTTGAGCTTGCCCGCGGCGTTCGTCGCACGGATGACGCCAAGCGCGGTTCCGTAGCCCCCTGTGGCCAGTCCGCCGGTGTTGCAGTGGGTCAGAATCCGCGCGCCGTCGGGCATTAAGTCCGCGCCAAACTTGCCCATCGCGAGGTTGTTTGCGCGGTCCTCGTCCATGATGGCCTTGGCTTCTTCAAACAGGCGGTCAACGCGGGCGTTGTGGTCCATTGCATCCGTCTCGACCAATAGCGCCTGCATGCGATTCAGCGCCCAAAACAGGTTGACCGCGGTCGGGCGTGTGTTCTTCAAAAGCTCGAACAACGCCTCAGCTTCCGCAGTGCCGGATTTGAACGAAGCCCCCGCAGCCCGAACACCAAACGCAACGCCGTACGCCGCTGCTATACCGATGGCAGGCGCCCCACGAATCACCATGTCCTTGATCCCTTTGGCAACCTCTTCGGCCGTCGTCATCGAGTACCAGGTCTCTTCACCAGGAAGCAGTCGCTGGTCGAGCATATGGAGCACACCCGATTTCCAGTTTCCCTCCCAGCGCACAGGAACCACATTCGTGTCAAAAGCTTCCAACTCAATCCCTTCGATCAAACTCTGCAGTTACCAAGAACCAAAAACCAAGAACCAAGAACTAACCCTTCAGTTTGCTGCGGAGCATCTGTTGAACCATCCCCGGGTTTGCCTTGCCCCGCGATGCCTTCATCACCTGCCCCATAAAGAAGCCAAACAGTGACTCTTTGCCGTCGCGATACTCTTGGACCTGACCAGGGTTAGCGGCGATGACCTCGTCGACGAACTGCTCGATCGCGCCAGTATCTGTGACCTGCTTGAGACCTTCGCGCTCGACGATTTCCTCGGCGCCGTCGCCGGTCTCCAACATCTTCGGAAGGACCTTCTTGGCGATCTTCCCGCTGATGACGTCGGTTGAAATCAACTTCACCAACTCACCGAACTGCGCGGGTTTCACCTTGAACTCGTCCGAGGCAATATCGTCTGCGCTGGCTTCTTTCAAAAGCTCGTTGATGACCCAGTTCGCGACCTGTTTGGGGTCATCTGGGCATTCCGCCACTGCGCCTTCAAAGAACTCAGCGATGGGTCGGTGGTCGCTCAGAACGCCGGCGTCGTATGCCGAAAGGTCGAACTCTGACTGGTAACGTGCGCGCTTGGCTGCAGGCAGCTCAGGCATGCTTTCCTTGATCTCGGCCAGGCGCGCATCGCTGACAACCATCGGAGGCAGGTCAGGCTCAGGGAAATAGCGGTAGTCGTGCGACTCTTCTTTGTCGCGCATCGCGAACGTCACGCCTCGGTCTGGGTTGAACAGACGTGTCTGCTGGATGACCTTCTGGCCGGACTCGATGAGCTCGATCTGACGGCGCATCTCGTAGTTGATGGCGTCCTTGATGAACTTGAACGAGTTGATGTTCTTGAGCTCACAGCGTGTGCCAAGCTCGGTCGCGCCTTTGCGCTTCACCGATACGTTGGCATCGCAACGGAACGAGCCTTCTTCCATATTGCCGTCGCACACACCCAGATAGACGACAATCGCCCGCAGTTCCTTGAGGTATGCCACGACCTCGTCGGGGTGGCTCATATCCGGTTCACTGACAATTTCAATCAGCGGAACGCCTGCGCGGTTTAGGTCGACAAGGCTATTGGCCCCAGCGTGCGTGGATTTGCCGGCATCCTCTTCCATGTGGATACGCGTGATACCCACGCGCTTGGTCGAGCCGTCCTCGAGCGTCACATCAAGATGTCCTTCGCCGCAAATCGGCGTCTCGTGCTGGCTGATTTGGTAGCCCTTCGGAAGGTCTGGGTAGAAGTAGTTCTTGCGGGCAAAAATGCTGGTCTGGTTAATCTCGCAATCCAGCGCAAGTCCCGCTGCTACGGCAAATCCGACGCCTTTGCCGTTCAGCACCGGCAGCACGCCAGGAAGGCCCAAATCGACCTCGTTGACCTGCGTGTTGGGCTCCGCACCAAACGCGGTGGGGGCCGAGCTGAAGATTTTGGTATTGGTCGCTAGCTGGCAGTGAACTTCGCATCCGACCACCAGATCCCATTCGTCATAGATGCTCATTTGCCACTCCTTTCCCACTCGCCGGCCACCTGGAAGAGCGTGTCCTCGCGGAAGGCTGGGGCTAGAATCTGCAGGCCAATTGGAAGGCCGTCGCCGGTGGTGCCGCACGGCACGCTGATGCCCGGGATGCCCGCCAAATTGCAGGAGATCGTGTAGATATCCTCCAGGTACATTTGCAACGGGTCGTCGGTCTTCTCGCCCTTCTTAAACGCCGGTGAAGGCGTGGTCGGCGTCACGATGGCGTCGACCTCTTGGAAGGCGTTTTCGAAATCTTGTTTGATTAGCGTTCGAACCTGCTGAGCCTTCTTGTAGTAGGCGTCATAGAAGCCTGCTGAAAGCACGTAGGTTCCGAGCATGATGCGGCGTTTTACCTCGTCCCCGAATCCTTCGGAGCGGGAGTTTTCGTAGAGCGATTCAAGGTCCGGCGCATCGTCGGAGCGATGGCCATACCGAACGCCGTCGAACCGGGACAGGTTGCTAGACGCCTCGGCCGTCGCAATCAAGTAGTAGGTCGCGATGGCGTATTCAGTGTGCGGAAGCGAGATGTCGACAAGCTCCGCACCCTGGGCCTCAAGCGTGCTGAGTGCGTTCTGCACCGCCGCCTTCACTTCAGGGTGAATCGCATCCTCGCCCGCACCGAGCTCAAAGTACTCTTTGGGTACGCCAATCTTCAGCCCGCTGACGCCCGCATCGACTGCGGCTTGATAGTCGCCAGCTTCGACTTCCATGCTGGTCATGTCGAACTCGCACGGACCTTGGATGGCTTCCAAAACGTAGGCCGCATCGCGCACGGTCTTGGTGATTGGACCGATTTGGTCGAGGCTTGAGCCGAAGGCGATGAGCCCATAACGACTAACTCGACCATAGGTTGGTTTGAGGCCGACGGTGCCTGTCAACGCCGCGGGTTGGCGAATACTTCCGCCGGTGTCCGAGCCCAACGCGGCAAGGCAAAGGTGGCCGGCCACCGCAGCAGCAGATCCACCGCTGGAGCCACCTGGAACGTAGTCTGTGTTCACCGGATTATCGACGGGGCCGAACGCTGAGTTCTCATTGGAGGAACCCATCGCAAACTCGTCGAGGTTTGCCTTCCCAACCGCAATAGCGCCGGCTTCAGCGAGCTTGCGAACGGCGGTCGCATCGTAAGGTGGCTCGAAATCACCGAGGATTTTCGAGGCGGCAGTCGTTCGCACGCCCTTCGTGCAGAGGTTGTCTTTCAGCGCGATGGGCACTCCTGCGAGCGGACCCAAGTCTTCGCCGGCAGCCAACTTCGCGTCGATTTCGCGTGCGCGCTCCAGGGCCGCATCGCGGTCAGGCTTGGTGATGAACGCGTTGGTTTGGTCCGCGTCGATCGCGTCCAAAATCGCCTTCGTCACAGCTTCGCTTGTGACTTCTCCGGCGCGCAGCTTCTGCCCAAACTCTTCGATTGATAGTTCGTTGAATCCCATCGTCGCCTCCTAATCCGAAACCACTTTGGGAACTTTGAACATGCCGTCTTGCGACGCAGGCGCATTCTTCATCAGGTCGTCGCGCGTCAAGCGCTGCTCGACAACGTCCTCGCGCAGGCGCATCTGCGTCGGCACGGCGTGGGTCATTGGCTCAACACCCGATACATCGAGCTCATTGAGCTTCTCAACATACTGAAGAATATCGCTCAGATTGTGTGCAAGCGCGTCGACCTCAGACTCCGACAGTTTCAGTCGGCTGAGCTTCGCAATATGCAGCACTTCTTCTTTGGAAATCGCCATCGTAATCGCTCCGGAAATGTCGTTACGGCGCTACGGAGCGGGGTTTTATCACTAATGGGGCTTGGGGGCTAGCGGCTAGGGGGCTAGAGGTCACGGCTCGAAGGTGACCGCCTCGATGTTGTGGCCCTCTGGGTCCAATACGAACGCTGCGTAGTGCGCTGGAGGTTGCCTTTACGGCCTCGCCCAAAGCCTACGACGTCGACTGATCCCGTGATTTCTGCGCCGAATTCCGCCGTGATCTCCAATCCCAACGGGGCGAGCGCGGCCTGGTAAAACAACTTGGAGACAGCGAGTTCTTCGACTGAGAGCGAGATATGGTCGATAGAAAGTTCAAGTTCGTCAGTCACTTCTTTGACTCCAGGCAAGGGATTGCGTGTATCTTAGGTCTCCGATAGCTCTAACGCCTGAACCTGTTATGCTCAATGGTCGATTCTTGGCACGTGAGTATGATGAAGTATTGGATTGGTTTCGCGGCGGCCTTGCTGTTGATGTCGTGTTCGGACACCCCATCAAAGGGATTTGGGTTCGAGCAAGACACGGAGGACATGTCGAAAGGCAACTTCGACATGGCCGACACAACGGACATGGCCGATCTCCCTGGGACTCCGGACATCGGCGTCCAAGATCTTGGAAACGACGCCTCGATCGAACCTGATCTAGACTCGCCGGACCTGCCTGTAGACCCAAATGTCGGGCCCATTTCGATCACGAGCTGGAACATCGTTTGTCTTCGCGACACGCCGGAAGCAGCGTTCTGCAATAGCGACGGGTTTGGTGGTAACTTCGTACGGGGTCCCAATGAGATTGCTGCACTCGCTTCTCACGCCAGCGCCGTTGGAACAGACATCTTCTTGCTTCAAGAGATCGAAAATACAGTCGCGGTCGAGAACATCCTGCCAGGTTGGAACATCACAACCGTGGGCACGGCCGCGCTCAACCAAGCGATCGCCATCAATCCGGCAACAGATATCGAGCTCCTTGGTATCTCGTCTGTGGTCGACCTCGCGGTGACGAATAGCGCCAGACAAGGGTTGCACGCCGTGATCAAGCATGACCAGACGCAGGTCCATATTCTTGGCGTGCATTTGAAGTCCGGTTGCGCTCGTGACCCACTACAAAGCCAGGACTTCGATTGCCAAATTTTGCGTGAACAGCTGCGAGTGATCCAGGGTTGGATAGAAGACCGAGAAGCTCGAAATCAACCTTATATGATCGTCGGGGATTTCAACCGTGTTCTCGGGAATAATGACGATTTCTTGCAGGGTTTAAATGCCGTTGCCACTGGCGGTTTGCACATCACCACGACCGGACTTCGCCCGACATGCTGGGACCATGTCGCGGGCGCTCCCAGCTACAACTCATTCATCGATCACCATGTGTTGTCGGACGACCTTGTCGCCCTGTGGGGCCAGCCAACGCTGTCCATCTACAACTACACCGAGACATACCTCGACGCATGGGAGTACATCAGCGACCACTGCCCGGTAACCGCCGTATTCGTCGGTGATCGGTAACCAGCCTATTCGACTTTGGTCGCTGCCACCCACTCATGGATGATCTGACCGATCTCAGGTTGGTCGTTCATACCCGCAAACTTTGTGGCCCAGGGACCGTAGGCGAACACCGGTACGAAGTTCGCGCTGTGTGGCGCGTCGAGCTCTTTGTCCTTCTCCATACCCGCCTGCACAAACCACGCGTATTGCATGATGAGCGCGGTGGGGGCGTACTCGCCCTGCATCGCGGCGTCATAGAGCCCGTCGCCGTGGGGAATCCCTGATTTGGCAATGGGAAGTCGGATAGCCTCATACGGACCACCACAGGATTTCTCGACACCACACATGCCTTCTTGGAAGGGATAATGTGTGTCAAGAAGTGACATAGTATGATCGTGGTCGGCGGTCACGACGACGAGCGTGTCGCCGCGATTCTCTGCAAACGCCTTGGCGACACCTACCGCACCGTCGAAGTCCACGACCTCGTCGACAACCGACATATCGCGTTTTGCATGGTGCAGCTCCCAGTCAATCTGACCACCTTCAACCAATAAGAAGAACGGCTCTCCCTCGCTCGCCAGGTGATTCAGAGCGTACTGCGTCATCTCGCCAAGATTCGGACCCCCACCGGCTTTGCGTTCACCCGCCGTCGGCAGGCCTTCGTCCGCAACAAACATCAGAAGGTTGCCTTCGGTCGGTGTCGGGTCCCACTTTTTGCGAATCTGGTATCCTTGGTTCACCAACGCCTTTTGGTGCTCGCCGTTGAAGTCTTTCAACCCGCCGGCAACCACGACGTCGATGCCGTCGCTGAGGTTGGTGCGTCGCTTGAAGGACACAAAATGCTTTGCGATATCCCACTTCTTTCGGCGATGGTCGACGTCTGCGTAGAACGAAGCTGGCGTGGCGTGAACCAGCTGAGTCGTGGTGACGATGCCGGTCCGGATTTGTTTCGGTTCCGCCGCGTCGATAACGCTTGTTCCAGGCTGAAGCACCGCATCTTTCACCACCATTCCTGCGACCCGCTTTCGCGTTCGCATGCCAGTCGCCAGGGCGGTCGCGCCCGCGGCTGAATCGTTCACCAGGTAGTCAATGGCGTGCGTGGAAGCGAAGCCCTGCACCGGAAAAGTCGCCATCGTTGTGGCGCCATTCAGGTAGGTTGCGGCGGTCACGGACGGCACGCCCATGCCGTCTCCAATCATCAGGACGACGTTCTTAGGCTTAAACGGTTTGTCATTGGCCTTTGTAAACTCGGGCGAGTTGTTTCGGCGCGACTTTACGAGGCTGATGAGGTTTGCTCCAAGGTCCGCATTGTCACGCGACTTGGCCACGAAGTCGGCCCCCGGTCCTTCGGCAAAGAGCGGCACCATCGTTACGGTATGTGCACCGTAGTAGCGGCGCTCACCATCAAAATACGGTCGTGATGCAATTGAAAGATGGCCCCACGACATCGTAAAGCGAGCGTCCCTATTTTCGGTCATGCCCCACTTCGAACGCGTCATGGGAACCGAAGGCGCTTCAATCCCGCGACGCGCACCAACCGCAAAATGTTCGATTGGGTAACCTGCCCCCTTCTGCGGCTTCTTCAAAGCCGTCATCGCGCGCATTTGCGCTTCACCGCCAAGCACAGTGCTGAATCGTTCCGCATAGTACGGGTCAACCACGGAAAGCCCGCCGGTTTCGTGGTCTGCGGTCACAACGACCAGCGTGTCATCTCGCTTCCGGGCGTAGTCCAATCCAACCCCGACCGCGTTGTCGAAATCCAAGGTCTCTTCGACAGAACACGCTCCATTGAGGTTGTGTCCGCACCAATCAATGAACGAGCCCTCGACCATCAACACGTAGCCTTCGGGCTTCACGCGGTCGAGATGCTCGATGGCCCATTTGGTCATATCCGGCAACGACATGGCACGCTTTTCGTCCAAGATGAACGGCATGTCGTTTTCATAGAACAACCCGGCCACCTTGTCCGAAGTCACGCCCTCAAGATGAGCTGGGTCCAGCGCGATTGCGTAGCCGCGCTCCTCCATCTCGTGCAGAAGGTCGCGTTCGTCCTTGCGTTGCGTGAAGTACTGCTTACCCGCGCCTAGCAACACGTTGAAGTCCTTCGAGCTCAGATCTTCCGCGACACCTTCGTATGACTTGCGCAATGATCGATGCGCCCCAAAGGCTGCCGGCGTGGCATGCACAATTCGCGACGTCGCCACCATCCCGGTGCCTAAGTCCAATTTCTGAGCCCACTCCATGATCGACTTCAAGTGCGTCTCAGGTTTGGTCTCGTCCTCGGTCTTCGTCCCTGCCTTCACCGAGACGCCCGTGAAGTGGGTCTTCTGACCGGTAGCCATCGCCGTCGCCGACGCGGCCGAATCCGTCCCGACGTACTCATGCTCGTGCGTCGTCATCCACGCAAACTTCGGCATCGTCATCATGTTCAGCGGACCGTCGTTCGCATACGCACCCGCTGCAACATAAGGGATGCCCATGCCGTCGCCGATGAACACGATGATTCGCTTCGGGACCTCGGCCTTAGCCTTGACCTCTGCGTCATACACAGGTTTTTCGAAGGTGATATTGCCGTCGGTTGAACTCGACCCAGAGCAGGCCACAAGCAAGGAAACTAGAAACAAAGCGGACTTACGCATAACAACTCAGTGCGTGGGTGGACCGTAAATCTCTAGATTTGTATGCCGATCCTCAAGTGACGATTCGGTGACGTCGCCGAACTAACCCAACTAACATCAACAATCCGACCAGCAATGTAGCCTTGGAATTGACGGTTCCTGCCTGCGTGCAACCGCCGCTTCGCGCGTGGATATTCGTCGACACAAGCGGAGGCAGACCCTCATCGGTTTCGCCCGTTCGAGGACCACCCGTGGTGGCGCCCTCATCACCGACGAGAACATCGATTGCGATCGCATCGTCGGTCGGACCGCCTCCGGTCGGCGCTTCAGAGAACCAGGTTCCGTCCGCGGTCACCAAGCCGAACGTCTGGGTCAAAGTGCCTTCTTGGTTTCCGGCCAAGACAAATTCAAATCGATATGACTCACCGGGCGCGACCTCGCCTACGTTTGCGACCACGCGACTCGCGCTGACCCACGACTGATGCGCCAATGGCGACTCCGATTCGCGCGGGGTTACCGCCAACAGCACCTCCCCGTCAGCCCAGGTGGCGCTACCGGAATTGCGAACCTCGACCCAACCTGCTTCCGACCCACCAACTTCCAGATTAACCATGTCATTAAATGACATATCTACGAGCTCCGCACCGTAAGGGGCAAGAGACACCTCTACCTTGACCTGCAATTGGTTGTCCGGCGGACCGCCCTGCCCGTCGTCACTGAACCAGGCAACACCCTCTTGCACCACACCGAAGTACTCAGCGTATTCGCCCGGCTCCGCTGGAGCTCGGAGCGTGAACTCAAATTTGTAGGTTTCGCCCGGCTCAACCATGCCCGAAACCGCAGCGGGGCGATTCGGCGCAAGCCATGTCGGATCGGCGAGTGGACTTGGGCGGTCACGTGGTTCAGTGGTGCCCAAACGGGTGTTCTCGTCCCACGCTTGTTCGCCCGTATTGCGGAGTTCGATGTACCCAGTAAACGTCTGATTCGGCACCAAAGGAATCGACTCGACCGCCAACGGGAACGATTGGTCGACATACTCAGCTGCGTAGTCCGTCTTCAGACCCGCGAGTTCTTGAAGTTCTTCGAGCGTGCCGTTGAAGACGTTTCGGTCAAATCCCTGACCGTTCTCGCAATAGGCCGTGTTTCCGTCGCAATACTGCCAGAAGCTCCACTTCGACCAGCCATCTGGGGTCAGCGGGCACGTCGTTCCGTAGTGGGCAATCCAAAGTGGATGGTCGCCCATACCGGTGTCCCCAACGTTGTCCTGCCAGAAATAGGGCCCAGTGTAGATGATAGGCTTTTTGCCGGTTCCGGCTTCGACGAGGTCAACCCACTGCTTCACCTTCGCCGTCACCTGGGCTTTGTTGAGACCTCCGTTTGATTCCACGTCAATCACGGCGGGCAGGTCGCCAGGTCCCAAGCGCCCCAGCTTATTGATGACGATGTCCGCTTGCGCCTGCACATTCTGTGCGGGTCGGAAATACTGGTAGGAACCACGAATCATCCCAAGGCGCTTGAGCTCCGACCAATTGCGGTCGAAGTACTGATCGATGTACTGCGTTCCGTCACTGATTCGCGCAATTCCGAAGACCATCCCGGCGTTCTTCTGCCGCTCCCAGTTGAAGTTCTCCTGGTATCGCGACACGTCAGCACCTTGCACGCCCGTGTAGCGATCTGCACCGCAAATCCGAGTCAACTCCTGCTGATAGGTGACATGCCCTGCGGACGCGGTGTCGCCGTCGTCTTCGTATGGACTACAAGCGAGCGCAGCGGTTGCCAGGAGAATTGGAATGAACGTTCGAGTCTGCATCATGACCTACCTGCCTTTGTGTAGGTGCATTGAATACGTTTCAGGTCCGCCATTCAATGCCAACCCCCAAAATGTCAGGTGATGTTAGATAGGGTTGTAACCTGCTGAGGTCGTGCCAGAATGGCAACGTCTCCAAGGAGTTCAAGACGATGTACCGGTTTCCAGCGACCGCTTTTCTGTGCCTGTTTGTTTTGTTCGCTTCAGCCGAAGCATTCGCCCAAGATTGTGCCGTGTCTGCGTGGTCGGCATGGAGCGCCTGTTCAGAACCATGCGGGGGCGGCATTCGAACCCGAACCCGGACCGTCACGCAACAACCCGGACCGGGCGGGGCCGCCTGCCCTGTGCTGATGCAAACGGAGCCATGCAATACCCAGCTTTGCATCGTGGATTGCGAAGTTTCCGCGTGGAGCGCATTTGGCAATTGCTCGGTCACCTGCGGGGGTGGAACGCAAACCCGAACGCGAATGATCATCACACAGCCCCAAAACGGTGGCGCAGCCTGCCCAGTCTTGTCTGAGGACGCCGCTTGCAACACGCAACCCTGTGTTGACTGTGCCGTAAGCGCGTGGTCGGCATGGACGCCATGTACGGAAACCTGTGGGGGCGGGACCCAGACACGTACGCGAACGGTCACCCAACAACCGGACCCCGATGGCCTTCAGTGCCCAGTGTTGATGGAAACCCAAGCATGCAACGAAATGCCCTGCGATTGTGTCCTTTCCGATTGGTCGCAATTCGGCGAATGCAGCGCGCCATGCGACGGTGGGACGCAAACTCGAACACGAACCGTAGTCCAACAACCCGACACGGGCGGCGCCCCGTGCGGCGCGCTGATGGAGGCTATGGACTGCAACACCCAGGACTGTGTTTGTGGCGACGGAATCGTGTCGGACCCAGAGACCTGCGATGAAGACTCCGCTGACTGCGTGGATTGTCAGCTCGTCCCAGACATGGGCATGCCCGATATGGGGGCTGGCGACATGGGTGCGGGCGATATGGGTGCTGGCGATATGGGTAGCCCAGACATGGGCGCCGACATGGGGTCAATCGATATGCCTGCCTCGGACATGAGTACCGCAGAACCAGACTTAAACGAGACGGATGATGACGAAGTCGCAGGCGGTAGTGTCACTGGCGGCACGGATAGCTGCAGCACGGTCGTACGGAACACAACGGTTCCACCAATGGGTCTGCTCCTGCTCGCGGTACTAGTAGGACTCCGACGGCGCACCCGGCGAGTAAGGCGCACCTTCCCAGGTTAACAGGTCGATCGGGGCGACAACTCCTCCGTTCGCGACATACTGAAAGTGCTTCAAAACCTCGTCCGAGCGGAGGCGAAGTTGGCTGGCCTCCTCGATCGTGCACCACGCCGCTCCTAATGATTCTGAATCTGGTTCTGTCTTGAGCGCGCCGCCGATGGGATGCGCAAGGAAGATCACACGCATTCGGGAATCACGGCCAGCTAGCGATGGCGTGTGTTCAAGCCTGATGATTCCATCGAGTTCGACCTCGACGCCGGATTCCTCAATCGTCTCGCGAATAGCGCCCTGTGCGAACGTTTCGTGAGGTTCGACCCGTCCCGCTGGCAGGTACCAGCCGCGGTCTTTCTTCTCGTGAACCAAAAGAAATCGGTCACCGTCTCGGACGATAACCAACGCGATATTCCATGTGTTTGCCGCCGACACGAATCACCCTTTGTGTATTATTGACACAAAGAATCTAGCAGGCCGCCTTTGGAAATGCGAATCGTTTTAGTCCGATGCCATATCTTGCCCGGCATCCGGCCGGGCGCGCGGCTTTTGAGGGTTTGTGTAGCGCGACGTGATCGTCTTCTTTTCATCGTCCACATACAAAGTGCAACGGCCCAGTTCGATCTCGGTTTGTCCAACCCGCTGGCAAACCCAATCGGGTGCAGGCTTGCCGCTCCAACTGCAGTTACACTCGGTCCCCTTCTCCATCCCCGGTTCGCACGGCGTGGTTTGATCCCAAGTGTAACGGCTGCGCTCTAGTTGAAGCTGAAGCGCTTTCCGTTCTTCGGGATGATTGAGCAATATCTTCTGAAGGTAGACCGAACGCACCGCCTTCTGGTGTTTGAACTCGCCGTCGTTTTCTTTTGCCCATTCGAGCTTTTTGGGAAGCTCCTCGGGCTCGCAAAGCGTGTCGCAGATCGGTTCTCGGCACACGGTTAGATATGCGTTTTTCACGGCTTCCGGGCACGGCGTCTGGGTCATCGCGATCACCCGGGTTGTGTCTTTGCCGCATGAGAATGGATATCCGGTCATCTCGCACGCAAGCGGCCCCAGGTCATCGATTTTGGCTTCAGACAGGCCGCGAAAAACCGAGCAAGCGGTGCCGGTCGCGCCATACCTACGATCACCCTTCGTTGCTGCAAGTCGTGAGAGGTGTTTCAGGAGCACATCGCGTTCTGCCTCTGCGAGATGTTCCGCGCCCCGCTTCAGTGCGTTGCGGGTAGGCTCTTCGACCTCATGTAGTCGCCTCGCCAGCTCCTTCAAAGCGCGCTTCTTTTGAGTGGGATTGAGCGCCTCAAAATGCTTGTCCCAATCGTTGCTGCCAGAGACTGTTTGGGCCACACCCTCGGCCCACGCGGCCTCGCCATCAACACGCTTAACGTCATTGAGCGCGGCATCGAGGTGACCGAACTGAAACGCTTTGATGTTCTTCGCCAGCGATGGCACTTCCTTCCAATCCGGCGGTTCGTCACCCTCGAACTCGGTCGCAGCGTCCAAACTATTCTGACCAGACTTTGGCAGGTAGGACACCGACCATGCCTTGGCCTCGGGACAACGAAGTAAGAGGATTCGCTTGTCATCACTGAGGCGAATCTGTGCTTCACCGGGCCCGCACGTGCGACCAATTTTATAGGTCGTTGGCGGTTTATCGATCTCGAGCGTCATCTTCGTCGAGTCTTCGACCGTCGGAAAGATGATGCCGAAGCCATGACCACCTGCAGCGCCACAACCGAGCTCCTCGGTGTATTCGCGCGTGAGGCGAACCGAGCCATCGTCTGTGGTTGCGACAACATCGACGTCGTGCTCACACGTGCAGCTGGTCCCCAAGACCGCGATCAACACCATGACCCGGCGGAGCTTCCAAATCCGCGACAATACCTTCATGGAGCTATCGTCGTTGGTCACTCAGCGTGGGTCAAGGTTGTGGTTGGCGGCGGTCCGATCAGAATTGGCTGAAGAATTCCCAGAAGTGCTCGGACGCCGAGATATCGTTCGTTGTGTAACCAAGCGTTCCGAATGTGAAGTCTGTTCCACCTGGCCACGTGTGCCCGCCGCCATCAATCGTGCAGAACCGGACCTCAGCGTCGCATCCTGTCCACCGTTCGCATGTCACATCGCCTTGATCGAAATAGACCTCGGTGCCGCCGCAATTATTGAGGTCCGCCCATTTATCCATGGAGGCCGGCGCGCCATCGACTCCCGCAAAGCCATTGTAGGGGACGATCGAGTCGGCCGTGCCGTGGAAATGCAAGACAGGCATGGGTTCAGCTGGCGAACAATCGCCGAATGGCATGGTGCCAGCGACCGCGCCAATTGCGGTGATGCGGTCGGCTAGCTCGCAGCCGATCTTGTGGGACATGTAACCGCCATTGGACATGCCGACGACAAAAACGCGCTCAGTATCGATGCAAAGTTTGGACTCCAATTCGTCGATCATCGCAGCCGTAAAGCCAACATCGTCGATATTGTTTGCCTGAGCGGAGCCACAGCAGACGCCTGCGTTCCACGTCTGCGAAGCGCCCGTGCCTTCGGGGTAGACCACGATGAATCCGTTGTCGTCAGCGACCGGTGTCATGCCCGAGAACATCTCTTGTTGCCACGCATTCATCGCACGACCATGGAAGTTGAAGACAATTGGAGTAGGCTGATTTGCGTCATACCCGCGCGGAACATGGACTTCCATCGCTCGGTCCATTCCGTCATGTTCCAGCTCCCAGGTGCCCGAACCTTCGGATGAACCACATCCATTGCTTGGTCCCGGCTCAACAGGGTCCATTGGGTCCGTCGGATCGTTTGGAGTGTCGTCGTTGGGGTTCTGAATCACAGGATCATCGCCCGTTGGGTCCTGTTTCTTTGCCTGATCATTCGTCCCATCATCACCTGAATCATTGTTTACACTCGCCATCTGAGCGTTGTTTTCATCACCGAATTGGAACTGTGTTGCCCCCGAATCCGAGGCGTCACCACAACCCATCATTACGACCAAGACCGCACAAACACTAACTCGCCACATCACCATCCTCCACGTTAGTAAGCACTCACTTAACAAAGTAACAAAACGAGAGGCAAAGGTGTAGGTAAATGTGCGCAATCGTCAGAAACTAATCCCTAGCTACGCAGTGGGAATTCAGGTAGAAATATCGCGTGAAGCTTAGCTCTGAGGTAGAGTCACAGTCTTGAATTTCTGGACTCTGAGGTAACTGTGAAAGCAACTGTTGAGTGGCGCGAAGGCGTCCAATTCGAAATTACCCCCGGCTCGGGCCACACCATCGTCACCGACGGACCTGAGGCTAGCGGCGGCAAGAACGCTGGCGCTCGCCCCATGGAATTGGTCCTGATGGGGGTCGGGGGCTGCGCATCATACGACGTGGTCACCATCTTGGAGAAATCCCGCGAAAGTGTGACGGCCTGCAAATGCGAGTTGACCGCAGAAAGAGCGGACGAGCCACCGAAGGTCTTCACGAAGATTCACATGCACTTCCTGGTATCGGGCGACGAACTAACTGAATCCAAGGTCGCCCGCGCCGTCAAACTCTCAGCAGAGAAGTACTGCTCGGCTTCGATCATGCTCACGCGTGGGGGCGTGAACATCGAGCACAGCTACGAGATTGTTTAAGTTCCTAAGATTTTCAAATTTCAAATGAGTCCCAAGTTATGCGCGTAATCGATGACATCAGTGAGCTCGTCGGCCGCACCCCAATGCTTCGTGTGAAGAAGCTCTTCCCTAACGCTCCCGTCAACGTCATGGCGAAGCTGGAACTGTTCAATCCCATGTCGGTCAAAGACCGGCCGGTGCAGTACATCGTCACCAAAGCCCTCGAAGAAGGCCGCATTCAACCTGGTGCTGAGTTGGTTGAGGCGAGTTCTGGCAACACCGCGATCGCCATCGCAATGTTTGGCGCTGCGCATGGGTTTCCCGTCAAAATCTTCATGAGTGAACTCTGCAGTGTTGAGCGATTCAAGATTCTGAACGCCTACGGAGCTGCGGTCGTTCTGACGCCTGGCGTCGAACACACAAAAGGCTCGCGAGCCCGCGCAATCAAATACTGCGAAGAAAAACCTGGCGAGCGCTTTTTCGTCAATCAGCACTCCAATCCGAATAATGGGAATGCACACGAAGCCACGACCGGTCCCGAAATTTGGGAGCAGACCGAAGGTCAGATCGACGCCATGGTCATTGGTTTGGGGACGTCAGGTACCTTTGAAGGCCTGAGTCGCTACTTCAAGAACCAAAACCCAGACATCCAAATCATCGCGTTCGAGCCCGCTGCTAGCCCCGTCTATTCAGGCGGCGAAATGGGCAAACACAAGCTCATCGGAATTGGACCAGGGTTTGTAACTGACAACTTCCAGCGCGGCCGCGAACGTGCAGACGAAATCATCAAGGTCACCGACGCCGATGCGTTCGAGATGACCAAACGGCTTTGCCGCACCGAAGGAATCATGGCAGGCGTCACCTCCGGCGCGTCCCTCTGGGTCGTCGAACAACTCGCAAAACGCCCCGAGTACGAGGGCAAGACCATCTGCTGCATCATCTGTGATACCGGCGAGCGCTACCTGTCGGTTGAAGGTCTATACCCGGCCGATAACGTCACGCATATTGACTGAGTTCGCGCGCGGAGAGTTCGGCCCTTTGGGCCTCAGAATTCGCGCTGCGCGCTCAGAGTTCGGTTCGCTTCGCTCCCTCAGAATTCGCGCTGGCGCGCTCAGAGTTCGCGCTGGCGCGCTCAGATCTCAGGCACGATCTGAGCGGCGAAGCCGCGAATTCTGAGCGAAGCGAATTCTGAGCGGCGAAGCCGCGAATTCTGAGCGAAGCGAATTCTGAGCGGCGAAAGCCGCGAATTCTGAGCGTAGCGAATTCTGAGCGGCAAGGCCGCGAAATCTGAGCGGCGAAGCCGCTCAGTCCTCGGGCGGCTCGCCGGATGGCGCCATCTTCACAATCTTCGGCGTGAAGCGAGCCACGACATCCACCAAATCCGTCTGATGGGACATCACTTCGTTGATGTCCTTGTACACGCCGGGATTCTCATCCAAACCTGCGGAGATCAACGTGACGCCTTTGGCGTCGAGCTGCTTCTTGACCGCGGACCACGTGAACGACGTCTTCGCCTTCTTCCGCGACATCACACGACCTGCGCCATGCGATGCGGATTCAAGCGACTGCGCGTCACCTCGACCACGGACCACGAAGCCCGGTGATGCCATCGAACCAGGGATGATACCCATCACACCCTCGCCGGCGGGCGTAGCGCCCTTTCGGTGCACGATGACCTCCTTGCCGTCGTGCTCCTCTTTCCATGCGAAGTTATGGTGGTTCTCGACATCTGCGAGGACCTTTGCACCCAGCGCTTTCGCGACGTGCTTATGGATCATTGCGTGGTTTGCAGCCGCATAGCGGCCCATCAGGTTCATGGCTTCCCAATACTCCTGACCTTCCTCGCTATCCATATCGAGCCACGCAAGATGCTTGAGCTCCTTAGGCAACTCAGGATGCAATCGCTGAGCTAACTTCGAGTAATGCGATGCGACGGTCGCACCTGCACCACGTGAACCGCTATGTGAGAGCAGCGCAAAGTACTCACCAGCCTTTAGACCCAAGTCGTCTTCAGCAAGCTCAAGGATACCGAACTCGACAAAGTGATTACCGGAACCAGACGAGCCGAGCTGCGCCCATGCCTTGTCCTTGAGTTCCTTCGTCACAGGACCATCCCAAGCTTCGTCGAGCACTGCGTGCTCACGACGCTTTCGGCCCTGGAACTTCGCGCCGATACCAAATCGCGTCTCGTCCTCGATCACGTTGATGAGCCGCTCTTTCTCGCCCTTGAGCTTATTCGTTGGCATATCGAGCACGGTCAGCTTCATTCGGCACGCGATATCCACGCCGACGGCATACGGAATCACCGCATTTTCCGTCGCAAGGACACCACCGATTGGCAGACCGTAACCAACGTGCGCGTCAGGCATGAGTGCACCGCGAACAGCCACAGGCAAACGACATGCGTTCTCGAGCTGTTGGATCGCCTGAGCGTCGAGGTCGGCACCATACTGCGTCCAAGGTGCTTTCTCTTCACGCTCAGTCCATCGAGGCTTATCGAGCTCTTCGGTCAAGGTCTTTGCAAGGTCACCGAAGTAGGCATCCTCAGTCCAAGCCAATGGATTTGCGGCGAGCGCACGGATGTTCTCGCGGATCTCAAGGATTGGATGGTCATCTTTTCGCGCACCGCGAATCAGCTTCACAGCCAATTTCACATGTTCACGTGGGATACCGAGATTTCGTAGTTCGCGACCTTTCATGACGTTCTCCTTACGTTCAAGGTTCGCAAACTACTAATCCAAGGTCCATGCCAAAACCGGCCCAAGACCACAAGCCTTTGTTTATAAAGACAAAAGGCTGCTCAACAAAAACCCAGCACAGCAGATTTTTATCACAGAAGCTCAAAGATTTATCCCCTAGCATAAACTGAATTTAGTATCGCGGATCACCAGGGCTCTTCATTAGCCCCAAAATGATGCGTTGTTCGTTTTTGGGCCGGTTCCGCTTGTTCCGCTTGGCCTGAAGCACATGTAAATCCTTGATCGCGTTCCTGACCGTCGTCGGCTCGTAGATAGCTTTCTCTTCGTATTTGAGGTCTTCGTACTCGCTCTCGTCCACGTCGAGTCTAAACAAACGGCTTTTGACATAAGCTGCGTGTTGGTCCCGTTTCTCAAGCTCCGCAAGGCGCTTGGGATCGATCGTTTCGCACTCATCAGGAAGCTCACTCGCAGGCACGAGTCGGGTGGGAGCCGGAGTTGTCTTCGGCGTCGGAGCAGCGGAGGCTCCCGGTGCAGCTGTGGGTTCGGTCTCCTTTTGTACTTCGACCGCGGATGGAGTTTCCGCCTGCCGCGAATCGCAACCCACTGACAGCCCTAACGTCAGCGCAGCCGCGGCGATCGCTTGGCGTGGCTTGGATACTTGCTCGGGTGCAAACTTCAACCTGCCATCAGACTGGCGGAACAGAACACACAGCTCTTCGCGGTTCGCCAGACGCTCGCTAACATGCGCATGAGCCTGCGTTTCGGTCATTGTCGACATGTCGACGATATCGCGCTGGCAGGCAGCACAATGGCGCTGGCGGTCGTCTCCAGTCATCTGCTCCCAGTCCTGGTCGCAGGCGAAAACTAGCTTCAGATTGATTTTCTTCATGCTTCAAGAGTGGCGTTTGCCACTCAAGAGTTCAAACACATTCTCGCCCATGATGCCAGCGATCTGGTCTTCATCGTAGCCACGCTTGGCCAACCCTTGCTGGATGATGACGATGTCTGTGCAGTCTCGCATATCATTTGGGATAGGTACCCAACCGTCGAAATCAGACCCGATTCCAACGTGTTCGATGCCGGCCCGGTCGATGACGTACTCGATATGGTCCAATACGACTTCCGACGACACATGACGTGTTCCAGCGAGAAACATCGGGGCGAAGATAATGCCCATGACGCCGTTGGACTCTTTGATGCCGTCGATCTCTTCGTCCGAGATGTTTCGGGCGTGGTCGTGCACACCTTTGACACCCGTATGCGTGCAGAGGATGGGCTTTGTCGCCATTTTGCAGACGTCCAAGACGCCCGGCGTGTTCACATGCGCGACATCGACCGTAACGTCGTTCTCTTCGAGCGCCTGCACAACATCGCGTCCAAACGCAGTCAGCCCGCTCGTCTCATCCGCTCCTCGTCCCATCGAAGGTGTTGCGGCGAGGTTTTTCGAGAAGTGAGTGAGCGTCATATAGACAACGCCGCGTTCAGCCAAAGCTTCCACGCGTTCGGCCTTGCCGTTGAGCATGTGACCGCCTTCGACACCCGGCGCCAAACCTAACTTGCCACTATCGCGCGCAACCTGCCATTCATCTCGGCTTCGAACCCGATGCACATTGGGGTCGGAAGCGATTACTTCGTCGAGGTAATCGATCTGTTTGTGCATCTCGCGATAGCCGCGCTCGCTTTCCCAAGGATAGTAGTGAATCCCCAGGCAGGCTCCGCCGTAGTTGGCTTCCCTCATGCGCGGAATATCGGCGTGCCAGAATAGGGGTTGCCCCTTCATGCCGGCGCGGTGTCGCTTCAAGACATTATAGCGAAACAAACGCTGCTGAATGATGAAGTCGACGTGCATGTCGTACGTCTTTGCGGTCATGAAAGTGCTCCTGGAACAGGCCGACACATTACAAAGTGCGGACCGATACCTTCGATCTGGAATTCGTCGGACGCGATCTGAAATCCGGTCCGTTTGTAGAACTCTACTGCGGCTTCTCGTGCGTTGCACCACACACCTGTCGCGCCTCGCAGACCAAGCTCCGTCAACGCTACATCGACGATTCGGTTGCCGATCCCACGCCCTTGTAATTTTGTGTCAACCGCCATTCCTCGCAACTGATACTCGCCAGTCGCCCCCTCAGGAGCGTTTCGCTTCATGAACGAGGCACACCCAACGATGGCCCCGTCAAACTGCGCGCCGACATGAAATGTATCCTCGTCCTCATCGCCATCGAAATGCGCCAATTGACCGGATTCGAAGTGTGGGCGAAGCACTTTTGTCCGGATCGGCAATATTGCTGCCACATCCGTCACGAGCACCTGAAGTTTGAACGGGTCCATTTCCTCACCGAGTGTAGGTGTTGAACCCACTATACTCGCTCAAACCACGGCGTCGAGCGCCCTAAACGGGGTTTTGTCACACCGCGTCATTTGGGAAGCGTTTGAAAACATTACTATTTCTCACTTGACTTGGTAGTGAGCCTCTACTTTGATTACACTGTAATAGAGACGTGCAGTATTTGGACCCCACCACGCCCGAGGGACCGTGTCTCGTGATATAAAAATTCTCATCGTGGATGACGATCAAGACATCTGCGAATACATGGACCTGCTGCTATCCCAGCAAGGATATAGGGTGGAAACGCGGCAAGATTCAGCCGCAGCCCTGGAACTCGTACGCGATAGCGAATTTCATGTCGTCGTCTTGGACATCATGATGCCTGGGATGAGCGGTATGGAGATGTTGGAAGAGATTCGGAAATTCGATTCCGACATCGCCATCATCATTTTCACCGGGAATCCGACCGTGGATACCGCGGTAAAGTCCATGAAGTTCAACGTGTCGGACTATATCAAAAAGCCGTTCGACATCGACGAGTTCACCCAAAGTCTCGAAAAGATTCTGCGTGACAAGGGGCTGCTCATTGACCCCGAAGAAGCTTTGCTCATCGAGATCGGAAAGAATATCCGGCGTCGGCGTAAGGCGCAGGAGTTGACGCTCAAACAGATGTCGCGTCGTACGGGACTCAGCGTCAGCCTGCTCTCACAAATCGAACGAGCTGAGAGCTCGGCCTCGGTTTCGAGCTTGTTCAAACTTGCCCGCGCGCTCGATTGCCCGGTCACTGAATTCTTCGGCGCGTACTGAGCTTACCCTACCGCTTGCACCACCATCGCTGCTGCGCATATCATGGGGACTGAACCCACATGAATGCGTGACATTATGAAATGGAAGATCTGGCTGTTTGCGCTGCTGTTGTCTGGTTGCACGTACGAGAGCGGTTTCACCGATCTCGAGTGCGAGAGCGACGCTGACTGCGGTGATGGCGCTGTTTGCACGTCTGGCTTTTGTGTTGCCGACGGCAATGCAAACAACGTCAACAACACCAATAACGGCAACAACAGCAACAACGTTAACAACACCAATATCGTCACTGTTCAGGTAATGCCGACGACCGCCGACTTGATTATCGGTCAGACGCAGCAACTCACCGCAACGGCATTGGACGCCCAAAGCCAGCCGGTTGCGACGACGTTTGCGTGGACTTCCTCCGATGACAATATCGCCGATGTCGACAATGCAGGTTTGGTCACGGGCACCGGAATTGGCAGCGCAACCATCACAGCAACCGCTGGCGGCATTTCAGCTACGGCGACCATTACCGTCGCGACAAACGTTGCCAGCGTTTCCGTCATGCCAAATCCCGCCACGTTTGGTGTTGGTGTTGAACAACAATTCACCGCCACGGCTCTCGACGCCATGAGCAATGATACCGGACGCCCAATCACATGGAGCGTAGTCGACGATACCATTTTGAGTATCGACAGCTCAGGATTAGCTCGTGGATTGGCCGAGGGTTCGACCGAGGTCGTTGCGACCTCCGACGGAATCGAAGGTCGAGCAACCGTAACCATCACACCAGTCAACATTACCGGCCTGGTTTTGGACCCAGATATGAACCAACGCGTACCCGTTGGTGGACAGCTCAGCATTCGTGCTGTCCTGACCGAAGAAGGTGGCGCAGAAGTTCGCGGCGAAGCGGTGAATTGGGCGTATACGCCGACGATCGGCAGTCTTTCAATCGTTCCCGGCACGCCAGACGAAGTGAACTACGTCGCACCGAATTTTGAAGGCACGACCACAATTTCTGCGGAGTTCAACGGTTTAATGGACTCCATCGATATCGAAGTCTTCGAACCGCAGATCGACAGTGTCACCATCGACCAGGTGGACCCCACCCTTTACATGGGCGAGCGAGTGCAGTTCACGGCCACGGTCATGGATGAGCTCGGCAATACGGTGGCAAATCCAACCATCAGTTGGTTTGTGGACGACACGAACATCGCGACCATCGACGCCAACGGTGAGCTTCGGGCTCGATCGACTGGCACCGTCGTCGTGACCGCCGATGTCCTAGGCGTGATGGGCACCTCAACTGCCACTGTCGAGCTGAATCTGATTACGATCGAAGGCGGCGATGAGCACTCTTGCGGTCTTGCACCAAACGGCGCCGCAATCTGTTGGGGCGACAATGGCAACGGACGATTGGGCGACGCGAGCGCGACGGACCGCGCAGTGCCTGTACTCGTGGAGACAAACCTGCTCTTCGCGGAGATTCACGCGGCGAACAACCACACATGTGGTCGAAGCGGAAACGACGTCTACTGCTGGGGTGACAACAACAACGGACGGCTCGGATTCACGACAAACAATGACCAAAACACGCCGGCTCAGGTCAACAGCTCCGAGAACTTCGTTCAGGTCTCGACCTCACACGACCATGGCTGCGCAGTGTCGGACCAAAACCAGGTCTTCTGCTGGGGCCGCGGCGATGACGGCCGATTGGGCAATAATGTAGACTCCAACGACCGAGATGCTCCCACTCAGATCGCCCAACCCGCGGACAACGCAAACGCGCTTTGGGTCGCTGTCTCTGCCGGCGAAACCCATACCTGTGCGCTGACAACCACGGATGAAGTCTACTGCTGGGGCGCCGGAGCCGCTGGCCAGCTAGGAGATGGCAACAGCACAAACAGCTCCATTCCTGTGAAAGTCGACCTCGCCAGCGTCTCAAACCCCGTATTCATCGGGTTGACCTCTGGTGATGGTTACACGATTGGATACACCGCCACGGGGTCTGCTTACTGCTGGGGCCAAAACGCCAATGGACAATGCGGAACCGACTCGATGGATGCGACCCATGACACACCTGTGATCGTCGCGGGAGGACTGGCATTCTCCGCCATCGCGGCTGGCGAAGCGCACGCATGCGGTTTCCTGCAAAACACAGGTAGCATCTACTGCTGGGGCACGGGCTCCGAGAGCCGCCTTGGCCTGGGCGCCGACACCGCCGACAAACGTACGCCAACGCAGGTCATGAATTTCGCGGCCGACTTCGTTGGCGCCGGCGGTACACACTCCTGCGCAACGGACGGCGGAACCGCTTATTGCTGGGGCCGAAACGCCGAGGAACAGATTGGCGACAACTCCACTACCGAACGCAACACTCCGACATTGGTTTTCCCATGAAATTCATCGCTATCTTTCTGTTCGTGGCGCTAGCCGCATGCTCGGATGACTCTGGCAGCGACAACAACGCGAACAACGGCAACAACAACGCGAACAACGCGAACAACGTCAATAACGGCAACAACCTCAATAATGGCAACAACGTCGAGGTATGTGGTGATGTTCAGAACCGCATGATTGAGGCCATTCGTGGGATGCCGCGTGACTGCAACACCGATGCGGATTGCGTAATCGTGCCGCGTGCCGGTCAATGCGAGTGCAATCTAGGTGTGAAGTCTACGAGCGATGTCCCAGGTTTTCAGTCGGTCCTGCAAGAGCTCATCGACAATGCCTGCACCCACCCGTTTGCTTGCAGCCAACCAACCTGCAGCTACGACACCGGGACTGCATTCGAACCCAAAGAGCTGGTCGCGACTTGTGAAGACAACACCTGCAAACTCATTGAAGTCATGCAGTGCGACGCATACGCACAACGCGTAAATGGCGGCGTAAGCCCTAGCGGCAATTGCCTCACGGATGACGACTGCACGCTTCGCACCGACCTCAACCCATGTGGTTGCGCAGAGGGAATCTCGACCAACTATCCGATCCTGACTGCCGAAGGGGTCTACAACATGATGTCGGTCAATATGCAGCGCTGTTCATTTAGCTGCGATGGATGCCCACAGTTCAGCCAGGCCGTCTGCGTCGATACGCAGGGCGGCGACATGCGCGAATGCTCGGAGATGTGAGTTTTTTTAGCGCGTGAATTCTAAGCCGCGCAGGCGGTGCTTTTGCACCTTGCCCAGTGCATTTCGCGGCAGCTCGTCCAGTACCACCAAGCCTCGGACGGTCTTGTAATCCGCCAGATGGGCACGCCCCAACTCCTGTAGCTCGCTCAGTAACTCGGCGTGGTCACAGTCCTTTGCGACCACCACCCCGGCGCAAATCTCTTCGCCCCACTTGTCATCTGGGACACCGACGACAGCGATTTCACGCACGTTAGGATGGTTCTCGAGCACCGTCTCAATCTCACGCGCACCGATCTTGTAACCACCACTCTTGATGATATCGACGGAGCTTCGGCCCACGATCGAAAAGTATCCATCCGCCGAAAGGGTGACGACGTCACCGGTCTTGAACCACGCGCCGTCGAACGCCTCATCAGTCTTGTCGGGTTGCTGCCAGTAGCAGGTCAGAAGGGAGTTTCCACGCACCTGGAGCCCACCGATCTCGCCGGGGCCACAGATATTGCCATCTTCACTGACGACGCGGGCTTCGACTCCTGCGACCGGTTGCCCCACAGTCCCCGGCCGTCGCTCCCCATCGTACGGATTGGAGAGCGTGAGCAAGGTTTCGCTCATCCCATATCTTTCGAGAATCCGATGTCCCGTCGCCGCTTCAAAGCGACTGAAGAGGTTTGGCGACAAAGCGGCCGACCCAGACGTGAACAGACGGGCTTTTCGACACGCTTGTGCCGCATTCGGGTGCGCTTCGACGTGGTCTACCAACATCGAGTACATCGTCGGCACACCCATAAAGATGGTGGCGCCGTCACCAATCGCATCGCAAATCGCTGGGGGTCGCATCTTGTCGAAAAGTACAGAATGCGTGCCTTTCAGCAGGGTTCCGTGCACTCCGATGCAGAGACCATGAACATGGAATAGCGGAAGCGCCAGAGCCAGCACATCGTCTTCTGAAAAGCGCCAGAGGCTGGTCAGCGCGTCGATATTGGAGACGATTGCGCGATACGACAGAAGCACGCCCTTGCTCTTACCCGTCGTTCCGGACGTGTAGATCATCAGCGCCCCGTCTTCGTCATCCCGGCTGACGCGTGCTCCTATTGTCCGTAGGTCTTCCCCGCGATACCAAAACTCAACCTGCGAGGCGGCTGCGCACTCCTTCAGAATAGGCGCGTCTGCCTGCGACACGAGGACTCGGGCACCCGAATCCGTCAGGATATGGTCGATTTCATCAGGCCCGTATCGGGTGTTGATCGGCACATGAATCGCGCCAGCGATGTAGTTCCCGAGCAACGTGACAACCAGGTCAAAACAGGTCGGCAAGTAGACCGCGACACGGTCCCCCGGCTGAATACCTTTGTCCTGCAGATACCCAGCCCACGTGAGTGCATGGCTATGAAGCTCGCCAAAGGTCAACGTCTCGCCACGCCATGTGAACGCTGGTGCCGATGGCCGCGTTTCGAACTGATTGAAGAGTTGTTCCCGTTTCATGGCGAAATCAATACTCCAACCTCAACTAACTCCACAAGCAAGAGCCAACCCAGCCTTGCCGCTAGCCCCCCAGCCCCCTAGCCCCGAGCGATCTTTACAATCGACATACGAAAGCCCAATATGGCCGCATTGTTGTGAGGCGAAGCCAAGCTCGAATGACCGAACAAACCACCGAAGAATTGGAGCCAGTCGACGATCGAGGACTTGTTGGGCAAGTCCTTGACGGCCGCTATCGGCTCGATGGATTCCTGGATAAAGGCGGTATGGGTGTCGTTTACAGAGGCACCCAGCTTTCTATCAATCGGCGCGTGGCAATCAAGATCATCCGCCGGGGCCCACACGTTCCAGAGTCCATGGAACAGCGCTTCTTCCGAGAAGCACAGGTGATGTCGCAGTTCTCGCATCCAAACATCGTGCAGCTAATCGACTTTGGGCGAACCGCTGATGATGTCCTCTACCTCGCGATGGAGTTCGTCGAAGGCGAGACCCTCGATGCAGTGCGGGCGGGCGGGCGATTCGACCCCGGCCTGGTGGCAGAAATCCTGCGTCAGAGCTGCCTCGGCCTTGCTGAGGCTCATGCCCACGGCATCGTCCACCGCGACCTGAAGACGTCGAATCTTGTCATCTCATTCGATGCCTCTGGACATGTTCGTGTCCGAATACTCGACTTTGGTATCGCGTACCCTCGAAACCACGATGTGAAGATCACCAAGACCGGTCTTCTATGTGGAACCCCTGCGTACCTGGCTCCCGAGCAAGCGCGTGACAAGGAAATCGATCATCGGGCTGATATCTATTCGTTGGGTGTTGTGGGATACGAACTACTGGCGGGGCGGCTGCCGTTCACCGGCGCGACCATGCAGGTGATGTTCAAGCATGTGCACGAACCACCACCAAGCTTGCAGCCATTCGTCTCGACCGGAATTGTCCCGCCTGGCTTGATTTCGATATTGGACCGAATGCTCGAGAAGAGTCCGGCAAATCGACCGAACTCAGCGGCGGAAGTGGCCCGTGAGCTGGCATCGCTCAATCTAGCAAAGCCTGCGATTCACACGTTGGAATCCCTGAAGGCGCACTGCAGCGAACCCTTGAATCCAGACCGTGCGTCGCGAGAAGAGCGCCTGCAGAAGAGCGCCGAGGTCAACTCCGCACCATTCGTCAACGCGGATGACGAGGTAAAAGGCGCATGGGAGGCGTTTCTAGCCACCGGCGGAGGCGACGACGCCCCGGCGTCATATGATCCGAATCTGGACTACCTCGACGCGACCGGTTCTGCCGGTCTCGACATGGACCCATATGTCCGCCCGGATGTTGCGACTGCGAAGTTTGTTCGACCTCCGGAATCGGACGTCGACGGCGATATCGAGATGGTCATCCCAGACTCGATTCGAAATCTTCCCCCGCCGCGAACCGGAAGGCTCGCCGCGCTTCGACCTCAAGAGGTCGAACAGTATTCACCCGAACCCGCGCCGGTGCAGCAACAGCCGGCACAACCGGCTCAGCAAGCGCCTCAGCCACTGGAGCGCCAGCCGATTGGGGCTGCTCGGCCCACCGCTGACGTGACGTACTCTGGTCAGGTCAGCAAGAGTCGAGCTTGGCTGCCGTTGGCGATCGTTATGGTGGTCGTCGTGGTGCTTGGTGCGGCGGTGATGTGGATTCAATCGAAGCGGTTCGCCCCGGAAGAAGACACTCTGACGGGCGAAGATTGGGAAGAGTACCGAAAGCAGAAGCTTGAGGAAGAACTGAACCCCAACGGCAACAAAGAGACCGACGAAGTTAGCGAACCCGAACCAGCAGCAAAGACGCCAAAAAAGAAGCGCGTGAAGCCGACGCCCAAAACCAAAAAGGCGAAGAAGAAGCCCATCGATCTTTGGGACAACCAAAACGATTCCGAGGCTGACCCCTTCGAGATAGAGGCCAAAGAATGAAGAAGTTTCTGCGCCGCGGGGTGGTGACAGTCGGTCTGGTCTTTCTTCTGATGGTGCTCATTGTGGGCGGGCGAACGGTGCTCGGCGGGAGCGCTCAGCTCGAACCTTCAACCGTGGACCTTCCGAAAGTTCGCGATGGTTTCGACAAACGCCTCGCAAGAGCGATCCGGTTCAAAACCACTTCAGATGGTTCGTTGGAGAAAATGAACCTCGAAGAGTTCGACGCCTTTCATGCCTGGCTCGAGAAGACCTATCCAAAGGTCCACAGCACGCTGACTCGTGATGAGGTCAAGCCCTGCAGCGTGGCGTATGCATGGAAAGGCTCCGACCCCAATCTACCACCCGCACTTTTGCTGTCACATATTGACGTGGTTCCTGTCGAAGAACATGCCATCGAGCAATGGACCCAACCTCCGTTTAAGGGTGCCATCAAAGACGGCTATATCTGGGGACGTGGGGCGTTGGACGACAAGTTTGGTGTCATCGGAATCCTTGAGGCGACCGAGACTCTGATTGAAGCTGGCGTGCAGCCAAAGCGCTCGCACGTCTTTGCGTTTGGCTGCGACGAGGAAGTTGGCGGCAATCTGGGCGCCAAACGCATTGCTGAGCGGTTTAGGAAGGACAATACCAACTTTGCCTACATCATCGATGAGGGGCATATCATCGGTAAGGGCCTCTTTCCGGGAACCACTGCGCCGATCGCCTTCATTGGTCTGGCAGAAAAGGGCTTCTTGACCGTCCAGTTGACCGCGACACAGGAGGGTGGCCATTCGTCGATGCCTCCGCAGGAGACCGCGGTTGGCATCTTGACCCGTGCGGTGAGCGAGGTCGAACGCAACCAGATGCCGGCTAATCTGAACGAGCCAACGCAGGCGATGTTCCAACACATTGCGCCCGAAGTCGGCTTCCCCAATTCGATGGTGTTCTCCAATCTGTGGCTCTTCAAACCCGTGGTCCTAGGCATGCTGACCGCCAAACCAACCACGAACGCTGGCGTGCGAACCACGACCGCCCCAACGATTCTGCGGGCTGGCGTGCAGGATAATGTTCTTCCCAAGAAGGCTGAGGCGAAGATCAACTTCCGAATCGCACCGGGCGATACGGTTGAAGAGGTGGTCTCCCATGTTTCCGATGTGATCGACGATGAGCGCGTGAAGGTTGAGTTTGACCCCGAGGGTTTCCACTCCAACCCGTCCAATATCAGCTCGCCCGAATCGGACAGCTATCGATCGTTGGCCAAGACGATTCGTGGGGTGTTCGGAAAAGAGACCATCGTCGTTCCTGCCCTGACCGTGGGCGGGACCGATGCGCGTCATTACCAAACGTTGTCCGAGAATGTGTACCGATTCGCGCCGCTTGAGCTCGGTCCGGGAGACCCTGCCAGAATCCATGGTGTGGACGAGCGAATCTCGGTCGATAACTACCGAAAAGTCATCCGTTTCTACATGGCGCTACTCGTCGCTGAGTAGTTTCCACCCAAGATTGGCAATTAGGGGTCATTTCTGTAAACTCGCGCGTCTTTTGGATCGAGTCAGAAATGGCTAAATTTCTAATCATTGTACTGTTTTTCATCGCCGCATGTGGCGAGACGACTGCACCCCAGGTCGAGGTGCGTCAGGCTGAGCTTGGCGAACCTGTTGGCGAGTTCCCGTCTTTGACGGAGCGTCAGGTGCTCTACCTCACGAATCGCGCACGCGTTGAGCCTGATGCGTTCAATCCTGCCGACCCGTACGACCCCACGCCGCCTTTGCGTTGGGACTACCTACTGACCAAGGCAGCTCGGTTCCACGCTGGTCACATAAACGAAGCCAACTGCTGGTGTGCTGACCACTCGAGCTGTTGTGCTCTGGAAGAAGCAGGCGACGACATCGCGTGTGGTGGACCAACAACGGGCTGCGGGGCGATGAGCGCGTCTGACCGAGTCGCCCTCTGGACGCCCAACTACTCCGGCGAAAACATGGCTATGGGGCAGATGACGCCGCAAGCCGCCATCGACGGTTGGATCAATTCCCCTGGGCACTGGCAGAACATCAACTCATCAGCGCATTCGCTTTTGGGTGCCGGCAACGAAGGCACCGCGTGGGTGCAAGATTTCGGACGCGGTGGTGGAAGTCCTCCGGTTATCGGAGACGGAATCCACCTATCCAACGGACAGTCGACGACGTTCGGAATTACCTACCACCAGCCAACTTCCAACGGACCTCAAACCGCGTTGGTCATCGTCAACGGCGAATGCCACGACCTCACACTGACCTACGGCACGGCGCAATCCGGCGCGTTTGAGACGTCCAAGGCTTTGGGCCCCGGCTGTCACCGGTACTACTTTTACTTCACGGATGGGAACGGCAACGACCTCACTTATCCGTCGACGGGAAGTCTCGGTGTGGGGACGGACGATTGTGCACTGTATCTAGAAGAGCGACCGGCTGACACGTGTTCGCCAAGCGGACAAACCTGTGAGACCGGTGATACGCGTAGTTGCTACACCGGACCCTTTGGGACCCGCGACATCGGAATCTGCACGTCAGGCGTGGAACGATGCATCGGCGGACAATGGACCGGCGAGTGCATGAACGAGATTCAGCCGGAAAGTGCAGAGATTTGCGACAATTCGGTTGACGACAATTGCGACGGCGAGGTTGACGAAGCATGTACATCTGATGAAGATGACGCCGGCTCGCCCAAAAACGAAGAAGAGCCTAAACAAAACGACGAAATGGAGACCGACGCGTCCGAACCAACTTCCGATGGAGGTTGTTCGACGATCGTCCCCGTATCTAAAGGAAATATCCCCGGTTTGCTTCTCATCGCCGTCGTTGCCACAATCTGGCGCCGTCGACGTTGGGCAAACTAGGTCGGCGGTTGATACCCCACTGGAGTGAATGTTCATGAATGTGTGTTTGATGTTTAAATCTGCGGCGCTGGTAATCTGCGCTGGAGCACTACTTGTTGGTTGCACCACGGACGAGGAAGGCGCTGACCGCCCACCTGTCCATCTCGATACTCAGACCCAGGCATTGGGCGAGGCTTCGCAAGCGGTGACGTTCAGCGGCATCGGCGCTGGTGAAATGCCTACCGCTGACGACCGGGTGGCAATCCACTTCCTGAATCGTGTCCGAACGGCTCCATATATGTGGAACATCATGGTCGATACCGACGGTGATATGATGGCGGATTCGCCAGCTCCACTTCAGCCGGCGATGCAGTATCAGCACTACTTCGCTGAGGCCGGCCGTTGGCAATCTGACCACGCGATTGAGCAACAGTGCTTCTGTGCGGGCACGATGGAAGACCCAGACCAAGCGAACGCAACCTGCTGTGCCATCGGCGAAGTGAATGGCGAAGTGGCTTGTACCGGTCCTCGGGTCGAATGTGATGATACAGAAGGCCGCACGATAAGCCGTGAGCGTTGGGAGATTCTCAACCGCGGACCCGGTGAGATTCGTCAGGAGTTCTTCTGGCAAAACACGCTCGATGAGCCAGGTGTCGTGCCAGGTGAAATCGCAGCAGCCTTCGTGTTCCAAAACGCGCTTGGGTCGGTGATTGCTGACCGTCAAAACGCCATTGGTATCGCTCAGCTGACGACCCCAATCATTCCAGATGAGTGCCGTGAGCCGGAGGAGTCCTGCGAGGTTGGTACTTGCACCGGGGATGACGGCGAGAACATCTGTGATACAGAAACGAATTCGGATTGCCTGGGTATCTGCCAGGGCGATGGGACCGACCCTGCGTCTCCAGTTCCTTGTACACTTCCAGAACCACCAGACGCTGAGCAATGTGCACCAGAGAACCTCCAACAGTTCTTCTCAGTCTCATACGCTTTCGGCCGTAGCTCGGAACCAACCCCTGTCTTGCTTGATGGTGTTGCGTACCAGCTTGGTTTGACCGCAGACATGAACAACCCCGGTGGCACGTTCGGTGTTACGCCAGATGGCGAGACGGATTTCGCGGTCCACTACTTCGAGCCTGCCGGCCCACCTCAAGACATCCAAGCGGTTGTTGATGGCAACTGCGTCGCGCTGGACTACTGGGTCGAGCCACCAAACACCGGTGGATACGACACAGACACCGGCGACGATATGGGCATGGGCGACATGGGAGACATGGGCATGGCCGATATGGGCACGCCTGAGCCAGAAGAACCGTACGTTGGGGCCACCTATCAAGGCCGCGCTAGCTTGACCGCTGGCTGCCATCGCTACTTCTTCGCTACGACTGACGCAGAAGGATTCATCACGCGTTTCCCAACACTGGGCTCGCTGGGTGTTCAAACCAACGCCGAAGGCAATGTCGTTCCAAACGACGACACCTGCCCTTCATGGTCGCCCGCTAACGTTGCCTCCAGCTGCTTGCCGGCCGGCGACGCGTGCAGTAACGGTGACACCCGTCCTTGCTACACAGGCCGAGACGGAACGCAAGACTTCGGAATCTGTGGCGTCGGTGTCGAAACCTGTGAAATGGGCCGCTGGAGCGGTCTGTGCGAAGGTGAAACTCGCCCAGACGCAGAAGAAGAGTGTGGCGACGAGATCGACAACAACTGCAACGGCAGCGTCGACGAAGGTTGCCCAGTTATCGTTGACCCGAACAACAACAACAACAACGGCAACAACGCCAATAACGGGAACAACGAAAACAACTCCAACAATGGCTCAAACAATGCCAATAATGGCAACAACAACGGCAACAACGGCAACGGCAGCGACAAAGGTAGTGAAGACGATGGATGCTCCACCGTCCCAACCGGAAACGCCCCAACGCCATTCGCACTCGTAGCACTGCTTCTGGCAGGGCTCGTTGGATTGCGACGCCGCCGATAGTTCGGGCCGCCTCTTCGTAGGCGCAAGAAAACAAGAAAGCCGCCTTATCGGGCGGCTTTTCTTTTGCCTAATGAATCGGTGTTATTGCTTTGCGAGATACTTCTCGGCGCCGCGATTCACCTCTTTCATATTTGGCGTAATCATCTTGATCACAAACTTCTCGACGACCCCGCTGACCTTGGATGCCATCAGTTTGGGCACACCAGGAATCTTCGAGGCATCGACACGAAGGTCACCTTCGATGTGAACTTCGGTGTGGTCACCGACCTCGGTGTATCGGGTCGAGCCGCTGCAGCTGATCGCTTCGGAAAGGAAGCCAACTTCCATGTCCCAATCGCATTGATATGCGTCATCGAACCACGTTGCACGGTCGGTCCATTGTAGCATCTCGGGCTTGATGAACTTCTGCGCCAACGCTGGCACATCCTCATCCGCGGCCTTCCAGATATTGACGATACTCACCGTCGTGTCGTCCAGCCGGTCGTAGCTCTCGACTTCGATGTCTTCAACCGTTGGAAGGTATGGCTGCAGTTCTGCGAGGTGGTCGCGGAACGTCTCATAGACGGTCTGGCGGTCGTACTTGACCTTGTCGCGGATATCGATTTTTGCCATGTGGCGGCTCCTTGCCTATTCGAAGAAATCAGCGTTGAGCTGAATATAACTTTCCCACTCAGCTGGCGTGTCGTCTTCCTCGAAGATGGCTTCGACAGGACACTCAGGCTCACATGCGCCGCAATCGATGCAGATGTCTGGGTCGATGAAAAGCTGGATGGATGCGAATGCTTCTTTATTGCCTGCGGCCTGATGCTCTTTGATTTCGTCAACCGGCATCGTTCCGTGAATGCAGTCAACGGGGCAAACTTCTACGCACGAGGTATCGCAAGTACCGATGCAGGGCTCAGCAATGATGAACGCCATGACGGACTCCTTTTAACAACATATCAAACCCGCATCGCCACCGTGGCCGTGCGGGCGATTCTATCCTCTACACGTTGCTTGGCTTTGCAAGCAGAAAGGTGGATCCAACCCTCACTGGTTAACTGGTCTGACCAGTTGACCACCGCACCAGTTTCTGTTAGAAGTTGTTAAATCGAAGGTAAATGAGGCCAAAGATGTTGAAGCCCATCAAAAAGAAATCCGTATCCGACTCCGTGTTTGAACAGCTACGCGACGAGATTTTCTCGGGTGCGATGGAGCCCGGCGAAGTCGTTCCATCTGAGCGTGTTCTTGCTGAAATGCTGGAGGTCAATCGCGGCGCCGTTCGTGAAGCATTGAAGCGCTTAGAACAGGCGCGCCTCATCTCGATCCAACATGGCGAGGCCACCCGCGTCTTGGATTTTCAGAAGACGGCTGGCACGGAGTTATTGGCGGAGTTGTTGATGTCGCCAAGTGGTGACCTGAAACCCAAAGTCGCCATTGGTGTTATGGAGCTTCGTTCTGCAATCGGAACCGATATCGCCCGCCGTTGTGCAGAGCGTTCGCCGGGGCTGGGTGAGGAGCTCCGTCAGAAAGCTCAGGAGATGGCCGACAATAAAAAGGACTTAGAGAAACTTCGCGAGCTGGACATGGAGTTTTGGTCCCTAATGGTCGACGGCAGTCAGAACGTCGCCTACCGGCTCGTCTTCAATTCGATCATCGATATCTACGAGAAGATTTCGGGCGTCATGGCCCAAGTCGTTGCCGACGAACTTCGAGACGTTGAGGCCCATATCGCGATCGCAGACGCGGTCGAAGAAGGTCGCGTCGACGACGCTGAGTTCTATGCACGAGACCTTATTAAACGTGGTGAAGAAACAGTCCGAAAGATTGCGGACAGGATAGGTGAAAAATGAGCGCAACCGCCAACCTTGAAGATCTAAAAGAAATCAACCGTCCCACAAAGGTCGAGACGCTCGGTGAAGCGTTCAAACTCTTTTGGTCGTTCCACAGCCCGTTCATCATCATGTTGGCGATCGCGGGCTCGTGGACCACACGCCTCTGGCTAGCCAGTTGGAGTTGGTGGGACCTGCTTGTCGCCGCTGCAGTCCTGCTCTTCTGGCCAATGCAAGAGTGGCTCATCCACGTGTTCATCTTGCACTTCAAACCAAAGCGTATGGGCGACTGGGAGTTCGACATGCACGCGTCCAAGATGCACCGTATTCATCACCAGGTTCCGTGGGTGCTTGAGTACGTGTTTGTCCCGCTGCAGACCGAGCTGTTGACCTTGTTCCTGGGTATCCCCGCTGTCATCGGATTGGCGTACGCCATCGGCATCCCGATGTCGGTCACGTTCACCGGTATCGCGGTGTTCACCGCATTCGGCTTGGTCTATGAGTGGGTCCACTTCCTGGTCCACACGAACTACCGCCCGAAGTCGGCTTTCTATCGCCGAATCTGGGAGAACCATCGCTGGCACCACTTCAAGAACGAGAACTACTGGTTCGGCGTCACGCGACTTGAAGCAGACGCGATTCTGCGAACGAGCCCAGATCCCAAAGAAGTAGAGAAATCGCCGACGTGCCGGACGCTCGGCATCACGACGAATGGTAGCAAGTAGGTCTCGAGGCTCGCGGCTAGCGGCCAGGGGCTAGGGGCTAGCGGCTCGGGGATCTGGTTGCTAGTCTTTCGGTAAGAGTACGCTCGGAAACGACTGTATTTCCGTTGCGTTTGTCGAAGGCATCGACGATTTCGGTGACTTCGTTTCTGAACCAGTCGCGTGCGGAAGCGGTTTCGATGTGACCATCATCGTTGGGAATCGAGAGTTCCCTCGGAATCCGCATAGATACGGACTCTACGCCGTCTTCGGCTAGCTCTTCAAAGAGTGTCCAGCCAGCCTCGAAGTAGCGTTGGCGCTCACTGGCCGCAAACGACTCGGCGGCCCACCCTAGGTGTTGTTCGAACATCCCAAGGGCTTTTGTCGCATCGCCGCTCATTCGAACGTAATCAATGTACTTCGCGACTTCAGACGTGAAGTCCCGGTTTGATTTGCACATGTCGTAACCACGACGGAAGAACCGTTCCGCGTTATCGGCATCGCCCGCCTGGAAAGCCGGAATCACCAGACCCGCGAGCGTCACATGCGGGACTTCGGCGCAGCCCTTCTGACCCGAAACTAGAGGTTGAGCCGACGACAACGCGCCATCGTAGTCATCACGCCAGTGGTAGGTTTCAACCACGAAGTTCATCTCGCATGCTTCGCAATCCGCGTATAAATCCCGCTTCGCGTCTCGAAACTCACGCGTGCACTCATCGATCGCGTCCTGCCCATCACCCATGTAGTAGTGCGTTCTCGCCTTCTCCATCCAGTACGGACGCAAACTGAATCCGTTGGCCTCGTAGCGACGTTTCATATCCTCCAACGTGGTTTCAATTTGTGGTCGAGAGATCTGCGAAAACCCAGGGGAATTCAGCGTGATCCACTTATAGGACCAGAGGATATCCACCCCCGTCAGCCAAATACCGGCGAGTGCAGTCGACTCAGGGAAGTTCTCGGGATCTGCATCTGATTTGGCGACGCACCATGCAAATGCGACCAACGCCTTTTCTGGACGGCCACCAAAAACCGCGGCTTCGGTCATCGTCATTCGTGCGTCATAGGCGACGCGATCGTCTTTGCATTCGTCCGCCAACCGCACAGCCTCTTCGCAGAGCGCCATGCGTGACGGCCCATAGGGCAAGGCCTCGGCCTGTTCTAATAGCTCTGAAACCTTGTCAATATCTGTCATTGAACCCAGCCACCAGGAGGCCCGCCGCCGCTAAGCGCCGAGTCGATGAGGTCGATCAAGCCTGTGTTAAGTAGCGCCATCTCGCTGGCATTCAGCGGATGGTGCCCCATCAACAAGGCTTGCACGTAGAGCATCTGCACAGATAGCCGGATGATCTCGCGATCGTGGGTGCGAATGAG
This sequence comes from bacterium, assembly GCA_030427705.1. Classification (GTDB taxonomy): domain Bacteria; phylum Myxococcota_A; class Bradymonadia; order Bradymonadales; family Bradymonadaceae; genus JAUIBR01. The sequence goes on along the minus strand of JAUIBR010000010.1, from coordinate 33,125 downwards.
TTTACGCACCAGGGGGTTGGTGAAGTTGAAACAAAGCTGTGCGTAGCTGTCCACGTTGCGGCTGTTGGCCAGGTTACTCAGGATCGAACCCCAGTGCTCATCAGCCACCTCTTTGCTTTGCTCCAACGAGCGCATGAAGTTCACATCGTCGCCGGCCAGGTACAACGCTGGCAAATCACTGGGCTCAAACTTCTTGATGTCAGTTCTGCACTTGAAAGGCTGAAGCACCAGGTCAGCAATCTTCACCAGCTCGAATGCGTCTTCGCGTTCATCGAAGTCCAAGTCCTCGAAGTCATCGGCGAGGTCGGTGGAGTCGATGCGCTCAACGGTTTCGTTCGGGAACATGGCGCCAAACTTCTCGAGCAAGTCCGCATCGTAGCTGTAGCCCGCGTTGATCACGCCCATCGACTGTGAAGCTGCGACCTGGGCGATCTGTCTAAAGGTGTCAATACTTGGCACATATCTGATGATGTCGTTCTGCTCGCGGAAATCACCCAAGCTCATTCGGCCAAGCGAGGTCTCGAACGGCAGCATGTCGATAAAGAGCTCAAAGAACTCGTCGTCGTAGACCGCCAGCGCCTTGATCGCGCGATAGTGCAGACTGATGAGCGCATACAGGCGGTCAGGGTCGGTGTTCTTCAACGAGATCAAGTACTGTCGGAGCGCGCTGCCAAGCGCATCGCGGGTCTGCTGCAGTGTCTCGTCTTCGTAGAACGCCTCGCGCGACGCGACTGGCCGCAGTTGATTTGTGTTCACCACACATGTGACGAAGAACGCCCAAGGCGGCAGGAGATTATCGGAGGCCTCCGACAACAGCATATTCTTTAAGTACACGCGGTGCGCGCGCTTCGCAGTCGGACTCGGTGTATACGGCAAGATATATGCGATGCCATTAACCTCGCCGACAGTCGAATGAAGCGGCACGCAATCGAAGAAGTCCTGTCCAAACACGCGTTTTCCGAACGCCATGTTCGCCCGCCATTCAGCCTGTTTGGTGGCGAAATCCACACGCCAGGGAACATCGGCGATGTTCAGCTGTTCTGCACCGTGGTCGGTTTCAAACGTTATCGGGAACGGCAGCAACCCGCCGTAGTTGATGATGAGCTCGCGCACACGTTCTGGTTCGAACCAGTCTTCGCAGCCTTCTTTGCACGATAGGAAGACGGTCGTCCCAACGGGCACGGAATCATCCTGTCGCGTTGAAACGTCATAAGTTCCATCAGCGCGGCCGCGCCATTCGACCACCGCATCCCCCTTCACAGAACGGGTGACCATCAGGATCTCGTCACTGACGATAAAGCACGAGAGCAGTCCGATACCAAACTGCCCAATAAAGTCGTCGCGGCGCTCTTCCAAAGCCCCTCTCTTCGAGGACTCACCGATCGTTGACAGGAACTGGTGCGTCTCAGCTTCGGTCAGCCCCACACCACTATCGGTGAAGACCATTTGTGGCCGCCCCATGTCAGACATGGCGAGCTGGATTGCGATGTGTCCCTCGTGGTCGGCCTCGACGTGTCGGCGCGCGCTAATCGCGTCGACGCCGTTTTGCAAAAGCTCGCGAACATACACACTTGGACTGCTGTACAAGTGATTGGAAAGCAGGTCGATAATCCCGCCGAGGTTGATTTGGAACTTGTGCTCCACCGCGTATCCCTACAAAAAAGAATGCATCTTAGAGGCAAGCTTACCCGAAGTAGTTCGAGATTCCGATGCGCAATCAATTTTGGATCGTCCTGATTCCCATGATGTTCGCGGCCTCCTCTGCGTGGGCCGCGGGCGGCAATCAAGATGCCTATTTCATGGACGACGTGGCTTCGATGACGGGTGGTTCGGTCATCGCCACCGTCGGCGGCGGTGGTGCAATCTGGTACAACCCCGCTGGCATCATCAAGCAACGGGGTCACGCGGTGAATCTCACCGCAACTGTGTACTCGATTAAGTCCTATCGAATCGACAACTTCTTGGTGACTGAGTTTGACAATCAAGACTCCCAGGAAGCCGCAGAATTCACTGAGTATCTCTCTGCCCCGACTGTCCTCACGTACGTGCGCGATCTGGGTCGGGACACGTCGTTTGGATTCACAGTGACGGTTCAACGCTTTTCCGATCTTGAACTTCGCACGTCTGCCTCGCAACGGGGCGAACTTGAAGGCGTTGAAAAGGAGGCTGAGATCAGCATTGCCGCAACGGATATCACCGCGGTCTATTACGCTGGACCCGCCATCAGCTGGGCGGTCACCGACGAATTCCGCTTGGGATTCTCGTTGCTCGGTTTCTATCGCGGAAGTCGTGGCACGACCCAACAACAGATCGCTTTGCGTGATCCCGGCGCTGAATCCGATGATTTCTTCGTCTCCGCGTCAACGATCGGAAGCACGAAGTCATTGGGTTTGCGGCCGATTGTTGGTGCCCAATGGAATCCCACTCGAAACTGGGACTTTGGGGTCACGTATCGCGCTCCGATGATGGCCATCTGGCAATCCATCGACAATGACGAGAGCGTGGCCTACTTCGTTCAAGAGGCGAACCAAGGCCAGGCTTCGACCGAGCCCAGTGTTACACGCGGCTTCGAGTTCGACACCTTGGAGCCCTCACGGTGGCTTCTTGGAGTCGCATACACTTGGAACAGTGGCCACCGCATCGAAATCGGGGCCGACGCATCACTGCCCATTGAGTCCCTCGCCGCGCAAGATCTGGAGTTCATCGCCAACTACCGGATTGGTAGCATCATCCCACTCTCCGATTCCATGCGTCTGGGTACAGGTTTGTTCACCGACCTCAGCGGCGTTGCCGACAACGAGTTTGGCACCATCGACGTCGACTACTATGGCTTTACAGTTGGGCTCGAAATGACGACTGATTACGAGCTTGCCGACGGTGACACGATCAGCTTCATCTCGACGTTTGGTGGAATGGGTCAGGTAGGTATAGGTGACGGCGAGGGCATTCTGTTCGACCCCGAGTTTGACCCAACTAGCGGTCGAGTCGTAACCGCACGTGCGCTGTTCTTAGAAGGCGCATTGAATCTGGGACTGAAGACCCGATTCTAACGGTCAGCTTCGACATGTGGGTTCCTGCTCGAAGGCTGGCGGTCAGCGGGGAATCCATATATCCTGTGGGACATGAATCGCCACTTCATATTCGCTCTCGCGCTACTTTTCCCAAGCGTCGTATCTGCCCAAGACAAGCCTGAAAAGGCCGGTCCCGTGAATTGCGAGAAGGCAGAGACCATCACAATTACAGACAAGACCATCGATGGCGGCATCGTGGCGAAGGGTTACTGCACCGTCGTGGTGAAGGACAGCACCGTGAATGGAGATGTGGCGTTGATCACGGACGGTGATGCGCGCGTCGAACTCAAGAACGTGAAACTCAATGGCGTCACGCGAGCCATTGTCGCGTCCGGTCGTTCCGTCGTTGTGGTTGATACCGTGGACTTCAAAGCAGGCATTATGCTGGACGGCAGCGCCTCCATCGACCGCAAAGGTCCCATCAAACGCGTCGACCAGAATAACGACGACGCGGGTGTGAAGGACGAGAACGCCCTGGCCAAAGCCGAGCCCATCAAGTGTGTGGGGTCAAAAACGATGACGATCAAAAACGCGTACATCAAGACGGACCGCGACGGTGTCTTTGTGCAAGGGCGCTGCGACGTTCGAATCGAGAACTCGCGTATCGTGTCTGAAGACGATGGAATCGTCGTACAAGGGAAGTCGAAGATCTACCTGAAGGACACAGAAATCCGCGCCAAGGACAACGCAATCCGCCTTGTGGGCGGCGCGTTGCTCGAGATTGAAGGTTCCCTAATTAAGGGGGAAATCAAGCGCGTGGGTGGCGCCAAGATCGTGGGCCACGGGAAGAATAGTGTCAATCAATGACATTAAACTAGCGGTAGGCAACACCAGCGTAGCCAACCACTGAATCGGTGTTCCCAGTCCGGTCACCCGAGTCACGGCGCAAGATGACCTCGCCGCCTGTCGCCCCAAGCTCTCGGGCGATCTGAATACCGACCACTGATGGCTCAAGGCCACACATGCTGTAGGTACCGCGCGCCGGATGGACCAAGTTGAAGAGTCCATCGGGGTCCATCGCCTCCATCTGGGCGACCATGGCGTCATCTTGTTCTTTCGCCACGTCCCGAGGGTCGTAGTGAGTCAGGTCGGTAGTCGCGATCACCAGGAAGTCTTGGTCGAGCGTCTTCAGCTCGTTTGCGATCGCGGTACCCAGTTCTTTAAGTTTTTCGGCGTTGTCCGTGTAGTCGAATGCAATCGGAACGATCTTGGCGTTCGGATTGAATCGGCTGAGCCACATAACATTGACTTCAATGCTGTGTTCCTCAGAGTGCGCGACTTTGTCCGCCACGAGGTCAGGGACGTTTTCGATAAGTTGTGCCGCAACTGCTTCATCAACTTCCATGTCGCCATTAGGCAACGCCCACATACCATCGGGGTAAACCGCGTATTTCTCGCCGTTATCTTTGTGATTATTGCCGATGAAAATCACCAGGTCTGGCACTTCGATCTGGCTCAGCATGGTCGCGGTGACGATGCCAGAGAATTGCCAGCCAGCATGCGGTGAAATCAGCACCTTCACGTCATCAAGGGTCGTGTCGGTATCATCAACCTCGAGCAGGACCTGGCTTGTTGTCGTGCAAAACTCGTCTGGATCAAGGCGATAGAATCGCTCTTCTCCGGCCCATGGGAAACGCGCATCGAGACTTGAGTAGTCGCGAGCATCGGCTTCACACATGGGCACTTCATCCACAAATCCGTCATTGTTTGGGGTTGGGTTTGTGATGCGCGGGTCGGTCTCGTCGTCCGAGCATCCAACGACCGCAGCGAGCAACGCCAGTCCCAGAATTTTGTTCGTCATCTTCATTGAGTACTCCTGTAAATCTATTCGGGAACCGGCACCAAACCTGGTCCAGGATACGTCTCTGGAAGGTCCAGATACGTCAGAATCTTGGTCAAGGTGATGGCCATGTGGTCCATATAATCTGTGCGAATATAGTGCATGCTGATGCTCGACGCGTTTTCATGCGCGGCGAAGTGGTAAGCACCAATCGCACGGTCCGGGTCATCGAGCGGCCAGTTATCGACATTCGACTTTCGATATTGAAGGCTCATCAGGTAACGCGCGGCCAAGATGCATGACTGCCGATACAGCTTCATGCGGTCTTCATCGCCCTGAGCCTCTGCCAAACGATAGGCGTCGGCGATGCCCTCGATATATGAAACGGCGCTCCATGATGGAGGCCGGTCGCTAATCTTCTTGAACCCACCAATGTATGAGGGGACCGCATCATCGACGTATTGGTCTGAAGCACGGTAATCGGCGAGGCTGAAAATCCAGTTAATGTGGTCTTCGTTGGGTCGCTCGATCAGCAACGTGACCATCGGCGGTCCTGCCCACGCAAGCCAATACGGGTCACGGTCATTCCGGTCTCCCGTGCGCATGTACTCGTAATAGTAACCGGTGGCCCGCTCAAGCAGGTCCAGATACTTCTCGTCGCCGGTGTGACGATACAATCGTTCGAGTGCAACCAGGCCCTGTCCAACCGCAAAGACACTGTGCTGGTCCGCACATTCGGACTGTCGGCTGCGGCTTGTGTAAATGCACCCCGTTTCATCAACTTGGAATTCGAAGAATCGAGCCATCTGCTCGATCGTTTCGGTGAATTCACCGGTCTGCATGACGCTTTCGAGCTCAACGAGCGTGAAGAACATGAACGCGGTTCGGTTGGTTGCATCGCCGACGTGCGCCATCAACTCGCCGTCTTCGTTTTCAACCGTTTGGATGCTGCTTTGGAACATCTTTGCGACGTGATAGGCGGCCAAAAGGTGCTCTTCCCTTTGTAGGAAGCGGTAGACAATCACCTGGGACCATGCCGTTGCGAGGCTCTGAAGCTGGCTCGCGCTCGTTGGGCCTTCGCCTGTCAGCGCGTCGTAATCGTAGAGATAGTCGCCGTTGTCGAGCTGATTGCGGAGCAGCCAGTAGTGGCCCAATGAAAGGCTATACAAGATGCCTTCCGTCCCCTCATCCAAACTGCCCGTAACTTCGAGCGGAAAACTCACCGAATCCCACTGGTCGCGTGGTGGAACTGATTCCACCATCGGCTCCATCTCGGCGGTAAACGTCTGTTCTGGCCACGCCAGCTCGCTCTCATCCAGAATCGGGATGGTCTCCTCGTCGTCCGAGCATCCGAAGACACCCAGAACCAGAAGAACCGCTAGAATCTTATACTTCATAATCTCGTACCTTCTGTTCCATTCCAAATCTCGACGGACTGCATACAACAGTCGCGAATATTTTTCATGCAGAACCGTAAGACTGCGGATTGTGCGGACTACATGGGGTTGGCGACCCAAATCCAACCCTCGGATTTGGCGCGCTCCAACTCATCATCGGCGGGCGCCTCACAACGTGATTCCATAAAATCCCACCCGGCCAGCGCCGCGATGGCGGCATCGAACACATCGTTGTTATCGAGCAGTGCTGTTTGAATCTCAGCCGCACAAATCAGCGGTAGTTGCTCCAGAATCTGCTTTCGCAGCTCAGGTTCCTTGCCTTTGTAGCCAGACGACGGAAGTCCGCGAACGTCGAGTGTTGCGGCGGGATAAACTTCGATGGCGCCGCCTCGATCGTGCGGGCTCCAGAGCATGGGAAGAGGAGCGCCAAGCTGCGCTCTCACATCGCCCAGAAGCTCCAGCGCGTAGTGTGCTGCGCGCGCGATGAGGTCTGCACCGACATCGAGCGGTCGTTTGCCTGTACGTTCGGCGATTCGTTCGTCCGTCAATCGACGGAACATTGTGTTTCGGTCCACCAGGAAAGGCTCACCAGCTTTGTGTTGCTGCAGTTGGATAGCCATTTCTCTGGGCCAACCCAGCGGTGCGTCGATGGCGAGGATGGTGGATGGCTGCCAATAATCAGCTACGAATTCGAGCGCCGCATCATGCGTCCCTGCTAGCTGTGCTGCGCAGATCTCGAGGTTCTGGCCTTTCACGGCGCAAGCTGTTAGACCCAATTTCTTCGGATTTGTTGAGATATCAATCCCGATAATCACGTTCGTCCTTGATTCAGGCTCGTGGCATTATTAGATAACCGACGCGACACTTTGATGCGGAATAGCGACATGCGGAAACTTGCGATTTGTTTGATTCTTGGGGCTCTCACCATCTCTTGCGGTAGCGAGACTGAAAAGCGTGATCCCGGCATCAATTGTGATGATGGACAGTTGTACAATCCAGAAACGGACGAGTGTGTAGACGTCGCGAATAACGCGAACAATTCAAACAACGCCAACAATTCAAACAACGTTAACAACGTTAACAATTCGAACAACGTTAACAATTCGAACAACATCAATAACGTCAACAATTCGAATAACATCAACAACGTCAACAATTCGAACAACGTTAACAACGTCAACAATTCGAATAACAGCAACAACGTTAACAACTCGAATAACGGCAATAACTCGAACAACTCGAATAACAGCAACAACTCAAACAATATGATGGGGTGTGTTGGTGTTCCGACGTTCTTTGGTCAGATTGGCGGAACCGGTGTGCACGATGGCGGAACGCCCACGACGACGCCCTACACCAATAATGCGGGTATTGCCGCGATATTGGCCGCAGTTCCCGCACAACCTGACGACATCAACACGCCGGCCGTCGATGAAGGTCGAGTCACACTCTTCTTGCCTTTGGACGTTACCGGGGCAACCGTGATTGCGACCGGGTTTGACACCGTGGCAAACCGCACGTTCTGGATTCAAGATGGAAGTGGTGCCATTCAGACATTCCTCGCCACGGACCCAACGCTGACGCCGATCCGAGTTGGCGATATCGTATCGTTCACCGCGACTGAGCTGGTGAACTTCGAAGGCAAACCTGAGATTACCCAGCTGACCAACTTTGCGATCCTGTCGAGTGGCAACCCAGTGTATTACCGCGATGCGAGCGGAGGTTTGGTGCCGGGCGATTATGCGAAGAACGTGCGCTTTAGCGGGGAGATTACGGACTCCGGTGTTGCTTGCGGCGGCTCGAGCCGGTGTTTCACCCTCCAAAACGCTCAAGGTGTTTCCGTGCAATACCGGACCGCATCGAACTTTACAGCGCTTGGCGACTGCCTGACGTTTTTGGGGCCGATGAGTTCTTTCCCAGGCCCGGTAGGTGGTGGTGCGGTTCCCGTACTTCAACTGGATACGACCAACTTCGGATGGTCGCAGACCGCCTTCCCCTAAACTCCGCCAAATCAGGCCGTACTTGAATCGAAGTCCGGTCTATCGGACAATCAACGACAACGTAAACGTTCCAAATCTACAGACCCAGATGTTTCGGCATCGGAGAATAATATGCGAATGCACCTCACTCTGCTTGTACTGATGCTCGTCGTTTTGGCGGGCTGTAATGTCTCCGATGAAGCCGTCGTCGTGGACAACAATCGGGCGAATAACGAAAACAACGTCAACAATTCGAACAACGTCAATAACGTCAATAACGTAAACAACGTTAACAACGTCAATAACTCGAATAACGTCAACAACTCCAACAACATGGACATGGGCATGGACATGTGCACACCGATTCAGTGTGCGGCTGACCAATGCGGCATGATCGATGATGGTTGCGACGGGATGGTTGATTGCGGCGTTTGCACCTGCACCGCCCAAAATTTCGCGACGTTCTGCCCGTCGATGCCTTGCATGGAAGCGACCGGTTGCGACGCAAACAACGAATGTGAGTACGCCCCGGTGAGCTGCAACGGCAATGTCTGTGCATGTGATGCTGGCGACGGTAATTGCACCGACGAAGAGATGCGCTCTTGCCTGCCGGCTGGCGGTGCACGCGTTTGCCCAGCCGACGCGTGTGACCCATCACCGACGACGGACACAGACGGCAATATCGTCTTCGCAAACGCCTGTGTTCAGCCTGAAGGCGCGCAATGTGACTACGTCGATATCTGCATTCAAGGGGCATGCGCCGGTTCTTCTTGTGAACCCGCCGATTGTGGTCAGTGCAACCTTGGACATTGGGACTGCGACACGACCAACACACCTGTTTGCTATGACATCCCAGCGTCGGCCACCGCGGCAGATGCGGTGAACTGCAACGACCAAACGGCCCTGTCGACCTTCATTTACGTGGACCAGGACGCAGGCGTTGACGCTTCGGGCTCGGGCTCACGCGCGCAACCGTTTGCAACGATTCAAGCTGCATTGGATGCTGCCGAGAATCGAGGAGCCACCGGAGTCGTGGTGAAGAGCGGATACGCCAACACGTCTCGATTGGTCCTGAAAAACGGAATCTCCATTTACTCAGGGTACAGCGGTGCGCCGGATTGGACCTACGATGGCGGTACCATGACACAAACCGCCTCCGGGATTTCAGTCGAAGCGCAGAACATTGATGTTCGGACCGTGCTTCATCGAATCGAGGTGTTCGTGAATGACGGTGCAGCCGGTGAAACCGTGTACGGCGTGTGGGCGGTGAATGCGCCCGCCCTTGTCTTGAACAACGTTCGCGTTGTCGCTGGGAATGGCGGCGCCGGGTTTGCCGGCCGTTCTGGACTGGCTGGACTGACCGGCGGAAACGGGGGCAACGGCAGCGGCAGAACCCGTGGAGCCGGTGGAACGAACGCCAGTTGCCCTGACGCAAATGGCGGACGTGGTGGCACCGGCTCAAACAATGGCCCCGGAGACAACGGCGATGCAGCGGCTGGCGGTGCAGCCGGAGGACTCGGGGGACCTGGACCCGGCGCAAATGGCGGCCCTGGCCAACCAGGCAACTCTGGAAACCCAGGCCAAGACGGTGCGGGAGCTACACGAAGTTACACGATCGATGCAGTGTCGTACCTTCTGACAAACGAAGGTGCTGGCGCGGCAGGAACCGGCGGCACCAATGGTGACGGCGGAGGCGGTGGCGGCGGTGGCGCCATCGATATTGGGGGCATCGGCGTCATCGAGAACGGCGGCGGCGGTGGCGGCGGAGCTGCCGGCGGTTGTGCCGGTACCAATGGCTTTGGCGGCGGGCCGGGTGGAACCTCCATCGCGCTTTTTGCCGCAAACTCGACCGGACTATCGCTTGAGAACTCGCAACTTCGCGCGGGTGCCGGCGGTCGAGGCGGATCGGGTGGAAACGGCGGAGCTGGTGGTGGCGCTGGTGTCCGAGGCAACGGTGCCAATGCACAAGGCGGTAACGGAGGCCGTGGCGGACTAGCTGGAGTCGGCGGTCGTGGCGGTCACGGCGGTGGCGGCACAGGTGGCGATTCCGTCGTTGTTCAATGCCTCGGTGGGTCGGTTACAACTAACGCCGAAACCACACTCTCGATGGGCGCCGCGGGCGCTGCTGGACCATCACAAGGTAACGCGGGTCAAGCTGGCGTGGCCGTTGACTTCCGCGATTGCAACTAGCGAGACGTCTGGAATTGAAAAGCAGGGGCAACTAACGGTACTGTCTTCCTGATATCAAAATCAGGAAGACTTATGGCTCGGCTTTTTATTGCCTTTCTCTGTGTTCTCGTCGTCAGCGGATGCAACGTCTCCGATGACGCCGTTGTGGTGGAAAACAACCGCCAGAACAACGCCAACAACGCCAACAATTCGAACAACGCGAACAACACCAACAACGCGAACAATTCGAATAACGTTAACAACATGAACAACATGTCCGATATGGGCATGGACATGTGCACGCCAAACCAATGCGCGCCTGACCAATGTGGCATGATCGACGACGGTTGTGGTGGAATGGTCGATTGCGGCGTGTGTACGTGCACACCGCAGAACTTCGCGACGTTCTGCCCGACCATGCCATGCATGGAAGCCACGGGATGCGACGCCAACAATGAATGCGAGTACGCCCCGATCAGCTGCAATGCCATGGAGTGCGCGTGCGAAGCTACTGGCGGTAACTGCGCGGAAGACGAACTTCGCTACTGCCGTCCGCAGGGTGGCGCCCGGGTCTGTCCTGCAGATGCATGTGACCCATCGCCGTCGATGGACAATGAAGGAAACGTCGTCTTCGCCAACACATGTGTGCAGCCTCAAGCCGCAACATGCGACTACGTGAACATCTGCATTCAAGGCCAATGCAACGGTGTAATGTGCGACCCAGCGCCGTGTGGTCAGTGCAACCTTGGCCACTGGGACTGTGAGTCTCAAGCCAACCAGGTACCATTCTGCTTCGACATTCCTGCGTCGGCGACGGCAGCCGATGCCGTTAACTGTAACGACCAAACCGCACAATCGACCTTCATCTACGTCGACCACGATAACGGTGTCGACAACACCGGTTCAGGCTCCCGCGCCGCTCCGTTCGAGACGCTGGGTGCTGCGATTACCGCTGCACAAACGCGCGGTGCTACCGGCGTCATCGTGAAGTCGGGTTACACAAACAGCTCACGCCTATTGGTCCCTAACGGAATCTCGATCTACTCCGGTTTCAATGGAACACCGAATTGGGAGTACGACGGTGGAACCATGACTCAAATGCCAGTAAATGACACTATTTCGGTTGAGGCGCGCGACATCGACGTTCGCACTGTCCTGCACAATATCGACATTCGCGTCGGTAACGGCGGACAGGCCGAGAACGTCGTTGGCGTCTGGGCCATAAATGCACCTGCGCTCGTTTTGGATGGTGTGACGGTCGATACCGGTAATGGTGGCAACGGCGTCTCAGGCCGCTTTGGATCGAATGGAAACAACGGTGGGAATGGCGGCGCAGGTCAGACGCTAAGTCCAGGCGGTCCTGGGCAGAATTCAGCATGCTCAAGCGCCGCGGGTGGTCAGGGTGGATTAGGGGGCCCTCCTGGAAACACTCCGGGGCAACCGGGTCAACCATCACCCGCCGGTCTCCTTGGTGGCAATGGAGGCGGACCTGGAGCTCAAGGTCAACCCGGCCGGTCTGCCAGCGGCAATCTGGACGGAAACGACGGAAACAACGGCTCGTACGGATACACGTTCACCGCGGATTTCAATCTGGAAAACACGGGAACTGGCGCTACCGGTACCGCCGGTTCGAATGGTGCCGGCGGCAGCGGAGGCGGCGGCGGTGGTGGGCGACTATTCAGCTTACTAGGAAACAACATCCTTGTCGCAGGTGGCGGCGGCGGTGGCGGCGGCGCTGGCGGTTGCGCTGGTACCCCTGGCGAAGGCGGCGGACCGGGAGGCAGTGCCATTGCCCTCTTTGTCGTGAACTCGTCGGGACTGACCGTTCGAAACTCTGAATTTTCGGCTGGGAACGGTGGCTCAGGTGGGCGTGGAGGGCTTGGCGGAAACGGCGGAAACGGAGGCCTCCCAGGCGCACAAGGCCCTCCAGGCTCCAACGGACCTGCCGTTGGTGGGCCGGGCGGCATTGGTGGAACTGGCCAAGATGGCGGAGATGGTGGCTCCGGCGGCGGTGGAGCTGGCGGCGATTCTGTTGTAATCCAATGCCACATGGGTAACCTCGTCGTCGACGACCCTACGGTGACGCTCAATGCTGGTAACGGCGGCTCAGGCGGCGTATCCGACAACACCGGTGAAGGTGGACGCTCGTTCGAATTCCGCGATTGCCAGTAGCTAAAACCACACAAGATTATGAAAGCATGGATGCTTATTCTCGCGCTCGCGTTGACGGCGTGCGCGCCTAACGGCGAAGTCACGTCCCCGAAGGCCCAGGGCAGCCCTGAGCCCGCCTCCGCAGAACCTGCCGAGGCACCGCCACCCGCTGAAGAAGTTCCCGAAAAACCCAAGGGTCCGGAGCTCGATGAAACACCATCGATCAACTTCATCAGCAACTGGCGGCGGCTGCACTTGTATGACACGCACGGACTGGTCATTCCGTTCATCACGGCTGGTGTGCAAAAGTATAGCGAGGGCTACCGGCGCCCGTTTGGCGATGTTGCCGAGTTCGATGGTGTTCGCGCGCGCAAGTTAACCCGCAATGCCACCGACCTTATCGTCCCCTGGCATTCCGATGGCGCAGCTACGGTTGTCCTGTGGACCTGGGGCAAGAAGGGGCAACGGGTCGAACTAAAAGCCAATGGCAAACGCGTGGGCGTGAAACCACTTACGGCCGGCTGGAACGAAGTTGTATTCGCGGTGGAGCAAGGACGGTTGAAACCTGGGGTGAATGAACTTCTGTTGTTTAGCCGCGCCCCAGTACATTCCATGCGAGTCGTGGAAGGAGCGTTCGAAGCCAATGGACAGCGCCCGAACGTCGAAGTCCTCTCGAAACAACTGCAATCATTTGACGGTTACGCCCTCTATCAGGAGATTCCCAATGATGCCTTCTTTGTCGGCGAAACCTCCAACGAAGGCGGTTCATTCGTGGTCTCGACCGCCCCAGGCAACGACAAGACTTTCGAGGTCACAGATGCGCCCATCGACCTCAGCGCCTACGCTGGGAAGGTTGTTCGGCTGGAGTTACAAGGTCAGAATCTGACATGGTTAAAGGCGAGCATCCAAACCAAAAAGCGCGACAAAGCTCCCGAACCAAAACAGTTCAAAAACGCGATTTTACTGGTCGTAGATGCACTCCGCTCAGACCGCCTAACGCTCTACAACTCAGAAACGCGCGTCGCCACACCGCGTTTCACCGAGCTCGCCAGGAAACAAGGATTGGTATTCCTAAACAACCAAGCTGCCTCACCGTCGTCGCCCCCATCCCACGGGTCGATCCAGACCGGGATGATCGCACGCGTGCATGGTGTTGCTGGCGACAAAGGTCAGGTCAAACCGGGTATTCCGTTGCTATCGAGCCAGCTCGAAGATGCCGGAATCAAGACCGCCTACGTGGGCAACAACGCATTCGGAATGCGACGTCTTCGAAAGCCAGGCAGGTGGTCGAAGTTTGTGCAACCGGTCTCGGAAGGCATGGGGATCGATTGTTCTGCCATCGTCACGCAGACCCTCAAATTCGCGCGCGAAACGGCGGAGTCCGACAACCGGTTCTTCGTATCCATGTTGCCATTCGAACCACACACGCCGTACCGCTTTCATGAAGGAATTTCCGAGAAGTACCACGATGGCGACTGGGGCAAACCTGTCGGCAAGAGCGTCAGCGGTTACTTGCTCAATGATATTGCCGCAGGCCGCAAGGTTTTGAACGAAGACCAATGGAGCCAACTCAAGGGACTCTACGACGGCGAAGTCGAGCACATGGACGCGTGTTTTGGAGACCTGGTTGACGGTCTAAACGAGTCGGGACTACTGGACGACACGGTCATCGTCCTGACGTCAGATCACGGCGAGGCGATGTTCGAACGCGGAAAGATGGGTCACGCTTACGGCCTGTATTCAGAGTTAACGAACGTCCCATTTGTTATTTTCGGCCAAGGCATCCAGCCGGCAAAAGTCGAGGTCCCGACCAGCGTTCTAGACATCGTGCCCACGATTCTGGACCTTGTTAATGTCGAGGCATCCCCCAAGGTTCAAGGTCAATCCGTGGTTGAAATGGGACGCAGAGGCAGCTGGACTCCGCAGGTTGTCTCTTCGGAGTACGGTCGGATGTATTCACTGCGTTCAAAGGACTGGCGTCTAATCGTAAACTACGATGGCACCCGCGAGCTCTACCACCAACCAAGTGACCCGACCGAGCAAACCAACCGCATCGAAGACCACACCTACGCCGCGCAATACCTCCGCGAAACCACGGGCTTCTTTGTCGAGTATCGAAGTGACTGGCACGCACCTACGTGGGGTTACTGGAGTAACCACCTGCCCGGCTTCAATACAAAGTAGTCATTGGTCTTTGGTTCTTGGTCTTTAGTCTGGTTCTTGGTCTTTGGTTCTCGGTTCTTGGTCTTTGGTTCTTGGTTCTTGGTTCTTGGTTCTTGGTTCTTGGTCTTTGGTCTTTGGTTCTTGGTCTGGTTCCGGTGATTTCTTGTTTTTTTCCGCAACGCTTTGGGAGATCGGTCGATAAAGGACCTGAACTCGCAACGAAGGAGCGAACATGCAAGACCCTAATGAACTTGAAGTATTTACAGAATCCTTGGAAATCGCCGTCGAAGTATATCGCTTAACAGAGAAGCTGGCGGAACATCGGCGGTTCCGATTGGCCAATCAATTGGAGGGAAGCAGTTTGTCAGTACCGTCAAACATAGCCGAAGGATGCGGACGCCAAAGTAGTAAGGAGATGGCACGGTTTCTTGATTACGCGATCAGCTCAGCATTTGAACTAAGCATTCAATTGCGATTTGTTGAACGCTTGAATCTGGCTGATACCAAGGACTTAGTAGAGCGATGCACCGTGGTGGCAAAACGTATGGTTGCGTTGCTCAAATGCGTCAAAACCAAAAATTGACAAAAGAGACAACCAAGAACCAAAGACCAAGAACCAAAGACCAAGAACCAAAGACCGACCAAAAACCAAGAACCAAGAACCAAGAACTAAAAGAGGGAGAGTTGTTTGCGCGCAATGGCACCGAAGTCGATTCCGATTTCGGCGAGGATGCCCTCGGCGGCTGGTTGGAGTTGGCGCTCGACGTAGTGTTCGTAGTCGATTGGGGCGTCCACCATCTCTACCGGTTGTGGACCTGCGGTGGTGATGTAATACGAGATACGGCGCGGGGATTTACCCAGGATTTGGGCGGCGCGGGCATGCGGTGGAACATTCTTTTTGTACTCTTCGGCGGGCCGACGAAGGCGCTTTGTGTAGATGAGTTCCTCGTCCCGTTGACCCTGTCGGATAGCCCTCACTTCGGCCTGGACCCACTCACGAAGACCATCTAGTTCACCGTCAAACACGCGGCGAAACAGTTCGGTTTGGAACATGCGTGCCATGGGAGTCCAATCTGTTCGCGCGGCTTCCAACCCCTTGATGACAAGCTCCGGCTCACCTTTCTTTGCCACAAGTCCGGCGTACCTCTTCTTGCTGCCCTCCGAACTGCCGCGCTTCGTCGGCATATAGAGCTGCATGAAATGCGACTCAAACTCGAACTCCAGAAAGCTATCTATGTCATAATTCGACATACAATATCTTTTCCAGTGGTCGTTCACAGCCTTCGAAATTTCTGCACCAATCTTGGCGCTCGACTCAACATCATGTTCCTCGCCGATACGCACAAAAAGGGAATCGGTATCGCCGTAGATGACCTCGTAGCCCATCGCGTTGATGAGGTCTCGGCTGGCTTTGATGATCTCGTGGCCACGCATCGTGATACTGCTGGCCAACTTCGATGAAAAGAAGCGACAACCGGTGGTTCCCAGGACACCGTAGAACGAGTTCATCAAGACCTTAATGGCCGACGATCGTGCGCCATCACCGCGCTTCTTAGCCTGGTCTCGGGCTTGCCACAGGTCTTGAATCAATCCCGGCAGGATGTGGTCTTCACTGTGAAAGCTCGCGCCTCTAAAACCCTCAACCGCCTTTTCGTCTTTGTCCGCCACGATCATCGCGTATGGGTCCACTTTGAATGTGCGGATGATGCTCGGGTACAGGCTCTTGAAATCCAATACCAGGACATTCCGGAACAACCCCGGCTTCGCATCCATCACCCAACCACCAGGGCTCGCCTCGGCTGGAATGCGCGAATCGATCGTTCTTGCCACGTAGCCTTTGCGGTGAAACCGCGGAAGGTAAAGGTAGTCAAACGCCGCGACAGAGCCTCCGATTCGGTCCAATGCCAGGCCCGTTAGCTGTTGGCGCTCCGTAACAAATCCTATCAAATCTTGTTTTTTAAAGATCCGATCCACCAGAACACAATCTTGCAGATTATAGTCCGCAAGTGACTCCGGCTCTTCACGGTGCATTCGCATAATCTCAGCCGCGGGGTCGTCCGTTTTCTGGATATGCTTGCCTTCGCCCAACAATGTTCGTGCGGTGTATTCAAGCCCGTAGCGCTCAGCATAGTACCCAGAAGCCTGCAGAGTTCGGCGTCCATCCAACACGATGCGGCCTTCCACATCGGCCATCATTCCGCCGCGCATTCGGCTGTCACGAACTGAGGTGCGCCCATAACCACGACCCAGCCGCAGCTCAAAACCGTTGATGCGTGCGCGTTCTATCAAGACCCGCACATCAAACCCGATAACGTTCCAACCCGTGAGCACGTCCGGGTCGACGCCCTGCATCCACTCCACAAATTTCTCGATTGTGTCGCGCTCGGACTCACACGACACAAAGGAATCAAATTTGTCAGAATGTGTCATGAATACTTTTCCGACACCCTCGCAGTAGCCGGCGATCGAAATCACCTGCCCGTCTAACCCCTCGGTCTCGATGTCAAATGCCATCGCCTTGAGTTTGTGCGGCTCTTCGCACGGCGTGAGCTTTGGGTTGGTCCACATACGGCAGCCGTTTTTGGTCTGCGACTCACCCTCGATATACATGGCACCCGTGATGAACCGCTCCATCAGATAGCGGTCCTGAGGCTTGATATCGGCTTCCAACGGAAGGTAGGCCTCGACGTCCAACAACCGGTCGCGTTCATCCTCTAATCGACGTTGTGACGCAAAGTAGTGCGCAACAACGTCGCGCCCCTTCATGTCTTGGAGTTCAACTTCTCGCCGCGCGTCCGAGCGAACCTCGAACTGTGGCTCGGCAAAAAACACCGCTTTGTCGTTGTCGATCGTGATGCGGCCCGAGCCCTCGTCGAGCTTCACCCAGTACTCGAACGTCACACGGCCGCGGCGGTCGTACCAGCGTTTCGTCAGCAGTGTGGCGCGTTCTTTCAAGTCTTGGCTTCGGCGTCGTCTTCTGGTGGCTCGTCAGGTGCTTTCGCAGTACCAATCTCGGGCCCGGCCGATGAAGGCTCGGGGGTGTCATCTTCGCGTTGCGGCGGGTGATGCCATGGCGATGATACCAGATGAAGGTCGCGTTGTGGGTATGGGATGGTAATGCCCTCCTCATCGAAGCGACGTTTCACCTCGCGCATCAGAATCCAATACACATCCCAGTAGTTGTCCGTCGTCGTCCAGGCGCGCACGACGATATCAACTGAGGAATCCCCAAGGTTGTGCAATTTCACGGTTGGTGCGAAATCCGGATTGGCCTCGCCGGTCATGATCATATCGCAATCGGCGATGACCTGTTCGATGACCTTCTCGGCCTTCACAAAGTCGTCGTCGTAACCGATGCCAAACATCAAATCGACACGACGCTGGCGAGCAGCCGTCACGTTGCGAATGACGTCCTGCCAAACTTTGTTGTTGGGGACGACCAAACGTTGGTTATCCAATGTCGTGATATTGGTCGAGACCATGCTCATATGCGTGACCTTTCCGAACGCGCCAGCCACGTCGATCAAGTCGCCAACGTCATAGGGACGGTAGATCAGAATCATCATGCCGGAGGCAAAGTTCGAAAGCGTATCTTGAAGGGCAAAACCGATGATGAAACCGGCGATACCCAGACCTGCAAGGAACGCCCCCATGTCGACGTCGAACTGAGCCAATGCGAACATGATACCGATCAGCCAAACGCCTCGCGCGGCCGACGTCCTGACGAAATCTTTCGCTAGTACTGACAGCGCTGTGGGTTTCAGCGATCTGGAAACCAATCGACGAACTCCCTTCTGAACGAAGAACGTCACGAGCAAAATTAGTAAGAAGACAATCGTCTTCATCACCAACTTCGGACCTTGTTCGACCATCCACCTCCGTGTTGAAGCGGTCCACTTTTCGACGAGACGCGCCAACACATTCGAATCAAAGATGTCCGTCGTAATCTCTCCTGAGTTCTCAAGAATTGCGCGCCGGTAGTCCACGGTTTCGAGTTCGCGCTTTTCCATGATCTCGGTCACATCCTGAAGGGCATCCGTTTCCGCCTCGATGCGATGCCCCAGAATCTTGAGAAGTCGTTTGTGAGCCGTTTCCTCGCCAGCCAGAGGACCTTCCGCTTGCAGCTCACGAATGCGCTTTTTCACCGCCGTAAGTTGCTCCACGCTCCCGTCTGCCTCTTTCTTCAAGAGTTCATCGAGCTTCTCGAACTCTTTGGACATGTTCGAGCCGGTCTTCTCGCGAAATGTGAGGATTGCGAAGTTGGCCCCAAGCAAATGAACCGAACGCTCTTTTCGTTCAGTCAGAAGCCCTTCAAGGATGATGGATTCTTTTGGGTCAGGGGTACGACGCAGCTCTTTGATGAGGCGTCGGTTCTCGCGTTGAATCAATCGAATTGAATCACGAATCAGCTTCGATTCGCGGCGAAGGATAGGACGAAGTCGCTTCTGAATTCGCTCGTCTTCCTTTGCCAGCGGCGCCACACGAACCATGAGCGAGTGCATATCGTTTCGAAGGTCGACAATCTCGTCGAAGATACGAGTACGCTTTTCCTCATCCAACTCGGCGGCCTTCTTGCCCAACCGAGTAATCTCGTTCAGCAGGTCGCCAATCTCGTCAACCAGCTCGTCGGCTTCGGTTTTGGTGATTTCGGGCTCAGCCTCACCCAACGGCTTGGTATTTGCGTCCAGTGGATTTTCCGGATCGACGACTTCCTTTACGTCACCCGCCAGTTTCTCGACCAAACCGGCATCGGCACCATTGGTGTTTCCTGCGTCTTGAGCGAACGCAGGTGAGCAATAGAGCAAGGCAAAGAGAACAACGAGGAGTTTGGTCTTCATGGCAATCACTAAACGTATGCGACGAGGTCCTTCAGACCTTTGCGCGCTTTGGATTCAAAAACGGTCTTGAACACGGGAGCCGACATCTTCCAGATGCCAGCAAGCTCACAAGAGATGCGCCATGTGAGTCGACAACCGTTATCCGTTGGTTCAACCAGGTAGTCTTCCATGAACGCTGCAAACATCCCGGAGGTGCCGCTTTCAAAATAGAAACTGAAGTGCTCTGGTGCGGTCCAATCGAAAAAGACCTCATCGAACTCAGCGCCATCTGTCCAAACGGTACGGCTCGAGCCCTCGCCAAGCGGGAACTCACAGGTCCATTCGACGCGGTCCAAAAAGAGCCATTCGGTCCAAGCTTCCGCGTCTTCAAAGACCTCGAACAACCGTTCGGGACTACAAGGTAGCTCTTGCACCAGAGTCATTTGAATCGGCGCACTATCCAAGAAGCCCGGCCCAATCTTTCGGTAGCTCCGCCGTCCCATGAACAACTCCAAGAACTAAGAACCAAAAACCAAGAACCAAGAACTGTTAGAGTCCCAATTCGTTCATCAAGAACGCGTATCGATCGGCATCCGACTCGACATACTGACGAATCAAATCCGCCCCGCCATGGCCGGCGTTTCGTTCGATCCGCAACAGCTGCGGATTCTTTGACGTATTGGCATGTTGTAGTGCACCAATCATCTTTCGAGCGTGCATCGGGTCGACGCGGTCATCGCTGTCAGCGGACATCATCAACATTGCCGGATAGTCGGTGTTTGGCTTCACGTGGTGGTACGGCGAGTAGGCGTGAAGAACCGCGAAATCGTCGGCTTTTTCGGGGTCACCGTACTCGCTAATCCAAGTCTTGCCGCTACCAAACAGCGTGTATCTAACCATGTCAAGAAGTGGCACAGCACAGACAACAGCACCATAAAGGTCAGGTCGTTGCGTCATCGCCGCCCCAACAAGTAGACCACCGTTTGACCCGCCTGTAATGCCAATCTTACCCTTCGAGGTGTAGCCCTCTTTGACCAGGAATTCGGCGGCACCGATGAAGTCATCAAAGACGTTTTGCTTCTTATGCAGCATCCCGTCTTTATGCCATTTCTCACCATACTCGCCGCCACCTCGAAGGTTCGGGATGGCGAATCCTCCGCCGGCTTCGAGCCATGGGTAGATGGAGGCACGGAAGTAAGGATGCATCGTGACCAAGAACCCACCGTAACCATTGATGACAAATGGCGTGCTTCCGTCGCGCGGCATGTCCTTGCGGTACACAAGGAACATCGGGATTTTGGTCCCGTCTTTGGATTCGAAGAATACTTGTTCGACCGTGTACGGGTCAGGATTTACAGGCACCTTCACTTCGGCCCAGACCTCCGTCGTGCCCGATGCTATGGACGTTTTGTAGATTTTCGGTGGGTTCGTGAACGACTGGAAGCTGAAGTACGCGTCGTCATCTTCCGGATTACCCGTCATGCCGAAGCTCGCGCCAACACCAGGCAACTCGATATCGCGGACCAACTTCCCGCTGAAATCAAAGAGGCGAAGGTCGCTTTTGACATCCTGAATCAAAGTCAAAACGATGCGGCCACCAACGATCTGCATGCCGTCGATGACGCTGCCATCCTCCAACTCACCAATGAGTTCCTTCCAGTTCTTTCGCTCCGGCGACTTCGCGTCGACCTTCATGATGCGATACCGGTCAGCCCCTTCGTTGGTCATGATGTAGAAGCTGTCTTTGTATGCTTCAACCGAATAGATGGACGGCACGCCCTCGACGATGGGTTTGAACTCTTTGTCACCCCGCTCGAGGTCTTTGTAGTAGACGTCTGATGCGTTCCAACCGTGCCAGGTGTACGTGAACAAGAACCGGCCATCGCGGCTCAAATCAACGCCCACAAACACTTTTGGATCGCCTGTCTTCTCGCGGACCAACACGTCTTTCTTCGGGTCTTCGCCAAGCTTGTGGAAGCGAATTTCGGCGTAGCCTGGACGCTCCGAAACTGGGATGTCGGGACCACTCGGAAGGAAGACGTAGTAGAATCCGGAGCCGTCTGGGGTCCATGATGGTCGCGAGTACTTCACACCCGGAATCACGTCGATATCGCTGACTTTCTTGGTCGCGACGTCCATCACGTAGAGCACGGACTCGTCCGCGTTGTTCTCTTTCAATGCATACGCGACCTTCTTGCCATCCCACGTGGGCTTGACCCAACCAACCGAGATCGAGCCGTCTTCACTCATCGCGTTCGGATCGAGCAACACCTGCTCTTCGCCGTCCTGACCCACCTTGTAGTAGTGAATTCGCTTCTCTTTATCGGCATGTCGACGCGTATAGAAATACGTTTCGCCGCGGCGAACTGGCGCCGACACCGAGTCGATGTAGTAGAGCTCAGCAAACCGCTCCGCGAGCTGGTCACGCTTTGGAAGTGCTTTAAGGTAGTCACGGGCGACCTTGTCCTGCCCATCCATCCACGCCTGAACCTCAGGCTTTTCAACGTCCTCAAGCCATCGGTACGGGTCTTTGACCTGGACACCGTGCATGGTGTCCACGATCGAATCGTCGCGCTTGGTTTCCGGGTACATACTGGTTTCCTCCGCGCCGGAGCCGCTCTCTGTGACGGCCTTCTCATCTGTATTTGGGGTCGCGCTACAAGCCACTGCCGTGGCCACTGCCGCGATTAGAAGTATTCGAAATCTCATATCAATTGCTCGCTAAGAAACAGGGCGAGAATTGAGCACTTAGCGGGGTGGACTGTCAAGGCTAGGGGGCTTGGGGCTAGCGGCTTGGGGGCTTGGGGGCTTGGGGGCTTGGGGGCTTGGGGGCTTGGGGCTAGGTTCAAAAGCTAACTGGGGCTCGTCGCTTCTTCTTTTTCTTGTTGGGTTCCTTCTTCGGTTCGGCCTTCTTTTCGACTTTTGGTTGGGTCGTTCGCGCCGCAGCGGCGGGAACCTTCTTCGGCGCTGGCGCGGCCGCCTCGACCTTCGGCTCAGGTTCGGGCTCAGGTGCAGGAGCTGGGGCGGGCTCGATTTCAGGAACGGGCAGCGGTTCATCAACCGGCTCGCTGTCCGCGACTTCAGGGGCAGGTTCGGGTTTGGGCGCTTCCTTCCGTTTGGAGCGTGACTTTCGTGGTGTGGTGCGCTCGGCCTGGCGAAGCAATGCGGGCGCGACGGCGTCGCTGGACGCTTTTGCAATTGCGACCGCTTTCGACGTTCCCATCCATGCCGCGTCCACAGGAATGGTCTCAGCGACGGGTTCGTCGAATTCCATCTCGGCAATTGGTTCTGTTGGCTCTTCGGTAGGTTGAGGCTCAACCTCCGGCTGCACCACCGCGGCCGCGGCATCGTCAGGTTTATTGCTGTTAACCATGAACGCAATCCCAGCCACTACCGCCAAGATCAACCCAACCAAAAGGCCAATAACGCCACCAGTCAACCCACTGGCCTGCTCAGACGTAAGCCGCGAATTGGTGTCCGTCGCCAACGCTTCATCAGCCTCTCGACCCAATGTAGGTGAGGAAGGGTGTTCACCTGAGTATCGTTCAAACGTGCTGCGTGCATCCAGCGCAAGCTCCGAGCTGCCACCAGAGCGAATCGTCTCGAAGGCCCTGATTAGGTCCCCTGCATCAGGCCGAGCCGTTGGATCCTTATAGAGGCAACTGTGGATGATGTCGGCAATCTCGGCATTGATCTCGGGATTGATCGTCTCGATTCGAGGCGGTTGGCGCTTCAAGTGCGAGACCATAATGGCCTCCTCGAACGGAAGTCGCCCGCTGAATATCTCGAAGAGCGTGGCGCCCACCTGGTAGATATCCGTCGCGGCGGTTAGGTCTTCCCCGCGAATCTGTTCGGGTGCCATATAACCTGGGGTTCCACGGACCTGCGTGCCTCGCGCGGCGAGCTGCTCAAACGACCGGGCGAGCCCAAAATCGATGATTTTCAGGCGGCGGGATTTTTGCTCGACCATCAGATTAGCCGGCTTGATATCACGGTGGATCGTGCCCTGGTCATGCAAGTACGACAACGCGCTCAAGAGCTGAATCGCGTACTCAACCGCATCATGTTCGGGCACCAGCTTTCGGCTCTTTAGAACCGACTCCAGCGTGCGCCCTTCGATGTACTCCATGACCATGATGGCCTTGCCCTCGATCTCGGCGACGTCGAAGACACTCACCAAACTCGGGTGGCTTAGTTTGGCCAGCGCTTGGCCTTCGATCAGGAAGATCTCACGGGCCTCGGGCACCTCCTGAAGTTCGTGGCTCAGCATCTTGATGGCGACACGGCGCTCTAAAAGCCGGTCTTGTGCCTCAACCACGACGCCCATGCCGCCTTGGCCTAACGAGCGCAAGAACTCGTATCGATCGCCTAACGAAGACTGTCCACCGGCCAAGAGCGCGTCGTGGGACGCACGGCCCACATCGACGACGTACATTCCGGAGTCGGTTCGAGGTTCAACAGTGGTGCCAATCTTCGTACCATCGACCATGATCGTGACGCTGGTCTTCTGGGTCAGCTCACGTTCTAGCGCCACAAACCCCTGGTCGTCGGTTCGGAACTCGCCAAGACCATCGATGTGGACCGACGTGTTCACCAGCGGACTGGACTGTCGGATGAACATCAACCGCGTCGCCATGACGTCTCCTACTCTTCTTCGTCCATTGTTGGGATGCGCAGCGCAACACCAATGGTCACGCCGTGTGTCAACGCAATGTTGTTGCCCCAGACAATCTGATTGTAGTCCACATGCACCTCAGCGTCAGCGTTAACAACAAACAGAACCCCAGCCTCCACTTGCACCCAATCCTGGTCGAAAGGGATTTCAACTGGGATTGTATTCGTACCAATCTCAACGTCTTCGGGCTGAAGGTCGGGATCCGTCGAGATGAAGCTCGTTCCCAACGCATCGCCTTCGCCAATTGAGATTGCGGCGCTTGCACCACCATAAACCAATATGGAGTCAGTGACGAAAGTGCCGGCCTTTGCAGCGCCTATCACCTGGGGCGCGGGCCCGCCAAATCGCCATCGAAAGCCCGCCTCAGCGCGTGCAAATGTCCGAATCGGCCGGATAAATGTTCCAAACAACAAACTGTCCTCGAGCGAAGCCAGCCCGTCTCCCAACGTGACGTCGTCGGCAACTTCACCAGTGTCTGAGTCAAATGTGCCCTGTGGCTCCTTGTAGCCCGTTGGCAGCTTCAGTCGCGTTTCGTTCGTGAGCAAGACTGCGCCACGAAAGAGATTATAGCGACTGGTCAACCACACGTCGCCAGCTCCAACTTCTGTGGCAGTGAAGTCCGTGATCGACCGCCGAGCCGTCGGCAGATCAACGGTGTCATTGGGGATAGACACAATGATGGGATCGGCCTGAAACGACACAATCTTGAACTGAAACTCCGCGCCAAGCTCAAAGCGATCGCTGAAGCCATAACGGGCCTGAGTACGAAGCGTATTGCTGTAGAATTCACCGTTCAATGGATAGTTTTGGAGCGTTCCATCAGGCAGAAACTCTTTGGTCGCAAACTGAAAATCGTAATCCATGGTTAAAAACACATGGCCTTCCGGAAGCGTCCAAGGTGAGGCCCAGGCGTTTGAGTTCATCAAGAAGACAGTCAGCAAACTCCCCAGAACCATCAAATTGCGCTTCATCTTAACTCCAACGCTGTGATTGCCGTGCTCATTGGATATGCTCTGCTCGAATTTTGGGTTTCAGAGATCAAAGTGACGAACACAAAAGACCTAGTTGAAGATGACCCGTCCGTGGACGAAGCGGCGATCGAACGTCACAAGCTCACCGTGGCGAACTTGCGCGATCTAGTTGATCCTGAGGCTCCCGATGAGTTGGCTATCGCTGACCTCGGCCGCGCGTTGAACAAGCTCGCCCGCCTGCATGCCATGCGTCGCGACTACGAACCTGCCGTGCAGGCGCAGTCCGAAGCAAACCGACTCTGGTCAGACCTTAACCGCAAAAAAGCTTTATTCTTAGGTAAGATGAATTTGAACCGATGGAGGTTCCGAAACGGCGAAGAGATTTCGCCGTGGGCCGAGTTTCTGGCCGAGATTGATCAGGACGTAACGTTGGAGGTCTATCGCGACTTTGTCTGGGAATACGACGGCCGGTGCGCATCTGCGCGAGGTGAGTATGACTACGCAAGCAGCTGCCTAAAGACCGCCCTCGAGATCCGGGTGGAACGCGGCCGAGCCGACCGAATCATCAAGGCCACCGCGGCGATGATTCGAACGGTTGAGTCACTTGCCATTGAGCATGGAAACTGATAGCAATTCAGCCGTGATTCACTGTTTTCAAAAAAAATTGAAATTTCAGTGGTCGCACCGATTGTTCGAAGAGTGACCGCAATGACGCGGACCAAGGAATAGCAGTCATGTCCGAAGCAGGCGCAAAACCCATCTCAAGCAACGTGGACACGGAGTACCCACTCGTACACCGTTCGCGTTTCCCGGAAGGGCGCACCGTGTCGATCGGAAACGTCGCCTTTGGCGGCGAGGACTTCGTGCTCATCGCTGGTCCTTGCGCCGTCGAATCTGGCGACCAGATCGAAAAAGCGGCGCTTGAAGTCCGCGACCTCGGTGCATCCGTGCTCCGAGGCGGCGCATTCAAACCACGCACATCGCCTTATTCGTTCCAAGGCATGGGACTTGAGGGGATCGAACTTCTGCGCCGCGCTTCGCTGCGCGCGGAAATGCCATGCGTCACCGAAGTCATGTCGGTCGAAGACATCGAAGATATGGAGCCACGCATCGACGCATTCCAGATCGGAACGCGCAATATGCACAACTTTGCGCTGCTGAAGGCGATTGGCGAAACGAAGAAGCCAGTCATGCTCAAGCGCGGATTCGGCTCTACCCTTCGCGAATGGCTACTCGCCGCCGAGTACATCGCAAACGGTGGCAACGACAATATCATCCTTTGTGAACGCGGCATTCGGTCGTTCTCGGGCGAGACACGCTTCACGTTGGATTTGGCCGGCGCAATCTGGGCGAAAGAAGAGACGCACCTCCCGGTGATCGTCGATCCGAGCCACGCGACCGGCCTTCCAAAGATTATCCCCGCCATCACACGTGCTGCAGTCGCAGCCGGTTTGGATGGCGCGATGGTTGAGATTCATCACAACCCTGAAGTCGCCCTCTCGGATGGCGACCAGGCGATGACACCAGCTGAATTCAAAGCGATGCACCAAAGCCTTGGTCCCGTCGCTGCGGCCGTCGGCCGAAAACTCCCAAAATAGAGCACGCCATGTCGGAAGAAGTTAGAGATATGTTCGCAGAAATCGCGGGTACCTATGACTCCACGAACACCGTGCTTTCGATGGGTATTCACCACCTCTGGCGAAAGAAGGTTGTTAAGCAGAGCCTCGTACAACCTGGCGATGCTGTCCTCGACTGTGCCACCGGAACTGGTGACCTGGCGCTTGAGTTCAAGGAGGCCGTCGGTCCCGAAGGACGCGTTGTCGGCACCGACTTCTGCAAAGAGATGTTGGACTTCGCGCCAGACAAAGCTGCTGCCGCTGGCGTGGAAATCGAATGGGAAGTCCAAGATGCGATGAACCTGACGTATGACGACGATGTGTTTGATGTCGCGTCCATTTCGTTCGGAATCCGCAACGTCGATGTGCCCAGCCAAGCGCTTGAGAGTATGGCACGTGTCGTCAAGCCGGGCGGTCGCGTCGTCATCCTTGAGTTTGGTCAGCCACGTGGTGTCATGAAGCCCCTCTTCAACGTCTACAGCAAGGTCGTCATCCCCACGGTTGGCGGCATGATGAGTGGCAACAAGCAAGCCTATGAGTACCTCAACCGTACTTCGGCTGCGTTCCCATGCGGCGAAGACTTCGTGAAAATGATGACAGATACTGGCAAGTTTTCCGACGCCAAGTACACATCACTTTCGGGCGGAATCGCGTACCTGTACGTCGGCACCGTCGCCTAAGTTCGCTTCGGCTTCCACGCATCTTTCAGCCGCTGAACTGGCTGAAACCACTCTCCACCAATTCGTTCGCTCGGAATGTCCACGGTGAACTCTGTGGCGCGGTAGTTCGAAGGCACGGTGTTACTGCTTTCGGCTACTAAGAACGCGGATTCCCCGCGTTGCTCCAATGCCACCTCAAACTGTTCCGCCAATGCAATAGCGACATTATTTGACAGTGTTCTGACGTGGGCTCTCGGGTTCTGAAACGCCACGTTTGGTGGAATCTTGCTGGTGTGTTTTGCGGGCACAACCGCTTTGATTCCAATACGTCCGCTGGCAGCGAACCGCTTCACGTTCTTACCGCTGTCGTCGACAAGGATGAATGCATCGTCAAACCCCGGCTTACCCAATAATTGTGCGAGTTCTGGGAGCTTAAGGCTGGTCTCAAATGGCGTGTTTTGGAAGTGACTCAGAACCAGCTCCCGAGCGCCATTCAAGCCACTAACTGCTGCCTCGACCTCGCCCTCGGCATCCGCAGCGAAGAGCTCCTGCATGCAACGCACGTAATCGGTTCGAAAGAACATCCGCGGATGTCCGTTCCAACCGCGATAGACTTCGGCATCAGCAGGCTCACCAACCAGGTCCGCGAACCCGGGAATCTCGTGTGCAAAACGGAACAGACGCCAGGCATACCCATTGGTCGAGATGCGCATGAAACCTGTGTCTCCGAGGTCATCTTGGACATCTTTGATGCCCCAAATCAGCTCCCAGACGCCCGGTTTCAGGCGAACCCATTCGCGATGTCCGTACTCGCGTTTGAAGAACATCTTGGGCACACCCAGCGCCGCGCGGCGGCCGTCCAAGGCCCAGTCCCAGAGCACCTCATCTGCGTCCCAGACAATATGTTGAAGGCGTAATCCAGCTTCGGCGAGTGCTCGGCCACGAGCGTAAAGTTCGTCGGCGAACTCAGATTTTGGGAGGGGGTACATCAGGCTTCCAGGGCGTGAACCGTCTGCTCAAAGACCTCAAGTTCGTCATCGAGCTCGCGCAGGATAGCCTCCATCGGAATTTCTTCAAATCGCGCGTCGCGCTCTCGGCGCACTGAAGCCACGCGCACCCGAAGGGCTTCCATCGCGCTCGCCAGCGCGCGCATGCGTTGCCGGAACTGCTGCATCAGGTCTTTCATCTGTCCGTACTGTTGACGCTCTTTATTGAGCGTCGCTAGCTCCTTCTGGATAAGGTCGGCTTCCGTAGGACCCGCAGATTCAAGCTTCTGTTGCAGTGCTGCTGCGCGTTGGTTCAGCGCCGCGGGCTCAATCCCGGCCAGATGAAACTCCAGATCGGCGAACTTCCCTGACACGCTGAGGATCTGCTCCATCAGCTCACGTAATGCATGGTCGCTACGCAGAAGCACATCGCCGTACTCGCTCTCATACGCGCGAAACTGGGTATGCAGCGCGTAATACTCCATGAGACAGATGGTCAGCTGTCCGCGCACGTCGTCGTCCTGAATGCGAGACAATCGATCCACGGCATCCGACCGAATCCCGTCAAACCCGCTGCAGCGGTCCAACACGCGATTAACGTCAAACTCATAACGTCCGCGGAACCAGGTGAGCCGGTAGTAGAACAACCCAAACAAAGCGAGCAGTGACACAAAGAACAAGCCCCACCCGACGAAGACCAGCGATGCCACCGACGCCGCGATGGCAGCCAGCGCCAGAACCAGAATCTTCGGGTCGCGCAAGATGGTCTCAAACGTCTCCGATATCCAGGGAATGGATGGGTCCTGCACGTTGAACGCCTTGCCGTAGACGCCAAGCTCCGCAAATCGCGTCAGAACTGCACCAATACGGTCTTTGCGTTCATGGACGTTGAAGACGGCCGGTAGCTCATCCAGAATCTTTGAGACTTCCGCCAGCTGTAAGTCGTGGCTGGCCTCGGTGATGATCTCGGCCACCGCGTCCCGGGCGGCGGGATTGTCCACCTCTTTGATGACGATCGTGTATGTGTAGATGGACTGCGGAGCACGGGGGTTTCCACCACAGTGGACGCAAAACGTGAAATCCGGCGGACAAGGATGACCACACGCATCACACCGGTTGAAGAATCCAAAACCAAGCGGTCCCGGAGACCGTTTCTTCTGAGCCTTGCTCCAGTCGATCATGCCCGATGACGAACGCGTGGCCGCCGGCAGGTTGTCCTTCACCTGATACGTCTCAGGGTCAAGGAACTCCCACCACTTACCGTCGCCGCTAAGTAGCTTGTTCTCTAGATCATCGTGGCCGTCAGTCATGAAGCGAATCTACAGCGAGTCGCTTTCAGCGTCGAGCAGAGACGCGGAGTCGGAGGCGCGGAGGGCTCTCCAATGAGACGCAGAGTCGCGGAGGCGGGGAGGGTTTTCTATTTGGGTTGGTAGCGGACTCGCCACAAACTGGCGGAGCGAACGATATCCCCAACAAGAAACCCTCCGGGTCTCCGAGCCTCCGGTCTCCATTGAGAGCCTCTGTGTCTCTTCGAGCGTCTCCAGCCGCGCCTTGGCTACCGCCCAACCGCGGCTCCCAGTAACTCCCAACAAACGCGGTAGGTCAGCGAGAAACCTTGCGGGTCTGGGATGAAACTCAAGATACCCTCGTAGTCCGTATCGCCCCGAAAATCACCCGGTAGCGCGACGACCTCTAGGCCGTTTGCTTCCGCGAGTTTCATGGCACGTCGCATATGCCAGGCGGATGTCACAACGCCCACTCGTTTCCAGCCCTTCTCTTTTTGCAGCTCCGCCAACGCGGCGAACTCCTCACTGGTGTTCTTGGGGTCCGGAATACGTAGAACTGCAGTCTCTGGAACACCCAGGTCGGACCAGATCCGCATCGTAGTTTTCGACGAATCGTGAATGGCGCCCAGCCCCGGAATCGAAGAACCCGAGGTCAATAGAAGTGGCGTTTGACCGCTGTGGTACAGGCGCGCGCCCAACACGACCCGGTCACCAGACTCAGCGACCTGAGAGTAGCCGCGACGACTGCTCGTCCCGCCTCCCAACACTAAGACTGCGTCGAACTTTCCCTCGTCAAACGGCCGAACCGTCGCAAAGTCCTCTTCCAGCCAGTATGCCATCCAGCCGCCCACCAGGGAGCTTCCCGCCAATGTAAGCCCCAGGAAGAGGGCGAAGCAGGATGCCGCCATCCCACGGTTTTTGAAAGCAACTCCGACTATTCCAAGCAACGCCGATAGCGCCCAGAGCATGCCAATCGGCATCGCCAGCCGCCCAATAATCTTTTGAATGATGTAGCCGCCAGGAAGGGTCAGTGCGCCGATGACGAACATCACAAAGGCCGCTACGAGCACAGCCCGGCTGCGCTTGGTCTCCCACTCCGCACGATTTGCAAATGTGAGCGCCGCAGCGATTCCTGCGGCGAGTGAGAGGACCAGGAAAATCAAGGTCGTGTACCAACCACGACGTACTGACGAGGCAGCTCAAGCGGCAGCAGCTCGGCTTGGAATCCTGCCGACGTGAGTTCTTCAATCACCTTATCTGGCGCCAAACGGTGGTCCTTAGGAGGTCCCATTGGTGAGTCCATCTTGAAGTCGACGATGACCACGGCTCCACCCGGCTTGGTCGCCTTCATCAGAGTCTTGCTGTACTCCAAACGGTTATTGATATGATGCCATGTATTGACAACGATAAAGCGGTCAACTTCGCCATCGTCAGTGCCTGGGCCGTCAAAACCGATCTTGCGGACCTCAACATTGGTCAGGCCTTTCTCTTGCGAAGCCTTGGTCGTGTAGTCGACCATCGCCTGTTCAATATCAAGCGCGTAGACCTTTCCCGTGGGTCCAACCGCTTCCGAAAGGTGCGGCACGAAATAGCCGGTACCGGTTCCGATATCGGCAACGGTCATGCCCTCTTCGAATCCTGCTTGGGCAAGGATTTCCTTGGGCTTCTGCCATTCGTCTCGAGCTGGGTCGTTCCACCGATCGACGTATGCTTCCGGATTGTCGAACTTCTTGTGAAAGCCCATATGGCCTTCTTCGTGGCCATGTTTGTGCTCTTTGTGATGAGCATGACCGTTTGCCTCTTCCGTCATATCGTCTGCCTTTTCGGGCGCACTAGAGCATCCAACTGCTGCAAGGGCAGCCACCAAAATCCACTTTTTCATGTCTGTGTTTCCTATCTTCGGCCGAACAGCTGAACCCAAAACGCTTCGCCGCCATTGCTGACCGCGTAGCCAATACCAATCTCGTTGTAACTGCCGTTCATCATGTTATTGCAGTGGCCATCCGAGTCGAGCCACCCTTGGACAACTGCCTCTGGCGTTCGGTAACCACGTGCGACGTTTTCGCCAACCGATCCGCCAGTGTAGTTCGCACGGTCGGCCCGCTGACCTGGCGAGCTTCCATCACTGCCCTCATGGGCCATGAAGTTGTTCTCGGCCATGTCTTCTGCGTGGCCTTGCGCGGCAATCATGAGCTCATCATTGAGCTGCAAGCCCCCGACAGCAGACTTGGGCCCATGCTCTCCGCAATCTTGCGAAGATGAGCGAACGGTGTTGGTTTCTTGCAGCACCCCGGTGACCTCGCTTCGGTCCGAAACCAAGATGCAATTGCTGTCTACGCATGCTTCGGAGATATCGCATTCGTTGTCGCAGGTCCCGCAATGTTCACGGTTGGACGATGTGTCAAAGCACCGGTTGCCGCAAAGCGTATTGTCGCCCAGGCATTGGCAAGCACCGCCGTCGCACGTCTGTGAACCGACCGCACAAGAGTTCCCGCACTCACCGCAGTTATCCATGTTGAACGTGACGTTGATGCAGCGGTTGTCGCAGACCAACTCACCTTCGTTCGGGCACATGAACTCTGGCTCATTATTGCTGTCGTTGTTCGTCCCGTTGTTGGTCATCGAATTATTATTCGACGTCCCATTATTGTCCTGATTCCCGGAGTCATCAGAACAGCCCAACGAAAGTACAAATAGTGCTGATACTAAGAGAGTTACGTACCGTTTCATGCTCAAACCTGCATAGTTCCGCGGGAGTCTAGCTACACAATCTCGATGCATCAAGCAGTGGGCAGGTTACACGGTATTCGGTTTTCGGTTTTCGGTTTTTGGTTCTTGGTTCTGGTGGTTTGACGAAAAAATTTCGATTTTTCAGGGGTCTACGCATTTACGTCGCCATGCAACCAGGGGAAAGAACACACGCAAGGCCTTGTTTTATTGGGGTTTTGTTGAAATGCAACGAGTTGGTACGCGCTTTGCTCTTCAGGAGAGCACGATGCCGCAGGAGGCGAATATGCTCAAAGTCAATGAACACATGGTCGAAAGAATCTTTCGCGTCGCTCTCGGCGTGGTTCTTTTGGGAATTGCTTTCACCATGGGGCAATGGTGGGGCTACCTTGGATTCGTTCCGCTCCTCACGGGTGTGACAGGTTTCTGTCCACTATATCGAATCTTTGGATTCCAAACGTGTTCTGACTGCGAAGAATAGTCGCCTGCGATTTCGTACCTACATCCTTCCTGGTTGAGTGAAGCCCTGTCTAACCGCAGGGCTTCATTCGTTTCTTGCCGCCAAGAACCAGGTAATCACCGGGTACATAGGTAACACTTTTCTGTAGGTACATGGGTAACACTTTTTTCGACGACATGGTTGACACTCAACTCCGTGATTTTTCGCGGGAGAGATGG
>JAUIBR010000069.1 GCA_030427705.1 bacterium | reverse complement strand
ATATGTGGGCCAATCGCGAAGTAGAGGGCGGTCGTGGGATTGAATGCCGCCAGGCTCTGGTAGTAGCCGATGAATCCGCGAACGCCGAAGACGTTCGAGTCGCCGAAACGAGCGCCAAAGGTCGTATCAAACTGGATGTGACGCGTTGGTTCTGCGCTTGCGTTTGTCGGCAACGCGAGTAGGCACGCGGCAAACAAGACAAGGGCAACCCATTGACGGCTACTCATCGGCTCTCTCGTGATTGGAGTGATGCCAGTATGTTCGCCTGACGTGTAGCCGACGTCAACCGGCAGCAAGTGGCGGTTCATTCTGTTTGACAGTCAGCCATGACGTAGATCACAGTCCAAACACCGAATTCACGACACATATCGCGGCGAAAACCGCTTACCGAAGGAAGTAGAGATGGGTATTAGGAATACCGGCATGAGGCTGGTTTTGTGTGCGACGGTCGTGTTTGCGTTTGCGTGTAGCGACGACAACACCCCCGCTGGCGACAGCGACATGGGTGGTTGGGACGTTGGAAACAACAACGATAACAACCGAGTCAATAACGAGAACAACTCGAATAACTCGAATAACTCGAACAACGCGAACAACTCAAACAACGCGAATAACTCGAATAACTCGAATAACTCGAACAACTCGAACAACTCGAACAACTCGAACAACTCCAATAACGACCTGTGCGCCAACGTCGATTGCTCCAATCTCGACAGCGAGTGCGAGGTCGGCGAGTGCAATCCGAGCGATGGTACGTGTTCAGCGGTGGCCGTTGCAGATGGGACGGCATGCGACGACGGCGCACTTTGCACCGAGAATGATACCTGCACAGCGGGAGTTTGTGGCGGTGCTGCCAAGGATTGCAGCAACGTGGCCGACGCTTGCAACACGGGCACGTGTGATAGCACGACGGGTCAGTGCGTTGCTCAGCAAGCCGCCGACGGCACACCTTGCGACGACGGCGACGCATGTACCGAGACCGATGTCTGCACCGCGGGTCTTTGCGAGGGCACCATGACCGATTGCTCCGCGTTCACCGACCAGTGCAACGGCGCAGCCTGCAGCGCGGGAATGTGCGGACAGATTCCAGTCACCGATGGCACGGCATGCAGCAGCGGCAACGTCTGTTCATGGCAAGACTCGTGTACAACGGGTGCGTGCAGCGGAACGGTTGGAATTTGCGACAACGGACGTGTCGACGTGACCAACGAGTTCGCTATTCCGACGTTTGGTGCTGCAGGCGGCGGCGCATATGACGACCAGTGCCCTCCAGGCGAAGCACCTATTGGTATTGAAGCTCGCGTTTCAAGCGGCTTCTACACTCAAATTCTGCACCAGATGGCCACCATCTGCGGGACGGTTGAAGTGACTGGCGGCGCGATTTCCATCACCGAATCCACTCGACTTCCGGCAACGGGCGGTCGCGGCGGATGGGTCGTTGGTGCAGCAGCCACCCGTTCGATGTGCCCAGCTGGCGAAGTCATCGTCGGTTACTCCGGCGCGTTTTCGGGCGCGTATGTCTCGCAGATTACACCTCGCTGTGCGGCTTTGACGGTGACGGGTGACGCAAACACCGGATACGGACTGGCAATCGGAGCCCCTGCGGATAGCACGACGATCGGAACGCGCGCAGACACGCCTGTTGCTGCAGATGATTGCCCGACCGGCATGATTACACTGGGTAGCTACGGAACGTCGGGCGACGTCGTCGACAGCTTCGGAATGCGTTGCGGAACACCTTCGTTGGCGTTGTACACGACTTCACCAATCGGTGCGGATGCTGGCGG
This sequence comes from bacterium, assembly GCA_030427705.1. Classification (GTDB taxonomy): domain Bacteria; phylum Myxococcota_A; class Bradymonadia; order Bradymonadales; family Bradymonadaceae; genus JAUIBR01. The sequence continues at coordinate 24,587 of JAUIBR010000069.1, read as the reverse complement.
TGGACGTTTGAACGACGACTGTCCTGCTGGACAGGTCCCGATTGGCGCGACGGGCGCAACCGCGACGGCGTTCTACAGTGGTACGCTCACGGACTTCTCGACCCAATGCGGCAACCTCGTGGTGACCGATAACAACGGCACGCTCACGACGACCATCACGCCTGGCGACAACGTGCCTCCAACGGGTGACCGCGGGTCTTGGACGTTCGTCGGACCATCGAACTCCATCGCATGTCCTGCGAACGAGGCGGTCGTTGGTATCGAGGGTACCTTCAACACTGACCTGCGTCAGATCACGCTCACCTGCGCGCCCATCATCGTGACGGGCGATGCGATGGTTGGATACCAGGTCACCTACGGTGCGACCTCGACGACGACCACGCTGGGTACGGCGGTAGGAACGAACACGTTCGGACCGTTCCTCTGCCCAGACACGACGGTTGGAAGCGGCTTCCGCCTTAACACCGGTGAGATCGTCGACGGCATCCATCTGCGATGCAGCCGACCAGTGATCGTCGTTCAATAATGCGGTGTAGGGCGCCTTCGGGCGCCCCCGCTAACCCCATCTGAAAGCGCGATGTCAGGTGACGTCAGGTGGCGTCATTCCCTGTCAGATAGGTCCATCCGTAGAGTGTAATCACACAGGAGGACCCATGCGATCCACACACACCATTCTCGCGCTCGTCTTCGGACTCATCATGTTCAGTCTTGGCTGCGCCGAGACTATCGAAGGGCCCGAGCCCGACGAGACTGAGACGATTCAATCCGAACTCCGAATTCCGGGGCCATGGACGATGCCACAGGCAACGGCCAACAAGGCTGCGATGCAGTTCGTTCCGGTGGTTGACCCGCCGCCAGTTTCGCCACGAGGCTCCTGCACCAGCAGCAACGCCTTCGCGTGCTCCTGCAGTCACCCTGAGTGCTCGCCGGCGCATCCTGGTACCAAGGCTTTGGACCAGTACCTGCGACAGCGCTTCAACTACTCCCGCGCTGGCGGTTTGTACTGCTGCCGCCAGAACAGCGCTCGGACGAGCGTGCCGAAGCTGTCCGTCCACGCGGTTGGACGCGCCATCGACCTCATGATTCCGCTGGAAGGCGGGGACGCGAACAACGGGCTTGGTGACCCAATCGCAAACTGGCTGGTCGAGAACGCCGAATTCATCGGCATCCAACGCGTTATCTGGGACCGCGCATACTGGAACGGCGAGCGTGGCTATGGCCACTTGAGCACGTCGTCATCGGCGCATGTTGACCACCTGCACATTGAACTGTCGCACGCTGGCGCTGCAATGCAGACGCCATTCTTCACGACCGGCGCGCATACCGGTTCCTGCACACCACGTTGCGAAGGAACACGAATCATCAATGCTGACTGCTCGTCAGGTGATTGCGGCTACTACGGTGCGGTCTGCACCCCTGGCAATCCTCCACAGTGCACGGTGCCTCCACCACCAGAGCCTGCTGAAGCTGAGCCGGTGGCGGGTGCGCCAATGCCGGTTGCTGCTCCAGGTGGCGACCCAGGTCGAATCAACTTCATCGATCCCATCCGCGTATTCGACACGCGCACGACATCGCCTTCGTTGCAACGTGGTGACGGTTCTCGGTCCGGTCCGTTGCGCTCCGAAGGCATCAATACTGTGGAGTTCGGTGGCCTGCCAGAAGAGGCAAACACCGTTTGGTTGAACGTCGCCGCGATCAACTCTGAGGAACCTGGATTCTTGCGACTGTATCCAGCCGGAGCGGGTGCGCCGAGCACATCAAGCTTGAACCATCAACCCGGCAAAGTGCGTGCGAACGCGATTCCTGTCGCGTTGAGCCAGGACAACCAAATCGCGATCGACACCCGAGTCGACGTGAACGCTGTCGCGGACATGACCGCCTACTTTGGCCCACGTGGTGAAGGTATGGACGCCATTAACCCAACGCGCGTCTTCGACTCGCGCTCAACCGAAACGCCAATTCGCGCAGAGTCTGAGCTGCAGATCGACGTGCGAGCGCCAGCGGGTTCGACCGGCGTCATGGCGATGGTCGCTTTGATTAACAAAGGCGATGCGCCAGGCTTTGTGACCGCTTACCCATGTGGCGAAGAGCGGCCCGAAGTCTCGAACATCAACTACCAGCCGAACTCAGTTACGGCGAACACTGTGATGTCGAAGCTTGGTAACGGAAAGCTCTGCTTGTGGAGCAAAGAAGAGGTCGACGTTGTCGTCGATGTGAACGGCTACGTATCGCCAACTGGCCCGCTGTCGTACCAGCCAATCGTGCCGACGCGACTGCTGGACACACGCGAAGAGAACACGTTCTACAAGAACCGTTTGGCAGCTCGTCAGGTCATCCAGGTTCCGATTCAAGAGCTCATCGGTATGCCGGAAGGCGTCTGGTCAGCTGCCGTCAACCTGACCGCCGTCGGCGCGAGCAACCCCGGCTTCTTGTCCGCATTCCCATGTGGCGGTTCGGTGCCCGAAACGTCGAGCCTGAACTTCCCACCTCAAGACGCTGTCGCTTCGCTAAGTGTGTCGCGAGTTGGCATGAATGGAAACCTGTGCATCTTCGCTTCTAGCCGCGCCCACGTCATCGTCGACATCGTCGGGGTCTGGAAGCATATCGACGGTCTGCAACCTCCAGCACCACCAATCGTGACGAACGAGGGCGACCAGGGCGACCACCCTGAGATCGACACGCCGACGGTTAGCGATATGCAGGACACGACGACTGACCCACAGGATGCGGCCAATAAGAACGCAGCAAATGGTCAGGGACCTGAGCTGCTCCAGGTCGACAACGGTTGCACGGCGGTACCTTCAAGCCGACCCGCGATGCCAGTGATTCTGCTGGGATTGATTCTGTTCGGACTTGGTATCAGACGTCGCGAGTCCAGATAACGCGGTCGACAATCTCTTCCATCGGCAATCCTAATGCCGTGTGCCCGTCGCGGCCGGTCATCGTATCGGCCGCGCACAGTGCGTTCAGAATCGCCTCTTCGGTGGCATCGACCGTGGCCTGATAGACCGGGTTGATGAACTTGTCCGCCAACACTTCATAGTTATGGGTCAACGACGATGAACTTCTGGGCACGCGGTTGGCCGTCGTGAACGCGAGGATAATCTCGCCGGAACCATGGTTTGCGGTCGAGCCGACACGCCCGATGCCCAAGCTTGCGCGCTTGGCAATCCGCCCCAACTGCGTGGGACGAAGCGGTGCATCGGTCGCGACCAACGCGATGATGCTGCCGTAGTTCTCGCGGCGAATCTCATGCTCGTCGACGTAGTCACGAAGGACGCGTCCCGCGGGAAATCCGTCGATTCGCAGCTGTTCTAACGTGCCGAAATTGGACATCACCAGGACACCGACAGTGAACTTGCGGTCCTGCATTTCGAGCACCCGTGAAGACGTTCCAATGCCGGCTTTGAGGTCGCACGTGATCATCCCCGTGCCGCCTCCCACGCTGCCCTGCGCGAACTCTCCACTTGTTGCATCGTCGATAGCGGCGAGCACGTGTTTCTGTTTAACGTGCCGCCCGGTGACATCGTTTAGCCAGCTGTCATCGCATTCGCCGACCAGCGGAATGACGACGTCGTGTTCCTGCCCAATTCCGACATGGTTATCGACCATGTACTGGACTAGCGCGTCTGAGCAAACGCCTACAGCATGCGTATTCGTAAGCGCGATTGGCGTTTCCAATACCCCCCATTCCATAACTTGCGTCAGGCCGGAAAGCTCGCCCGCGCCATTGAGCACAAAGCCGCTTCCCATCACGCGTTCCTGGAAGATATTGCCGGCGTTGGGCATGACCACCGTCACACCTGTGCGCACAGGACCTTCTCCTGGAGTCAGCGGTCCCTCGCCTTCGATGATCGTGGCGTGGCCGACCATGACGCCTTCGACGTCCGTAATGGAGTTGAGCGGGCCGGTCGGAAGGGTGCCGATCGCGATTCCGAAATCGCGCAGTAGTTTAGTTTTCAATCTGGGACTCTCGGTTTGCGTACAAGCGCCGGACAGCAGGCGTGAGGATTTCGCCAATCAGGCTTGTGTAATCCATTCCTGCAGCTTTGGCGATAACGCAAAGGTCCGAAAAGTCGGGTGTCAATCCGGGCAGGGGATTGCACTCGATGAAGTTGGGCACGCCTTGGGCGTCGCAACGGACGTCAATCCTTGCAACGTCTCGGCATCCGAGGGCTTTGTAGCTGTCGATAACTACGCGTTGAATTTGTTCTAATAAGTCAGCGTCGATATCGGCGGGACACGCAAATGAAACGCCTTGTTCGGTCTCGATTTTATGCCCGAACGAGTACACGGGGGTATCGCCAGCGGCGTCGCCAAACACGATCTCCATCGGCGGGAGAATCCTTGGTTCAAGCTCACCGAGTACGGCAACCGTGAACTCGCGACCGGGCAAGAACTCTTCGATCAATGCGTTGGAGCGATACTTCATAGAGTACGCTTCAAGCGCCCGCTTCAGCTCGTCCGGGTAGTGCACGACGCTCGCGCTTGTAATGCCTTTGGAGCTTCCCTCGGCATTCGGTTTCACGATCAGCGGGTAGCGAAAGTCCGGGTTGAAATCGGTACTGGTTGCGACTGCTGCGCGGGGCGTTGGAACGCCGGCCTCGCGAACAATCCGTTTGGCCAGACCTTTATCGAGCGTGATGGACAGCGCCGCCGGGTCGGAGCCTGTGTATTCGATTCCCAGCAGCTCCAAGAGCGCGGGAACTTGCGACTCACGATTACGTCCACGCAGTCCTTCGGCAATGTTGAATACGACATCGAGCTCGGTGCCAGCGAGTACTTTTGGAAGCTCAGCGGTGGCTTCGAGCAGGACGACGTCATGGCCAAGGCTGCGGATGGCTGAAGCTAGCGCTTCGATGGTCGTCGGCGCATCAAACTCAGCGTCTTCGTCGTTGCCCGATCGTGGGTCGACACGCTTGAGATTGTAGGTGAGCCCGACCTGAAGCGCGTGGCTTGGTCGAGTTCTGGCGACGATGTTCTGCCGTTCGATCGCGCTCTGAATGACCTTGTCCAAGACCGCTTGAACGGTTGTCAGGCCGAAGCGTTTTGATGCCTCGTAGATGGACGCACCGGGCTCCAAGCTGGGGAGGGCGTTGACCTCGATGAAGTAGACTTCGCCGTCATCGGTCACGCGGAAGTCGCAGCGTCCCAGGTCGTGAATTCCAAGAGAAGTCACAACCCGTCGAGTAGCCTCGATCATCTTTTCGCGAGCCGCCGGCGGGACGCGTGCTGGGACGTCGACTTCGACCTGGTCAGACAGTTCGTTCTTGAGCTCGTAGTCGTAGATTGCCATGCCGTCGCTGGACGCGCCAAAGCGGTACGACGCGGGTTCGAGCACGCCGTTGGCCGGTGTTTCGGCGAGTGCCAGGTAGGGCACGGTGCAGTCCAGACCGACGATGAACTCTTCGACCAAAATGCCCTCGGGATAGCGCGCGAGCAGGTCTTCGACGACCTCTTTTAGTCGGTCAGGGTCGTTTACGATGCTGTCCTTCGTGACGCCCTTCGAACTGCCTTCGAAGTTCGGTTTGGCGATGACGGGAAAGCGCAGATCCGGTTGTTCGTATTCGCGGTCACGGTCAAAGAACGCCCAGTTCGGCGTCTGCACACCATGGGAGCGTACCATGAGTTTCGTGGCCTGTTTGTCCAACGTCAGTGCGCAAACGTATGCATCCGAACCCGTGAACGGCAAGCGCAGCTGTTCGAAAAGGGCGGGGTAAAACGCTTCGCGATAGCGCCCGTGCCATCCTTCGGCTGTGTTGAAGACGAGGTCGGGGTTTAGCGACTCAAGCCGTGCGACCAGACGTGACGCGGGCCCGGAGACCTCCACAAGATGGACGTCGTGGCCGAGTCCGCGAAGTTCCGATGCCAGGGCATCAATAGTTTCCGCGGTGTCGAACTCCGCTTCTTCTTCGCTAGAGCCGACCTTGAGATTGTGGGTGAAGGCAATTTTCATTTGGCGTCGTCTTTTCGGCGGCCAATCAGTCGGTCGAGGAAGCCCTCGCCGCGGGCCTTAGACATGACCCAATCCGCCTTCTTCGCGATCGCTTTAGCGTTCTGTGAACCAATGCTCAAGTCCAGAATCTCGCCGTTATGAACCATCACCATCGTTGGCAAGCTGCGGATGTTAAAGGACGCAGACAACTCAGGGTGGTGCTCAGTATTGATCTTCACAAACTGGATGGGCTCTTCCGCATATTCGTCGGCAACGGCCTCGAAGTGAGGGCCCATGGCCATGCACGGGCCGCACCAGCCGGCCCAGAAGTCGATGATGGCGCTGCCGCCTTCTGCCGACATCAGTTCGTTGAGTTCTTCGCGAGTCGTAATATCAATCACATTTTTAGCCATCTCGGGCCTCCAACAGTCAGGTACCGGTCGATTGTAGACGCGGAAACTAGAAGGTCCAACAGGCGACGGGGAGTTTCCACAGACGGACTCAGACAAAACGCAGACGGGCACAGACTCTTTTCTTTGCGTTAGATGGCACCTCACAGGTCAAGGGTTGTGAATTGTCGGTAGCCTTCGTCGGAAATTGAATTCTGTGTGTTTCTGTGTCGAGTCTGTGCCGTCTGTGGACCTTCAAAGCGAGTACCTAGCACCCCAAAGCGCGAGGTCTCGCGTCAGAATGGTCGCGACGACGAACATCGACATCCAGAAGAGGAACCGATTTCGGATGAATGGGGTGAGCGAGAGCGCCACGAACGACAGCGTGTATTCGAAGTTCGAGCCGTCGTGGGTGTACGTCGGAAACCCGAAGACTTGGCCGGTGGCGATGGCCATCCACAGGGCTCCCAACACGATCGCGAACTTGCCACCTGTGCTGTTTTCGAGCTTGGCGCTGCATTGACCGAACATCAGGGCCACGAACGAAACAACCGTGGTGAACGTCAACCATCCCCAGAAATGTTCGCCAAAACACGGACGGAAGCTGACGTACCTAGGGATACAAAACGTGAAGAGATTGGCGATGCCAACCGCGAAGAACATGACGATTGGCCAGACGACAAAGACCTGGGGATCGATGAGCTTTTGCATCTCAAAACCTAACTTGTTTGTGGACGTCAGGGTTTGCCCCGCAGAACTTGCTGGGCATGGGGGCGGAGCAGACGTCGATAGCGACCCCCATGCCAAAATACAGCAAGCAGACCATGACCCCGTACTTCGCAAGTTCGGTCTGTAACAAACGACAGATTCCTAGGCCGAGCAGCTGAAACCCCACGACAATAGCCACTGCGGTTTTTGGGTACGCCGGATTGAAGTTCGAGAACGTAGAAATGCCGGTGATAACGTAAGCCACGAACAGGTGGAAACCGACGTAGCATATGAAAAGAAACCGCAAGACCTGCGTGAAGGTTGGGTATAAGGGGCGGGCTGTGATCATTGGTGCTCCGTATTTAACTCACGAGGCACAATGTGACGGACGGAGTTGGATTCTGTTTGTGAGCGGCGTGAAAAGAGTTTGAATTGACGGGCGGCTGTCTGTGGATTGCTCTAGGGGTTAGATATCCGCTTAAACACCAGCGCCAGCGCCACCGTCCCAGCACCAGCGGCAATGAACGGCCACTCCACAAAGAACGCCAGTGAGAGGCAGCTCAGTAACCCAAACCACGAGATGACGCGTGGGAAGCGGCGCGCCTCCACCGGCAGGTTTAGCGCGGCGAGGTTGGTGATGCCGTAGTAGACCAAAACGGTGACGGCGCTGAAGGACCACGTGCCCGATACATCACCCCAGAGCGACAGTGCAGCGATGAACAGGCCGGTGTGCCAGACGGCGCGGGTTGGGCTGGACTGTTTGGCGTCGACTTCGGCGTAGCGCTCGCTCACGTCTTTTCGCCGTCCCATAGCGAGCATGACACGGCTTAAGCCCAAGACCAGGTTCAGTAGGACGCCGGCCATGGCGGTGATGGCGCCGATCGCGACGACGTATGCCACCGCAGGTACCGAGAACGATTGCGCGACGACCTCAAGCGGGGCGACAGCCGTCTTTGTTGCCTCCACAAACGTGTCGACGCCCACCGTCGCGACAGCGGTCGCCGATACCGATACGTACAAAACCATCGAGACAAAAAGGGTGGCGATGACCGCTTTCGGGATGGTCTTTGCGGGGTCTTTGACCTCTTCGCCAAGCGTCGCGATTCGGCCGTATCCCGTGTACGCCACGAACATCAGAGCCGTGGCGTGCAGCAAGTTCACCGGCCCATCAAACACGCCGTCTAGCGCCAGGTTGGCGCTTGCTACTGCGCTGTCCAAGCCGACCCAGCCAAAGACGACAAACGCGACCAAGCTCAAGATGGTCAGTGAGACGACCGCGGTGTTCGCGACGTTGGAACGTCGCATTCCGGACGCAACCAGCGCGGTGATCGTCAGCGTGATGCCAACTGCAAGCCCGCGCACGCCGTAGTCGCCGGCGTCCATGCCCGTCATGTGCCAGATATAGCCAGCGCATCCCAAGGCAGCCGTTGCCGCTGATGCGCTCTTGGCCACCATGTACATCGTTCCCGCCGTGAACCCCAGGTAGGGGTTCAGGAACTGGTATCCGTATTCGTACGTTCCACCGCTGACAGGGTGTGCTGCGGCGAGCTGTGCGCTCGAGAGACCGTTTGCGGTTGCGACCACTGCGGCCAGAGCCACCGCCAGAACAACGCCGGGCCCGACAATTCCAGCGGCGAGTCCAAGGCTAACGAAGACGCCGGTGCCAAGAATACTGCCCAGCCCCAACAAAATTGCGCCGGGCAGGCCTACAACGCGCTGTAGTTCTTGGCCGCTCATTGCGGAACTCCTCGCAAAGACGGGTGGGTTCTACACCAACTAGGCCAGGGTCGGGTAGTCCGTGTAGCCGACAGCTCCGGGAGTATAAAATGTGTCGAAGTTAGGTGGGTTCAGCTCGGCGCCCTTCTTGAACCGATTCAGCAGGTCTGGGTTCGAGAGGTACGGCCGTCCGAATGCCACCAAGTCTCCGCGTCCCGCTTCTAGGTCGGACTCCGCGCGGTCAGCGTCATAACCACCACTAAGGATGAAGGTGCCACCAAACGCCTTCTGCAACTCGGTCTTGATCGAGTCCGGAACTTCCGGTGCACCCATCGCGGAATGGTCAACCATATGCAGGTAGCCGAGCCCCAGTTTTCCGAGCTCAGTTGCAAGCTCTACATACTGTTCATCAATGCCATCGTACGGACGCAAATCGTTGAAGGCTCCATAGGGTGACACGCGGATTCCAACGCGTTTTGCGCCGATCGCCATCGCGGTTCGACGCGCGACTTCCAGAGCAAATCTATTTCGATTTTGTGCGTTTCCGCCAAACTCGTCATCGCGTTGATTTGAGATTTCGCTCAAGAATTGGTTGATGAGGTAGCCGTTTGCGCCATGGAGTTCAATGCCGTCGAATCCGGCCTCGATGGCGTTCTTTGCGGCGGTGACGTAGCCTTCAATCGCATCTTCAACTTCGGCTGCCGTCATGGCAGCGGGCGTGGGTTGGTCCTGCATGCCGCCGGTAGAATCGGTGTACATTTGGCCCGCTGCAGCGATGGCGGATGGCGCGACCATCTTGCCGCCCTCTGGGATATTGTCGGGATGCGCGATGCGACCACAGTGCATGAGTTGTAGGAAGATGGCGCCCCCTGCATCGTGCACCGCCTTCGTGACTTGCTTCCATCCTTCAACCTGCGCATCTGAATAGATGCCGGGAATCCGTGAGTAGCCGATTCCGTTCACCGTCGGTGAGGTGCCTTCGGTGATGATCAGACCGGCATCTGCGCGTTGCGCGTAGTACTCGGCCATGAGTGCGTTTGGTATGTTGTCGATCGCCCGTGAGCGGGTCATCGGTGCCATGACGGCCCGGTTTTTCAGGGTAAGGTCGCCAATTTTGTATTCGGAAAAGAGTCTATTGTAAGTCATGCTGATGCCTCGTTTTATGTTCGGCGATGTGATGGAAAGGAAAAACGTGGAGATTCAAAAATTCGGTGTCCTCGGTTTGGCACTATTGGCGTTTGCTTTGATAGCACCTGACGCACACGCGAATTCCAGCGGGCGAAATCCGTCCCTGCTCAACCCAAATCAAGGGTGCGGTGAATGCCATTCGAATGGATCCGGCACGACCACGGTCGACATCGAATTTGATGAACCGCTTTACGTGGGTTTCCCCACGCAAGTGCGGATCACGGTTGAAAACGACGAACAATCAGCAGGCGGATTTGGGCTGGCCTTCGACGGCGGCGGCGTGAGCTCCGACCAACCCAGTGGAGTGCGACGCTGGAATGCTACTTCAGCGTCTCACCTTGGAAGCAATAGCGACTCCTATCCGTTCGAGTGGGTGGTCAACTGGACACCCGAGCGCGCAGGGACAAACAGCTACACCTTGTTTGCGAACGCTGTGGACCTCAGCGGCACGACCCGCGGCGATTCTCCGACCGTCGTGTTTGGAAGCGTCGATGTGGAGGAGCCGGCACCTGATATGGGCCTGCCGGACATGGGGATGGAACCGGATATGTCCAACAACGACATGGGCCAAGTCGAACCCGACATGGGCACTGAGGTGGACCTCGGAGACGGCATGGATTTGGGTACCGGGCCCGAGTTTGATATGGATACGATGAATCCAACAGAACCTGCGTCAGATGAAACGTGTAGCAGCATCGGTGTGACTCAAAACACGCCGGCGCCACTAGCTTTGCTGGGAATGCTGCTCGGATTTGTTTGGCTGCGAAGAAGAGGAAAGCCGCATGGCCGTTGATATTCAGACACCTTCGCCATTCGATGAGATCGACCAGCTGCTCGAGACGCTGAACGACCACAATCAAGAGTGGGCTGACCTCTCGATTCGTGAGCGGATCGACTTGTTGGAGCAGGTGCACAGCAACATCGGGACGCACGCTCAACGTTGGGTGGAAGCCGCCGTTGAGGCCAAGCAGATTCCTTCCGGCTCGCCCTGGGAGGGCGAAGAATGGGCGTCTGGTCCCTGGGCTTGTCTGTACGGAATCGACCACCTTATCAAGTCGCTGAAGGTGCTTGATGCGGGCAAGGACCTGTTGTCTGGCACCAAGATTCGAACGCGCGCTGACGGGCAGGTGATTGTCCGAGTCCATCCTGCAGACATTTACGACCAGTTGCTTTTGAACGGTGTTGAAGCCGAAGTCTGGATGCAGCCCGAGGTGACTCGGCTGACCCTGAAAGACCACATGGCAGAGTTCTATCGGGAAGAAAATCCAGTGGGCAAAGTCGCCCTGGTTTTGGGCGCTGGCAATATCGCAGCCATCGCTCCGTTGGATGTCATCTACAAGCTCTACGCTGAGGGACAGGTCTGCATCCTGAAAATGAATCCGGTGAATGACTACCTGGGGCCCATCCTTGAAGACATCTTCGAGCCCTTTGTCGCGCGCGGGTTTCTGGAGTTCGCATACGGTGGCGTCGAGGTCGGAAAATATCTGTCATTTCATGACATAGTTGAAGAAATACACATCACGGGCTCCGAGCGTACACACGACGCGATTGTATTCGGTGTCGGTGATGATGCGGCGGACCGAAAGAAGAAAGACAACCCTTTGAATCCCCGACGCGTCACCAGCGAGCTGGGTGGAGTAGGGCCGACCATCATCGTCCCAGGACCGTGGAGCGACAGTGATATCGCGTTCCAGGCCGAGCATGTGGTCACCCAGAAGATGCACAACGGTGGGTTCAACTGCGTCGCAAGCCAGGTGTTGGTGCTTCCCGAAACTTGGGATAAATCGGCCAAGTTCATGGACGCGCTGCGCAAGACATTCAACTCGATTGAACCCCGTGCACCTTACTATCCGGGCGCGATGGACCGACTGGAGCGGGCGGAAAAGCAGGCCGAAAACGCGGAGCATTTCGGTGACTCGCGTTTGTTGATCACGGACATCCCGTCAGAAGGCGACCAATACGAGTTCTCGAACGAGTTCTTCTGCGGTGTGCTCGCCCAGACCAGCCTGCCTGGCGATGATGCGGAGGCGTTCCTGCGCAACGCGATCGACTTCGCGAACGACACGCTTCACGGGACCTTGGGCTGTAATATCATCATCCATCCCAAAACCATGAAGAAACTTGGCAGTAAATTTGAGGATTTAGTCGCTGAGCTTCGGTACGGCACGATTGGCATCAACTCATGGGTTGGTGCAGGCTTCCTGCTTGGTCGAGCCCCATGGGGCGCGTTCCCCGGTCACGAACGGAACGATATCCAGTCTGGCGTGGGCGTGGTCCACAACGCGCTCTTGTTCGACAAGCCGCAGAAGACGGTCGTCAAGGCGCCGTTCCGACAGTTCCCAGCGTCGATTGCGACCGGCGAGTTCACGTTGTTGCCGCGCCCACCGTGGTTTGCGACCAATGAAATGGCCGGCGAGGTCATGATGCGGGTTAGCAAGCTCGCCGCGGATGATTCCAAGTGGAAGCATATCCCGGGGATTTTCGCGAAGGCGCTGCGCGGCTAGTTTCCTAAGGACCTAAGGTTCCTAAGGCCCTAAGACTTAGGTCCTTTGCCTATTTAAGTTCTTAGGAACCCCTAGAAGCGCCACGTGGCTTGGAACGCCGCTCCATCTGCCGTCGGCGCAACGCCCGCTCCCTCAAACACTGGCTCCGCGGTCATATGGTACCCGAGCGTCGCGCCCAATGCCGGGGCGATCAGACCGATTGCGCCGCCCACGGGGCCCAGGGCCGCTGCCATCGCGATCCACAACGAAGCTCCAACAACGGCACCCATAATGGTGCCCCCAACACTTCCCGTTCCTCCGACCGAATCTCCAACTAACTGCGTGCCCAGGACTACTCCGGTGACTCCTCCGAGTGCCGTGAGCAATAACACCGGCCCGATGCAGGGGGGCAAAAACTCGTGATCCGAAGGGCCGTTGCACAACGTGGCGGCGCTCAAGCCAAGCGCCATGCCGCCGCCGGCCAAACCACCAACAGTTCCAAGCGTGAGTTGTGCGGCGAACGTGCTGCCATCGTAAGGTTGCCATTCGACATTCCCAAGACCTTCCTGTTTGGTTGTCGTCGAGTCCGTTGAATTAGGCGATTCATCCGCAAAGGCAGGCCCGCAAAGTCCGAGTAACATGACAAAAACTAACATTATTTGATTGATAGTACGCATTTTCATTCCATTACAGAGAGTTAAGTCCTTATTGTTCTTAGGTCCTTAGGAACCCCTAGAAGCGCCAGGTGGCTTGGAACACGGCGCCGCCATCAGTGGTCACTGCGGCTACTTCATGAAACGTCATTGTGGCCGTTGCGTGGTATCCGATGACAGCACCGGCGGTGGGTGCGAGCGGCGCGAGTACGAGGCCAACTGGGCCCATCAGGCTGATCATGCTGATGGCGAGTGCGCCGCCGGCAAATACGCCCAAGAGTGTGCCCCCGACGTGCCCGTTTCCTCCCATGGCCCACCCAGTCAGCTGGACGCCGAGCACTGTTGTGGTCATGCCAACCAAAGTCCCCAATCCCACGGCACCTAGAGCACATTCGCCGATGAGGCTGTCCGAGAATGGGTCTTCTTCGCAATTCTCGTCGTAGAGGACTCCAGTCGCGATTCCGAGCCCGGCCCCAGCGCCTGCACCAATGAGCGATTGCAGCACCACCGTGCCCGGGTCCCATGGCTCCCAATCCACCACCAACTGCGGGGTATTCAGCGAGGCGGTCGTTTCGTTTGCCTGTGCATAAGCGTGGTCGCTGATGATGAAGAAGGTGACGATGGTTAAGACGATAAGCGTTATTGTGTTTCGCATGGATAAACTCCGGTTTATTTCCAACTCGCCAGTCGGTATTGCTGGAAGCGTGCCAATTTGTTGTTTGGCAGCCTAAGTTGCTTTGTATGTTTGGTTTTTGGCCAAACATGGGTCACTTGTGGTGACCCGCTGGTCGGAAATTGGAGTGGCCGTACTCCTAGACTGGAGTACGATTAACCTCAATAAACACAGGAGTTTGTAATGAAGGTTAGCTACGTTGGTTTGCTTGCGTTGGCGTCGATTGCATTATTGAGTTGCGAGAAAGAACCGCCTGCGCCAATCGCGGAACCCGCTCCCCCTGTTCAGATTGCCCCGCCGGTAGAGGAGGCAGATGCAGAATGGGAGGAGTTGATGCGCGTGGCCGGCCCGAAAGGCGTTATGTACGGGCGCCGCCGTGCCCCGCTGGTCGTTAAGAACGACAGGGTGAGGCGGTTCATCGAGGAAAATCCGGACCACCCGCGGCGAAAAGAAGCTGAGCTTCTGTATGCGTTTCTGTGGACCCGAGTACTGGTCACCGGCGCCGCAACAGACTCTGCGCGGTCTGTTAAGCGGTTGCCACAAACCCAATGGGAAGAAGGGGTACTGAAGAAGGACCGTTTGGCCGGAATCACGTCGATTGTGATGGCCGAGTTTCTTGAGTTTTCGGACGGGGAACGCAAGTGGGATTCGGGTTCGCTTGGCCCGATCGACGTCAGTCTGCCTTGGGGAAAACAGATCACGATCATCAAACCTGCTTCGGCGTCGTACGGCCTGGCGAGTGTTCAGTCGTCGATTGGTCGGGTGTTTAAGCGCTTCTCGGACATGGAAGGCGCTCCGGCAGAATGGAAGAAGAACAAGTCATACCTTGATTCGAAGCTCGCCATAAACGCAGCGTTGCGGTCGAGTTTGGGCGGCGACCTCTACAATCCGAAGCAACCACACAAACTGAACAAGACGGCGGCGAAGAAGCTAGCTTCAAAGCTGAATCGCATGGCGAATCGCGACCATTTTGGCCTGTCATCGAAGCAGCTGGCGCTGATCTTTGAGCCGAATATCCGCATCTATGACCAGGCGTATTGGGAGCTGAAAGCGTACGGATTCGACAAGGCGCTGAAGGAGTACTACGACTCGAATCCTGCCGAGTACGACATGTCTTCGCGACATCGAAAGTGGGTCACGGATACCGGTATCGCTGACAAAATGGGCGTAGATTCGTACTACAGTTCAAAAGCGGTTGGGTTTTGGATTCGGCGTCTTGATGACGGCACTGCCTCGATTTGGCGCGGTTCGTTGGACAAGCTCGTGAAGAAGCTGCCTCCGAAAGCGAAGCCAAAGAAGATGCCGGAAGCGACCGCGGATGATGGGCCTGCGCCCAACGCACCGCCTGCGTCGCAGTAGACTAGGCCGCGGCTTCGAACGCACCCAATTGATGAAGGGCGTGCTCGACAGCGTTGGCGAAAGGAGTAGGGCGGTGGTCGATGGTGGCCCGAAGTTTCGAGTCGTCCAAGCTCCAGCTATCAGCAAGCGGCTATTTTGGGAGCAGACGGTGGTGTTGTATGTCGGATTGTAGATTGCGCTTCTTACCACAGAGGGCCCACCGAAGCCCGTGAGGACCCACAGAGAGTGCGGTGGTTTTTGGCTTTGCTTCGAGTCGGGCGATATCCGCTTTGGCCGCAGTCGATTCACTCGTTTGGCAGGAGCCAAACTCCGTTCACGAAGCGTCCACGCGGACATCACACCGCCTCTTGCTGCCGCCTGACCGACGCTACGGTTCCTACGCCTGACGGCGTGGCACCTTCACTCTAGCCCTAATGCACTGCCGGAAATGCCGACCCGCCACCGGATGATGACAAGGAAATCTCGGTGGGGCCTCACGGATCTCGGTTCCCCTCGGTGGCCAAAATGCACAATCGCCAACAACCACTTTACATACACGCGCGAAGGCGCCCACCATGATCACAAACGCCTAGCCACTAGCCCCCTAGCCCCTGAACCGCTAGCCCCCGAGTGCAATGGTGTTCGTGTTCATGATGGTTCCTTTTCTATCCGATGGACTTGACCCATTCGGTTTTGGGTTTGTTAGCTCTCAGCTCGACGAGGCACGCAGGTAGTTCGAACTGGCGCGGGTTCTCGAACGCAGGCTGTTTCGCTTACGAATGCCAATTTAGCTAGTTGGATATTGATGAGTAGGGCTAGATGTGGCTTACTGTTATGCAGATATGAATAACTTAAACCATATGCGTTCACTCGTTGCGGTCGCGGAAACCGGCAGCCTGACTGCCGCTGCGCGCCGATTGCAGGTCTCTCAACCCACCATGAGTCGAATGATTCGGGACCTCGAAGACGATGTCGGCGAGCCGTTGTTCATCCGCCATGGTCGCGGGATGCAGCTAAATGAGTTGGGGAACGAGCTCTACGAAGTCGCCCTCGATGTTCACCGAGCTGCCGAACGTTTCGAAAGCATCGCGGCCGCGCGCGGCGAGTTCGTGGCTGGTATCGTGCGCATCAGCGCCAGCGAAGTTGTTGCGGCGGAGCTTCTGCCGGAATGGGTCGTCACGTATCAAAAGGAATACCCGGAGGTGCAAGTTGCGATCGTGGCCGACGACACGACCTCCAATATTGCTAGTCGTGAGGCTGACTTGGCCGTTCGGATGTTTGAGCCCCGTTCGCCCGATTTGGTTCGAGCGTTTGTTGGAGACGCCCCTCTGGCGTTCTTTGCGACCTCGTCCTACCTGGACGAAACAGGCCGTGACCTACCTTTTTCGGAGAGGCACATCGTGGGATTGGACCGTGATCAGGCCCAATTGCAGCCGCTTTGGGATAAGTTGGGCGAGGACCTCACACACCAATTCGTGTTTCGTACGGATCACCCAGCTACCTATGTGCATGCGGTGAAGGCGGGGCTGGGCGTCGGCATCTTGCAGCCTTTGATCGCGCGGAAGTATCCGGAACTGGAGCAAGTGCACCCAGAGATCAAACTGCCCGGATTTCCGATGTACCTGGTAACCCACCGAGACCTCAGAAAAAGCCGCCTGGTCCGAACCGCGTTCGATTCTTTAAAGAGCCACCTAACTCAACTAGTTGCCACCATCTAGCCGCAGCGCCTGAAAGAGCGAGCCCGAAGTAGCCAGCCTGAAAGAGCGAGCCTAGCGCAAGATGATTCGCGCATACGCGCCGATGAAGAAGGTGATGAGCAGGATGCCGATGATCATCTCGGACGTGTACAGGACCTTCCAAACCTTGTTGGAACTCTTCGTTTTCCAGTCGCGTGCGCGACCCAGAAACGAGTGTAGGCTGATGACGAATAGCGCGTAGATGGGCAGCTCTTTGAGCTTCATGGTCGTGTCGTCCCAGTCGACAATCATCTCGCGGCACAGAAGGCGAATCAGCATCATGTAAAACAGGATGACAACGAGCGACGTCCAGAACAGGTTGCTCAGTCGCACGCCCCAGCCAAACGCATTTTCGAAGAACAACCACTCGCCCCAGGCCAGTGCCGAGGCCATGGGCCCTTCCGAAAGCTCGCGGCTTTGGCGGTTGGTGTAGTGTCGCAGGTGCCAGTACGCCCAGTCGCCTTCCGACGTCATGCCTCGCGTGTTGAACGAATCGCGCAGTACGACGTATTCGCCGATGGTTCGGTTCAGGCAGATATCGTGAGCGAGCTTCTCGATCTCTTTGGAGTTTGTGCGTTCGGTGTCGGAATCAAGGTCCCATTTGGCTTCCAAAAGTCGCGGGTCGTCGGTCGGCGCGATGCCGTCAACAGCGCACTGTTCGTAGAATAAGCGGGATTTTTCGCCGTCGCGGATATGGTCGAATGTGGCGCCAAAGTGGGCCATACGGGCGCCATAGAACGACAGCGTCGCGCTGGGTCCGAACTGCAGTCCCGAGACGCTGAGGCGGCCAGGGATATTGGCGTCGTCTAGCAACCAGCTGCGGGCGATCATGGCGTCGTTGAACGACAGTTCGTTGCCTGAAATCGTCCGGAAGTCTGCCAACGCATAGAACTTCGTCCGCTCAAAATGCGCCTCGCCGAACATCTGGGTGTTGTAGAATCGCGCGTAGTGCGTCCCTTGTGGCTTGCCGAAAACGACGCCTTCAAAGCCAACAAACTTCTCGAAAATCGTGTTCGCAAAGGCGCTATTCGCCTCGAACTGCGCGGCGAGGTCGTCGACATGCACGACTCCGTATTGGGAGTGCGAGGTGAGCTCTTCATCCGAATCCACGTCGCCCTGATAGGTCTTGTACAACCGATGCAAGGGGTGCGGGTCTTTGAGGTGCAATCGGCGATTCAGGCCATCGAGCGCAAAGCGGGCATTTCCATGGATGACGCTGTCGGTCAGCTCAAAGTCGCCGCCGCTTTTGACGCCGAAGAAGTCGGCGTTTTCGAACTCGACGTATTGCAGTTTCGCTCCACCTAACAGGCGGACGCGGCTGAAGTTAACCTTCTCGCCGATGCGGCAGCTGTGCATGTTGAGCGGTTCAACAAAGACCGTATTTTCCCACGACATGCCTTGAGCGAAGTCGCATCGGCGCACTTCAACGCCACCCCAAAGGATGGCTGAGTTGACGAACATGCGCTCGCCGGAAGCGCGAACTCGAGTCAGGTCGAGCCCACCTGCATGGACATGGCCCAGGTACGCTGCGCCTTGGATTTGTGCGCCTTTGAGAGAAAGGCCTTGCCGAAAGACCGAGAATCGAAAGTCCAGCCCGCTGGTGAAGAGGCCGTTTTTCAGGTCTGCGTCTTTTTCCACGACAACAAATGGCATATTTGCTGCGCCAACCTCAACCGAATCGAGGTTTAGCGAGCCGAAGACAACGACCTTGTCCAGCAATAGCTTGCTGATCTTGGCCGCCGGAATGGAACGGCTTCGGTTCACTTTGCCGGTCCAGCTCTTGCCCAAATGCAGGTCGTTCAGCACGATTCCGCGGTAGCTAAAGCCGTTCTTGTATTCGGAATTGAACCCTTTGAGATTCCCAACAACGCAGCGTTGGCAACCCACTGGCTCCTCGAACGTTTGGCCGGTGAGGTCCAATTCGGGAATGAACACATACTTGAGGCTCTGTCCGTTGCGCAGGGCTTCAACCGCGGCTTTGCCGTCCATGAACGACAGGTTTCGTGGTGTACCTTTAGACGTTTGATAGATGTCCCCCGGTTCGCCGCGTTCGACCTTTTTGAGCTGGTCGACCAGACGCGTTCTGGCGTTGTCCAAGAGTACCAGGCGCCTTGGATGCACAGAGTCGCGGGTCAAGAAGAAGTAGGCCGTGAGCAGGTCTCGCTCGATGGCCTTAGTCCAGGTTTTCTCAGCTTCTTCAAGCTGCCCCATGAACTCCTGGGTCAGCGCTTTGGCGTAGAGTGAGCCCTTGAAGCGCTCGTAGAGATTGATTTCCCGGGTCGCAAGACTGCGCTCGTGCAGGGCTTCGGCGAGCTTGTCTTCCTTCGCTTCCTTCGCGAATTCGGCCAACGTGTAGAGTGTGGTCGGGTCGTCGGTGATGGCATCGATCTCGGTCTCGAGCTTGGCCAACTCCTTTTTGTCCTTGGTCTCGGCTAGCTTGCCGATCGGCTCTTTAATCTTGGTGTAGAGCGCATCTACCCCACGAGTCGTGCGGACTTCCACACGCGCGGCGTCGATGACCTTGCGAACTTCCTTGTCTTCCTCGTAGTTCGCGAAGCGCTTTACAGACGACTGCGCGCTCGCCGCAATCGGCGTGGAAAGCACAAGAACGGCGAGGAGTAGCGATAGATAACGCATATGAGATTTGCCCAGGTTATTGGACGACAGGGTTCCTGCTAACGACCGAACGTTGTCCGGACGTCAAGGTGGTAGCACCGTTTGGCGGGCTCCAGAACATCAAGTTGCTTCCGTCTGCTCCGGAGCATTCGGATGACGACAGAACGCCGTCTCCGTCACCGTCGGAGCTGTCCGCGCAGACCGGGGTGTCACCGATGGGGTCGGTACCGTTGGTGCCGCCCGCGAGCGCTTCGCCGTTGGCCTCGGTCGTGTGGAAGAGGCCCAGGTAATGCCCGATTTCGTGAGCCGTGATGAGCGATGCTTCCGCGACCGCGTCGGTCATGTCCCCACCACCTTCTTTGGTCGCGATGAAGTTCGCCATATTGATGGCGACGCCGCTTCGCTTGGTTCCATGAAGTGGACCCGGGCCAGGAACTCCGCCGGAAACGCCAAGGAGGCTGCGGCTGGAACCTGGGTTTTCGATGTCTGCGACAAAGAACAGGTTGATGGCGCGGTTGTCGCGGTCGTCCGTTTCGTCCTCAAGTAGGTCGAGCAATTCGTTTGAACCCACCGCAGTGGTCTCAAGCACAGCGTATGCCTCGTTGTCGACGTCGAAGTACTCGATATCGCCAAGCGTGACACCGGCGGAGCTGTAGACGCTCGCGACTTGCGACATCACGGCTTGGAAGTCTGCATCGTCGGGAGCGGTCGAGGCGTCGAGCACCTCCAGTCCGACGAAGTGTGCGTTCACGTCAAGCGTGCCACCCGCGCTCTGCACGCGGTAGAGCGCTTGGATGTCGGCAGAGGTGCTTCCAGCCGCGAAGAACACAAACTCCCAGTCACCCGCGACAACGTCGACGTCCGGATTCACAGGGACCATCGTGGTTTGCACGTGTGGGTATGCGTCCGAGCGGTTGTCCGGCGTCGCACCTACTTCGAAGACGGTTGTGCCATCAGGGCTCTTGATCGTTGCGGGTTGAGCAGCTGTGCCGCCCAAGCCAGTCATGATGACGGCGAACGAGCTTGCCCCCTCAGGGACCGTGAAGATCACGGGTTCGGAGTCGCTCTGGGACAACGAGATGTTTCCCTTGTCGTCCACCAATAGCGTGTCATCACCGAACAGCGGTTCACCTTCGCCCGTGTCATCCGCGCAGCCAATCAATAATAGCGCGGCGAGCGGTATCCAGCGTTTCATTTATTTGATCTCCGCACTCGAAGGGGAGGTTGCAACTTCTTCTTTCGCTTCCGTGGGTTTTGCCTGCTCTTCGAACTGGACCGGCTCCTTGACTGGTGCCGCCAGGGCGGTGCGCAGGCGCTCGCGAATATAGTCGGACTTTTCGACGCCAAGACGCAGCTTCATCAGCTTGCGTGCGTCTTCCGTCCCAATATCTGCAAGAGCCTTGATGGCGGCTTCCCGCATGCGAGAGCTGTCATCGGCAAGGGCTGGCTCAATTGCGTCGAGCGCCTTGTTGTTCTCCGTCTTCGCCAGCGAATGCAGTGCTTTTCGCTTCAGAAGGTTTGGAATTTCCTCGTCTTTGAGGATCCCGCGCAGCAATTCACTGGTCTGTGGGCTACGGAAGTGCTGCAGGGCAGATAGCGCTCGGCCGCGCTTAATCACGGTCTGATTGGCATCGCCAGCGACTTTGATGAGCTCGGCTGCGCCCTCAGCGCCCAGTGCCTTCCACTGTGCTTCGGTTGGTTCGGATTCGACACCGCTGAGCAGTGTGGCGACTTTTTTGGAGGTATTCTGTGCCAGCGCTGTCGATGTGACGACTAGCCCGAGCACTAGAATCAACGCGGTAAAGACGCGTTTCATAGCAATCCCTTTGGTTCGTTTGAGTTCCTACGTGAAAGCGTATCAGATGCGCGGGTCCAAACAAACACTGTTGCTTGGTGAACACGAAGTCCCTAAATTGCTGTCAGGGCGCAAACCGAAACGAAAGAGGAATAAGTTGAAGAAACTTACACTATTGATTGCTGCAGCAGCACTCGCACTCGCCGCATGTGGTGGCGGAGAAGTAAAGGCCGACGAGGCACCGACCGAGAACACTCGTGAAATCAAAGAAGCAAGCTCCGGCGGAATGGAGCGTGCCTTTGAAGAAGAAGAAGCCGTCGAAGAAGCACCAGCTGAAGAAGGTGTCGGCGAAGCTCCTGCGGAAGAAGCTCCTGCAGAAGAAGCTCCTGAATAAGAATATCGGAAGATAGAATTGCCAATTTGGCGGCAACTACGGTTGCCAAATGATCGCAGGCGGCCCTTCATGGCCGCCTTTTCTATTAAGTGAGCGTTCGCTAACGTGCCGGAATCCCGGGCGGAACGCGCAATTCACGAATAATCAACAAAACTTGGCGTGCACATTGCTTAGTAATCGGGCATCTTTTGGGTGTGTAGTTAGATGTAGGTGCAAGGAGCACAAATGAAGCGACGTCTATTTTTGTTTTGTTGTGTAGCGGCGATGGTTGCGGCGTGCGGTGAAGAATCGGCGCCACGTGATATTTCTAGTGGAGCCGCGCTGGCTCCAGAAGGATTTGACGTACCAGAAACGGACCGAGAAGCTCCATTGCCCGCGTATCAAACGCAGGGCGAGCTGGAGGCCGAAAAGGCTGACCGCTTCGACGTCCGCGGTAACTTCCAAGACATCTACGGGATCACGAACGCGCCAGCGGGCGGCGTTCGCGCGGTTGCCGAGTTTGAGACTTCGGACGGCGTCTTGGTGTCCTGGGACGATTGGCAAGAAGACTTCGTCGTAAACCTCGTCAACGCTATCGAAGATGCGGCTCCGGTTTATGTCATCACGCGAAACCTCAGCGAGTCGCAGTATGTTGAGGGACGTCTTCTTCGAGCCGGTGTGAACGTCAACAACGTCGCGTTCTTCGAGTTCGTGAACGACAGCATTTGGTCACGTGATTACGGCCCAATTCCGGCGATTCGCAACGCGGACGGTGAGCCGGTCTTTATCGACCAACGTTACTTCCCAAATCGACAACGTGATGATGCCGTCCCAACGCTTATGGGGCGCTACTTTGACGTGGATACCTACCGTCCGAACATCTCTTCGGAGGGCGGCAACTTCATGTCGAACGGCATCGGCGACTGCATCATGACCGAGTGGATTCAGCAGGGTAACTTCGGCCTGTCGAATACGCAGATTCGCGAGATCAAGCGTGACTACTACGGCTGCAATCAGCTTGTTATCCTTGAGCGCATTGCTGGCGAAGGTACCGGACACGTCGACATGTTCGCGAAGTTTGTGTCGGTCGACACCGTGCTCGTGGGTGAGTACTCGCGCAGCGACGACCCAACAAACGCAGCAATCTTGGACCGCAACGCAGCTCGGCTGCAGAACGTTCGGCTTGCGAACGGACAACCACTCAACGTTGTGCGTATTCCGATGCCCGCGAACAGCGGCCCCGTCTATCGCAGCTACACGAACTCAACGATCGTGAACAACACCGTCATCGTCCCAATCTACCGCGCCGACCGCCGCTTCGAAGACCAAGCGATCGACGTGTATGAGCGAACGATGCCCGGCTACCGCATCGTCACGGTTCCTTCCGACAACATCATCGAGATGGGCGGCGCAGTTCACTGCACCACGATGGGCTTCGCGCTGAACACCAGCCAGCCTCCGGCGCCGGTTGACCCAACGCCAGACCCTGACCCCATCGTTGAGCCACAGCCAACCGCAAACGGCGTCGTCTCGCAGCCACAGGCTCCGATTCGCGACCTCGACCAGACCTTGGACACGATTACGATATCGGACCGAGCTGACTCGGGCACCGTCGTCGTCACCGTCGATATCGACCACACCTACGTGGGCGACCTCCTGGTTGCGCTGATTCATGGCAACGACTACGTCATCTTGCACCAGCAGGAAGGCGGCTCGGCACAAGGCCTGAAGCGTACGTACACGGTCGACGGCTTCGCTGGTGTGAATCGGCAGGGCGACTGGACGTTGTATGTTGAAGATACGGCTCGCCAGGATGAAGGAACGCTGAACGCCTGGGCGATCGACTTCCAATAATCTTGGCCTTCGGCGAGTTATCTTTCTCGGCTTCGCCTCGAGTTTTCTTTTGCCTTCGGCAAGTTATCTTTCTCGGCTTTGCCTCGAGTTATCTCCCGCCTTTGGCGGGGTTTTCGGTTTAGAGCTCCGTTCCAATTCCACGGGCCGCTTCGACGACTTCGGGCCAATTGGCCTCGGGGACGGCGTCAACAACGAGCTGTTGGTCGTCTAGGAACCTGAAGTTGACATGCGGCAGGCGCTCTATGTCTTCTGTCGCAATCATGATGTGGCGGTCGTCCACGATGACCAGGTTAGAGACGTCCGGGAACACATAGTCCACCCCTGGCCCCCAAACCGAGAACAGGGTTCGCTCGCCGTCGTTTTCGATCTGCATCACGTTGGCGTGGAAGTAGATCTCGTCGGGGTCGAAGTATCGAACCTCACGAATCTTGTCGAATAGGCGGTCAGCGTATCCATCGTCGACGGGGCCGACCTCGGCTTGTACGCGTTCACCAAACACGAAGTTCTTGCGCGGACCTGGGATGGTTAGAGGGCCCGCGACATCGCCAGATTCCAGCATGCGGGGCAGGATCGTCGCGCCGCGGTCCGCCATCTCATCGATCCAGTCCTGATCGAACTCGCTATGAAGTTCGGCGGCCGAACACGTGTTTCCGTATTCGCTTTCAATCTCGGCGTCGTATTGGTTTGCAACGAACTCCACGATCGCGAGCGCCAACTCGAAGTCCTCCGGACACGAGCAAGACATGATGCGAACTTGGAAGCTGTCTTCTGACATGCCCAATTCGACGGTTCGTGTTGAAACTCCCCATCGAAAAGCATGCCCGTACTCGTCGTCCGGCCAGGCATCAGCTTCTGGCAGATAATCCCACGAAAAGTCGGCGTACTTCTCTGCGCAAAACGCGTTGACCTCAGCGCAAGTGGGGCGGGCACCCTTGATGTACAGGGAGAAACTCATAGCTAACCTCGCTTAAAACCTGATGACCGCATTCTTGCCACATGCAATGATTCACACCAAGAACCAGGTAATCACCGGGTACATAGGTAACACTTTTCTGTAGGTACATGGGTAACACTTTTTTCGACGACATGGTTGACACTCAACTCCGTGATTTTTCGCGGGAGAGATGGCT
>JAUIBR010000107.1 GCA_030427705.1 bacterium | reverse complement strand
CTGATCCGCAAGCTGCCGCATTGGATCGACCGGGGCAAAGGCGGCAAGTCACGCGACATGCGGCATCTGCTGCGCGACTATGTGTTGATCTTGGCCAATACCGGCATGCGACACGGCACCGAAGCACAGAACCTGCGCTGGAAGCATGTCACCGTGTTCGAAGAGAACGATCTTGAGTACGTGGAGTTTTACCTGCACGGCAAAACCAAGCCGCATGAAGCCATCGGTCGTGCCGGAACCATCGGCTATCTCAAACGCATTCACGCCCGAACGGAGGCCATCAAACACATGGATTTCTACGCAATGCTTACAGCAGAAGCTGGATTTGCCAGTGTTTTGTTTGCCCGATGGAACGGTCACCGAGCATCTGCCCCAGACCTTCAAGGCTTTTCTAAAGGACGCTGGACTGCTCAAGTGCCCTAAGACTGGGGAAGATCGCACACTATACAGCCTACGCCACAGCTACGCGACGTTCGCACTGGTCAATGACGGTATGGATATCCACGCTTTGGCCATACAGATGGGCACATCAATCGGCATGATTGAGCGGCACTACAGCCATCTGATGCCACGGCTGAAAAACGACATGCTCACTGGCAAGCGATATGAACTGTCGGTAGAAGAGTACTCGGAGCGCAAAACGCCGTAGTCTTCTACCAGATTTGTCGGCCTTCGAGCCAAGGTGTGATGTTTGCCTTTGGAAGACGGTCGTCCCGTTCGATTGCCAGAACTCTAGATATCAGCCATACTTATTTGAAACGAGCGCAACGACCACTGACACTGTGACGAGTGTTCAGGCAAGCCCTAGACAATTGTAATGTTGAAGTTTCTGAAGAATTTTGGCCTGCCAGTTTTGGAGGCGATTGCCACACTGGTTTTGGCGTTGCTGACCATCTTGATTGGCTTGTGGCTCAGGGCCAATCTCGCAGAGAGTGACGAACCAAGCACCTTCGAACTCGCGCTTACCACGCTGAAGGGTAATGTGACGAACTTTGAAACCCCGGTCCCGTATTTTGGGTTAGCTTTGCTGGCCGCGCTCGTTGGGAGGATTGATGGCTTCATCAATAGGTACCGACTAGGCGAACTCAAAGAGAATGGGATCGAGCTACAAGATGCTAGGGAAGCCCTTCGCGACGAGGCCCAAGCGCACGCGGATAGCAAGAGCAGCTATTTGGAGACTCTTGGTAGCGCTTTGAAGTATCTTCTTACATCTAAAGAGACCGGTTTTGACCATCGATGCCGAGTAACGATTTATCGTCTCCAACAAGATAAAGACCATTATCTCAGGCAGATTTTTCGCCATTCACCTACGAAGGTCTACGAGGACAATGGTCGAATTCGCATTCCAATTGATGAAGGAATAGTTGGGGCTGCTTGGGGCAACCATGGCGTGAAGGAATTCACTAATCACGCCGACCCAAGCTCCGAAGAGTTCATTGACGAGATGAACCGTATTTTGGGGCCCGAAAAGTGCCGGCATCCAGAGGTCGAGCTGTCAATGTGTTTCGCCAGTTCCTGTGCCACGACGCGGTTGAACGGGACCGTGATCACCTTGCGGTTAAAAGCTTCGACCTCGAAGTTAATCTCGTCAGGGGCTGAAACTTGATCGACTTCGCCGGTTGTTGTGTCGACTGCCTCGAACTCTTCGCCTTTCTCAAACTTGATACCTTCGGCACTGAGCGCCGTCTCAATACGAACAGGCGGTTCGTGGTCGATCAACCAACCATCAACCACAGCTTCACGGTATGTGTAGGTGTAGATTGGGTCGCCAAAGATTTGTGCTGTGTGGAGCGCTGGCGTCGCGGTGAGGCCAATCTTTACGGCATCGAAATACTCAAGCACCCGGCGATACTTTGAAATGTAGTCGTCTTGGCCACGGAAGCTCAGCTCGGCATCCGACATTTCCCGATCAAGCAGGTACCCACGGTGGCATTCATCGACGACGATCAGGTCGTATTGATCTATGGGGGGTGTGTCGGCTGGGTCGTCGGTATAGAGAACACGCTTCACAAGCCCTTGGATCGTACAGATGTGAACCCGGGTTTCCAGGTCGGGCTTCACGTCCTCAAGGCCCTGAATGCCAAATAGCTGACCGAAGGTTTTTGGCCCTTCAATGGGCGTGCTCATGAACTCGTCGCCGGTCTGATTGCCGAGCGCTGAGCGGTCTACAACGAAACAAATGCGACGGAAGCGCTTCGAGGAAAGGAGGCGGTATAGCATCGCAATGGCGAGCTTGGTTTTGCCCGTACCCGTAGCCATCGCAACGAGAATCTCGCGCTGCTCTGTCGATAGGGTTTCCTCGACCGCCTCAATCGCTGCCTTCTGGTATGGGCGGAGCTGGAAACCGAAGTCGAAGGGGCGACTTTCAAGCGCCTTCTGCGCCGTCTCTCTATCGGTATCAAACTTCGCTTCGAGACCTTCAGGTGTGGGCCACTCGACAAGCGCTCGGCGGTGGTTGGTCGCTAAGCGCACATCGCGAAACCAGATGCCGCTCTCGGTTTCGATCTGCTTCAAATATGGTCGACCATTCGTGGCGAACACAAAGGGCACACGATACCCGCCATCCCAAGCGCCAATGGAGCTTTCATGGTCGAAATCCATTGAATAGCGCTCGGATTGATCAATCGCAGCAGAAATATTCTTTCGGTAGCGCTTGGCCTCCACGATCCCAAGGCAGCGTTCGCCGACAAACAGGGCGTAGTCGGCTGGGCCGCTCTTGGTCGGCCACTCTGCGATTGCCATAGAACGCCCTGTTGCGGGGCGAGTGCCCTTCGAGTGTCGGAGATTGACGCTGTCTGCTTCCCAACCCCAGTCGCGCAATTGCTGGTCGATCAAGTCACGTGTTGCCGTCTCATCTAGATCAATGGACGAAGATGCGGCTTGCGCCGTCTGAACAAACTCAGTGCGTGTGTTTGCGGATTGAGAAGTGGCAGCTTCCTGTAGCTCTTGGAGGTGCCTTTGAAGCTCGGAACGGTCTTGCTCGACCTCTTGGGCCAAAGCTTCCCATTGCGCCCGTTCTTCCTTTTCGCGCTGCTCACGTTCTGAAGCCGTCTCCGCCTGACGCTGAGCCAGCTCGGCAGCTTCTTGGGCCAGTTGCGCTTCATTGAGAGCTGCGTCCCGCTCGCTGCGCAGCCGAGCAAGCTCCTGCTGTAATTCTTCAGCTGCGGAGGCTGGGTTTACTGGTGGCACGAATGGGCCGGGAGAAAACTTGGGGTCTCTGCGAACAACGCGGTAGTGCCAGATGCCGAGCTGAACAGACATCTTGAGCGCCGTGAGTGCCTGCCTGTGATCGCCTGCTCCTTCATGGACGGCCGAGTTGCCGGTCTTCCGAATGTGATGAAGGACATCGAGCACTTTGTCGGGAATGGCCCGTTCAAACTTCAGGCGGCGCAGCAGATCGGACTGCGCCTCGGCAGGCTCAGGAAGCAAGCCGGCATGGGCGGCGTGGAACTGTGTCAGGATTTCAGAGAACTGCCGCAGCTTGATCAGCGACGTGCTTGGGTCAGCATGAAAATAGTGCTCGGCTAGAGTTCCCAGCTTCACGAGCTGGGAGCTAATGGGCTGAAGAAACTGAAAATTGCCTGTCGTTCGTTCGCTCGTCATTGAAATACCGCCCTTCGCCTCGGGACAGTATGGCGCAAGCCTTTGTAAAGCAAGGAAACGGAGCGGCCTTGGCGGATGATCGGCTTCAAATTTGGCTACTTTCCGCGACCAAGCTTTCTGGTCACTTGAACCAAACCGAAAATGCAGCCTAACATTTGAGTCAAGCACCCTCCGGTAAACCCGGGGCGATTCAGAATAATACCATCAATGCCCCCACAACCTACTTTGCCCATAACCTCCGCAAGCGTATCGGATCGTCCGTACGCCCGCGATACCTACCTCGAATACAAGTTCCGACACAAAAACGATCTGCCCATCGTCACCAAGAAGTTTTCAGACGTGGCGAGACTGGCGATTATGGATATGCGAAAACAGCTGGACGCGGGTTTGGGCAACAGGCAGCGGCAGGCACGAGGGAGTTAGAATGCCTATCACGTTGTCAGAGTTACTGAGAAGGGTCGATCCGAAAACCGAAGAACGAGTCGAAGGGGCGCGCCGAAGAGCGAACACGACTGTCAGAAACCTGCTGCGCGACCGAACACGACTATCGTTCTCATTCGAAGACGAGGGTCAACGCCGTGTCCGTCAAGTATCCGTCACCCTAGATCCCGGGCGCCCACACAACCTGCAAGACATCGAGTTCGATGATGACATTCTGGTGCTGCTCGAACTCTCGAAGGTTCGTACGCTGTTAGAAGCTGGGGCATTACGCTGGTCTAACTACCAGAGCGTCAATCAGATGCTTGCCGCCAACGAAAGCATCCAGATGCAACCACTCGACGGTGCGTTATTCGAACACCACCAAGAACGTTTCAAGGAGTTGCTTCAGGTTCTAGATACACGCGATCCACTCCAGAAAATCCTGCATCTAGAGCATGACATACTGGGTGAGTATTCATACGGAACCAACTTCTACGGCGAAGAAGTCGGTGAGGTCTTCATCTACTGGGGTATTATTGGACTGGTCAGCGATCTTCTGGGCGTGAATGTCGAAGACCTTACTATCGTCGTTCTCGCACATGAGTTGGCGCACGCATACACCCATCAAGGGTTCGAAATCGACGGAACGCAATGGGAATCGAAGAGATTCAAGAGCGTCGATAAGTCAGTGAAAGAAGGTCTCGCGCAATATTTCACGCATCTGTTCCTGACCTCAAAGCAAGACTCTTTCCCTGATGCATTCGACGCCTTCGAGAAACTGCGAGAAAAGCAGGCAGCGTGCTACTCTACTCCCGCCTTATTCATCCAATTCATTTCGGGAAGGTTGCGTGCGCCAGAAAGCGCTGTAGAATCAGGCTGTTGAAACAAAATCCGCAGCAACCACGGACGCACGCATGGGTGAAAGCTTACGACCAGT
>JAUIBR010000106.1 GCA_030427705.1 bacterium | reverse complement strand
GCAGATGAGGGAGGAGCTTGAAGACCCCGAGTGATTTTCGAGCCATTCTGAAGTGTCTTTTGGACCACGAGGTGGATTTCGTTTTGGTCGGAGCATTGTCTGCGGTCTTGCAGGGCGCGGGCGTTACCACCTTCGACGTGGATGTTGTGCATTCCCGAGACGACGCCAACCTGGAGCGTTTCCTGACGGCGCTTCGTTCGATGAATGCTGTGTATCGCGGCCATCCTGCGAGGTTGTCCCCCACGAAAGAGCATCTCGAAACCGCAGGACACCAGCTGCTCCTAACCGACTATGGCCCGCTGGACGTGCTTGGAACCATCGAAGATGGGATGGGTTACGATGAGCTACAGACACGCTGCGTTGTGAAGAACTGGCAGGGGCAAGAGCTTCATGTGCTCTCACTATCGGAGTATGTAGCGCTGAAGGAGAAATCCACCACTCCCAAAGACCAGGCCCGCCTACCTCTGTTGCGCGAGGCTGCCAAAATGGAAGAGGAGTAATGGCGCGATTGAGACCACGCTCATGCCCCCGATGTTTAAGGCTATCCACGACATGACCCGAAGTATTGCGGGTCTTTGTGGTTCTCTGGTTGATTCAAGATCTCTCTGCCACTATACTTCTCAAACATTTCAATCACGTTAGGGGATTCTATGAGGCAGATTCGCAGATTCGCAGATTCGCAGATTCGCAGATTCGCAGATTCGCAGATTCGCAGATTCGCAGATTCGCATTCATGGCGCTTTCGATAGCGAGCCTTGGCTGCGGAAATGAGACTGAGGTCACCACGACCTCAATATCATCCTCCTTATCGGAGGACATCTACGCTCGTCCCGAAGAGCTTCCGGTTAAACCGCCGCTCATGCTGGCGTATCGACGGATTCAAACCGAATCCTCAACTCTTCCCCCTTTTGTCACGGAGTCAGGGGAAATCACGGATGTCCAAAAGTACACTACGATTAGTCCATCCATTTCGGTCTTCACAGATCCAGCGAACTTCGTTCACGAAGATGTAGAAGTTACATTCGATTCATTTGGTCGTAGCACAAGCATCGTGAGCTATTGGAGGGATTTGGAGATAGAAAATGCGGCACTGCCTTTACCAGTCGACAACCGTCCGTTGGTTGTCGATCAACTAGTTTGGGATCAGATCCGGCGGTCTGAACTCGACGAGCGGATTTTTGTGCTCGTGAAGGTGAAAGGCGTTCCATTTTGGAACATACCACAAAGCGTTCAAAATCGCGGATATGATGCGTTTTCGGAAGCGACCCTAGAGGCAGCACGAGCTCAAACAATCTCGAATCGAGAACTCGAAATTGAGCGATTATCGAGTGACTTGATTTCTTGGGCAGTCGACAACGATGTAAAAATTGTTAAACAACCCGATTTGATGGGTTGGATGCGGTTGGATCTACCGGTCCAGCAATTCACAGATCTTGTAAGTCGGAGTGATCTTCGACGCGTCGCGATTGGCTGGGACGATGGAACAGATGACAACTGCAATCCTTCCTGTTCTCAACCAAGCCGAAACTGGCCGTTGGGCCTTGGACGGGCAAACTCTCGAGTAGGCGTCGATCGGTTCATCGACGCTGGATACGATGGTTGGCGATCCAATTCTGGTTTTCATGACCAATCCAGGTTGAATGTCGCTGTGATGGAGAAAGCTGGAGAGGCAAACTGGAACGACGAAGCAAGACTGTTGAATAGCGCTGGAGTGTATGGAAGCAGGGTTACCAAACGTCAACGGTGTGTATCAACCGGTTGCGACAACCGGACGAATATGGCGAATGTTCTTGGTGGTGATAGCCATCCCAATAACGTGATGTCGGTGGTGGTAGGTGATTTGGAAGACGCTCAAGGTGAGAATTCCGTCATGGGAGATGCTTGTTTTCTAGCACCAGACCATTGTGTTGATTGGCGCGAAATGGGGTCGGGCATGGCACCTGAGGCACAAGTACAAATGTGGGCCGGCGTGAACAACGATGAACGCCATCTTGCGATCTACGAGGCATTGTTCGAAGACTCAGGCGATTTCAAACCCGACGTAATCAACCTCTCCAGTTCTTGGTGGGATTGTGAAACGGGGTGCTTTGATCCCAACGGGCCACTAACAGGTTGTAATGCTACAAGTTCGCTTCCTGACGAAGATTGGTTCGAAATCGCCTATTTAAACGGAGTCTTGATTGTAAATGGCCCAAGAAATCAGACTCCGTCGGGTCTCTGCAACTTGGACTCGCCCGGTGATATTCCCGCAACTCTGACCGTTGGAGCGCTGGCCGCCAGCACCTCCACCTGCAACCTCTATGGTCTTGGGAATTGTTCGCTCAACAGCACTAGTCCTCTCGGTGGTGTGGACATCGATTATGGTGGCGTTACTCCAGTGCCAGGCGCCATGTCAGGAATCGATCTTGTTGCACCGGGTGCTGTTTCATTTTTTGGGTCGAACACAGCAGGGGACGGAGTAATCTCAACTTCAACTGCTTCAGGAACTAGCATTGCCGCACCACACGTTGCCGGGGCCGCGATTGATCTCAAAGATTGGGCTCTATCCAACGGACAGACATGGATAAACAGCGCAGGGCGTTTGCACACCATGATGCTTGGCATGACTGACCGTGATGTCAACGGCACTCGTCTTACCAGCGGTGCGGACGATAGATGGGGTTTGGGCAAGCTCAGGATGCGACAGTTTAGTGATAGCTTCTTTGCGCCCGCAGGTTACTCCATGCAAACCCGAACATTAGTGAGCACAGGCACCACTATCATCAAAGCGTTCACTAATCCGATGCCATCTTCTGGAGTCGACTTTGTAAAGTGTGTCCTGCAAGAGGACGAGTTCTTCATGTCCAAGGACGATGCGTCCGACGTCACACTAAGAGTCACCATTTCCGAACCGGTAAATGGCCTTTGTACGACGAGCACGAGTGGAACCACCAAATCCGATTACTCCTACGACTTGAAGCATATGGTTAGTTTTGATGGTGCGACCACAACGCTCAACGGCAAGTGTATCACCGTTCAACTACCAACCTTCCGAATTTCCACTGCGGGCGAGACCACCGTCCACGCATTTTGCTATTACTCAGGTAAGTACGACTATGAATAAACTACCTGTACACCTGCTATTTTTCTTTGTGCTGCAGGCCTGCGCCTCAGACGATCCCAAGGTCACCAACGATATGTCTGGTACCGACTTCGGATCGGATCTCGCGGTGGCCGATCTTAGCGACTCGGACCTCCCTGACTTCCCTGACGACATGTCCGTCAATTGCATGGAGGTTCCAGTAGAGGATTGCATTCAGTTCTTTGGGGAATGCCAGACTGTGAGGCTATACGAGTGGTTCCCGGACGCGCAGTGTTACCATGCCTTTCCAAGCGAAAACGGTTTCTGTTTGCCAGTTGAGCAGGTTGTCGATGAACTACATCACTCTATCGTCGACTCCGACGGAAGATGTTGGGGCATGTTGCCAGCTTTGGTAATGGAGCCGCCTGGCTGGACACAACACTACATAATTCCCTGTTCATGCATCAAAGGGGAACAAGTCACAGACGATTGCACTGACAGCTGGAACTTCTGCCCTGAGTGATTTCGATGGTTAAGCAATCAACTTCATTTGCGCATTTGTTTCGTCGCTAATCAGTGAGGTCCAGTCATAAGTTACGCAAAGCCACATCTTCTCTTCTTGATGCTCTTGGTAGGCTGTGCTGCAGACGATCCAAAGGTCACCCACGATATGTCTGGTACCGACTTCGGATCGGATTTCGGGGTCGAGGATCTTAAGAACTCGGACCTTCCTGACTTCACTGACGATATGTCCATCAACTGCACAGACGTTCCAGTGGAGGATTGCGTTCAGTTCTTTGGGCAGTGTCAGACGGTTTGGCTCTACGATTGGCATTCAGACAAGCAATGCTACGGTGCAATCCAAACCGAGGGTTTGTGCCTACCTATGAACGATGTCGGGGACGATGGTCAAAATGCTATCGTGGATCCGTTTGGTGTTTGTTGGGGGATTCTCGAAGGACTTGCAGAAGCTCCGTCAGGATGGTCTCAATTCTATGGAGTGTCCTGTGCTTGCATCGAAGACGACCAAATGGTTGAGAACTGCGACGAGCCTTGGGAACATTGCTCTGAGTGATGTGGTTCGAGTTGGCTTAAGCCAACCGGAGATTAGCGCTCGGCTCATGCCCCCGATACCAATTCGAGATATCCGGCCAAAGCCATTCCTGCGACGGCCCTCTTGTGTGCGTTGGCCTACTTCGGCGCCTGGATTCCGGCACCGTTTTTCGCGATTGGGCAGTTGTATTCGAGGTGGCGATTGTACCGTAATCGACCGGAACTTGCCGCTGACGTACTGCCCGAGGACCGCTACAGAGCCGGGCTTTGGCACGTTCGGCTAACTACAATGGACGACGAATCACTGCTCAAGGCCTTGATGGCAAAGGGTTGGACCATCGCGGCCGCCGAGTCTGGTTGGCTCATCCAACACCGAACCGATAAAGGTCTCGCGATAGTACAGGTCGAGTCCTTGCAAATTGGGCAGCGCCGTGCCGCGAGGGTGCGATGCGTACCGATGTTCAGCACACACTACGAGTCCTACTTTCAGCTGAGCCTGATGGCCGAGGTTTTGGAGTTGATAGGCCGAAGCACAAACACCCACCATTCGGTGTCCGAAATCCCAACATTCGCGTAGTATTCACGTGTTATGAGCGAGAACGAAGAAACCTCAAACAAGCCCCCACCGCCGGACATCAGTCCAGAGGGCGTAGACCGGTCGCTAATCCGTTGGCTGCGTTCTCTGACCATCGATGAGCGCCTGCAATACGCTCAAGACCACGCCAACGCCGTTTTGCAGATGAGGGAGGAGCTTGAAGACCCCGAGTGATTTTCGAGCCATTCTGAAGTGTCTTTTGGACCACGAGGTGGATTTCGTTTTGGTCGGAGCATTGTCTGCGGTCTTGCAGGGCGCGGGCGTTAC
>JAUIBR010000068.1 GCA_030427705.1 bacterium | reverse complement strand
TGCCAACTCGAATTTTTTTTGAAAATTTACCGGAATTAGCGGTGATCCGGTGGTTGACGAGTTCCGATGGGAAAGTGGGTTGACAATTATTGTCACTTTCGAAGTTTGGAACTGACAAATCTCGCCAGTCCCAAGACTTACGTCCCTTCGTTCAGAGTAATCGGGGCTGGCGAGGTGTTGTGGTAGACAATCGTGGTGTCGTTTGAGTTGCTTGTGTTCAAGTCTTGAGTGACCTGAACCGCGAATCCAGCTTGGGTCAAATCTGGTCCGGTACCTCCGCAAATGGCACAGGAGCCGCCTGCATCCCAAGATTCGACAGTGATTGTCACATCAGCAGGTATTGGGCCCGCGAAGTCCAAAAGGTTGATGAACTCATCTTCTTCCGCTGCCCACGTAATGGTTCCGCCACCGACAGGATAATATGCGTTATTGCGCGATCGGAAACGTTCCTCACCAGCGGCGACTGCCTGCGCAAAGCCTTGAAGTTTTTGGATTTTGCCAGCCTTGAGGTATCTGCCATAAGCCACCACTGCAATGCTTGCGAGAATTCCTACGATCGCGACCGTGACCATAAGTTCAACCAGGGTGAAGCCAGACTCAGACTTCGTGCCAAACCGTAGAGGTGGTAGTTTCTTTGCGGACATAAGGGTCCTCCAGTTGCTTGAGTACTTTTAGTTTGTCGTATGATAGACGAGCAAGAAACGGGCCGTCCAGCTTTGGTTGGCTGAATCGATGAACAAGTGAGGATTTTGCCGCATGTCTTTCCTACTTGGTCTTGAAACCGGGAAGTGATCCAAATGGTCAGTCGTTATCCATCTCGTATTTTTGGATTCGATAACGCAATGATCGGAAAGACAGTCCAAGAAGTTTGGCAGCGTTAGTTTTGGACCCCTCAGCGAGCTCCAGAGCTTGACCGATGAGTTGTCTTTCGAGTTTTTCAACAAGTGCCTCCAGGTCTACACCATCGGCGGTCAGTTGCAGCGAAATCCTTTCGGAATCTGAGTCTGGTCGTAGCTGCGGAGGTAGTGAACGCATGGACACAAAGCTCCCCATTTCCAATGTAACTGCACGCTCGACGATGTTCTGCAGTTCGCGGACGTTTCCAGGATAATCGTAGCTGAGAAGCAAGTTTAGAGCTTCCTTGTCAATACCTTCAATCGGATTGCCGGTCTGTTCGCTGTACTTGGCGACGTAGTGCTCAAGTAGCAATCGCACATCGCCTGATCTCGCACGCAGGGGCGGAACTTCGATAGGAATGATGTTGAGCCGGTAGTAAAGGTCTTCTCGGAATCTGCCAGCCTCCACCTCTGCCAAAAGGTCTCGGTTGGTTGCGGCCACGACGCGCGTGTCCACGGACCGTTCTTCTGGACTACCCACGGGTTTGATCTTCTTTTCTTGAAGGACACGTAGCAGTTTGACCTGTGCGACTTGCGGAAGTTCACCGATCTCATCCAAAAAGACGGTTCCGCCGTTGGCCGCTTCAAACACGCCATCTCGATCCTCCGCCGCTCCGGTAAACGCCCCCTTTTTGTATCCGAACAGCTCGGCCTCGATCAGGTTCTCAGGGATAGCTCCACAATTGAGAGGTATGAATGGTCCGTCTGCCACACCGCTTCTGCGATGTATCTCCCTCGCAATCAACTCTTTACCTGTCCCGCTCTCGCCCGTGATTAGGATTGTTGTCTTCGTCCTCGCGACGCGATCGACGAGCTCGAAGATCGACTTCATGGCTTCCGATTCACCGATGATATCGGGTTGGGACCCCTTTGCCTCCAGCTCCTGGCGCAGATGGAGGTTCTCCGCGACCAATGCGTACTTCTCCAAAGCACGCTCGATGACAATTTTCGCCTGGTCGACTTTGAAGGGCTTGGTGATGTAGTCGTATGCCCCCGCCTGGATAGCTTGAACGGCGGTTTCCGCGGTGGCGAATGCGGTGATCATAATCACCTGAGTGGCGGGCCACAGCGCTTTGGTTCGTTTTAAAACCTCCAGACCATTCGTGCTCCCCGGCATGCTTAAGTCTGTAATGACAAGGGAATAGGGCGCACCTGTTTGTTCGAGGATTTCGACAGCGGTATCCCCATTTTCCGCAGTTTCAAATTCAAGGTTCATTCGTTTGGCAAGAACCGACAGGAACTCACGCATGCTCAGTTCGTCATCAACGATTAGTACCTTGTGTTCCATTACACGGCCTTGGGGGGCATCACGTTTGACTGTGGAAGACTCAATTGAAATTTGGCACCACCAAGTGCCGAGCTTTCAGACACGTTGATGGTGCCGCCTTGTTGTTCGGCAAGTCGGAATGTAGTCGCCAATCCAAGCCCAGTGCCAGTTGATTTCGTGGTGAAGAATGGCTCAAACACGCGATCACGAAGTTCAGGGGGGACGCCTGGTCCATTATCTTCAATTGAGACAAGCACAGAGTCCTTCGCACGTTCAAGTCGGATGATGATCTTTGCCTCACCAGAGACCGACTGAACCGCGTTACGCAATAGATTCCAGAGTATCTGACGTGTGGCCTCTCCGTCGGCAAAGACACGCGTGTCCTTCAGTTCCGATTCAATTTCAGTCTCGACCAATCCGAACTCGCTGCTAGCCAGCGTCAATACGTCGTCAATGATTCGGGTAAGGTCAAGGGCCTCGAGCTGCAGTTCGCGTGGTTTTGAGTAATTGAGAAAGTCGGAGATTAGTCCATCCAATCGGTCGACTTCGCGGATTACAATCTTCTGAAGCGTCTGTGTTTCTTCTTCATCGCCGTTGGGTTGAAGCATCTCGACAGCACCTGAAATCGAAGCCAATGGGTTGCGAATCTCGTGGGCGATGGCGGCAGAGAGCTCACCCACTGCCGCGAGTTTCTCAGACCGCCGTATCTGACCTTCCATCTCTCGAATGGCGGTAAGATCCTGAAAGATAGCGATAAGGCCGTCGGGGGTATCGTTCTCATCAAGTAGAGGGGAGATAGAGAACCCCAAAAAGAGCTCGGTGCCGTCGGTGGTTGTGTACTCACCTTCCTCGCGTTGCAGTGCGTCGTTTCCGTGTTTGATGGCTTCTGCGATGACCGGAAAGAGTTGTGAAACCTCCGTTCCCAACACGATATCTGCTGACAATCCCGTGATCTTCTCAGCGGCACGGTTGAAAAAGATGACGACACCTTGCGAATCGACTGTGAGGACACCGCTGTTCATGGATAGCAGTATTTTCTCATTCAGCGCTTTCAGTTTCTTAAGGTCCTCACCACGTTGTGCAAGCTCGCTCTGCACTTCGCCAAGAGACTCTGAGAGGTAGCCGGCAAGTGCCGCCACAAGAAACGCTGACGCAACGTTTACCACGCTACGGTAGACGGTTTCATTCAGGGGGCGGTTCACTGGCAAGATGTTTGGAATCTCGAGCCACTGAAGGTCGATTCCAGCACTTACCACCACCCAGGCACCAGCGAGGGTAGCGGTGGTGACAGCCATCTGTCGGCCGAGAAGAACGGCGCTGGCGACGATTGTGAGATAAAACAGGATGCCGAACACACTATCGAGTCCGCCCGTAATCTGTGTGAGAAGGCCAACGATAATGATGTCGGTGATGACTTGGACGCTTCCTTGAGCGACCCAGTCCTCGCTGCGCCTCATCCACAGGCCGTACACGATGGTGGCCAGATAAGTCGCAGCAATGAGCCATACAAATGACGCAAATCTGAACTCTCGAAGATTCGACATGTCGTCGATATCGATGGCCAGTGCGCCACCCAGAAGGATGGTGACAAGAACGACTCGAAGGGCCATCAGGCCCTCCAGTCGACGTCTCATTACTGGTGTACGTGCTGCGGTCGCAGTCGCCATTTACTCGGTCTTGATGCTACCAGCGAGCTCGAAGATTGGTAGGTACATGGCGATGAGCATGCCACCCACGACACCGCCCAAAAACACCATGAGTAGGGGTTCAATCATGGACGTCAGGTTGTCGACGGCGACGTCAACTTCTTCTTCGTAGAAGTCGGCAATCTTGTTCAACATGGTGTCCAAAGCACCCGTGGATTCACCCACGCCAATCATTTGCACGACCATGTGTGGGAAGATTCCCGTTTCAGTGAGAGGGTCAACCATGTTCTGACCCTCCGAGATCTTCTCTCGGACGTGAAGAATCGCATCCTCAATCGTCATGTTTCCAGAGGTCTTCGAGACGATCTCCAAACTATCGACGATGGGAACGCCAGAAGCGACCATGGTTCCGAGTGTTCGGGTGAAACGTGCGACAGCGGCCTTTTGAACAAGCGGGCCAAAGAGCGGTGTCTTCAGGATGAACTTGTCGAAAATGGCACGGGTAGCCGGGTAGTTCATGAAGGCTGTACCCAAAATGGCCAACAGCGCGAATCCACCAGCGATGAATAGGAAGTTGCTTTGAACGAATTCCGACATCGAAACAACGAACTGTGTGGGGCCTGGTAGTTCTCCAGCTCCCATCTCGGTGAACATCGCGGTGAAGGTTGGAATCACCTTATAAAGCAACATGATGACAACGCCGACCGCGATTACCAAAACGATCGTCGGATAGCTGAAAGCACTCTTAATCTTCCGGCGCAATTTTTGGGCCTTCTCGATCTCCAGCGCGAGTCGGTTCATGACGGTGTCGAGGATACCGGCTTCCTCACCAGCGGACACCAAGGCGGTGTACAAACTGTCGAAGGCGCCAGGGTGCTTACTCATCGACTCCGCTAATGTCGACCCGGACTCCACGTCACTCTTGACGGTTTCAATGATGGCGCGGAATCCCTTGTGAGGTTCGGCACCCCCAAGAAGCTCCAAACACTGCACAATCGGCAGACCGGCATCGATCATGGTCGCGAACTGTCTGGTGAAAATAACCAGACTTTTCATTGGTACGCGCGTCTTGCCGAAGGCTAGGGC
Organism: bacterium; assembly: GCA_030427705.1. Lineage (GTDB taxonomy): Bacteria > Myxococcota_A > Bradymonadia > Bradymonadales > Bradymonadaceae > JAUIBR01. Next base: position 21,585 of record JAUIBR010000068.1, on the reverse strand, counting down.
GCCACCTTTCTTTTTGATCTTGGACGGAGAAATCTCCTGCGCACGAAGCCGTTGGCCGACTTCGTCGGCATTTTGGGCGTTCATTTCGCCGGAGCGGGTTTCTCCCCCGCGCGTCTGTCCTTCCCATACGAAAACGGGCATAGGCTTATCTCACTGTCTGTGACTAGGTGTAACGAACCCCGCGGCCGCGTCCACGCTGGGCTTGCGGCGATGGGCTTCCACCTTGCTCGATCATCGTTCTAAGTTCGTCGGCGTCGCTACTTCTTGCCAATGCGTCTTCGAGAGTCAGACTCCCGGCCCGGTAAAGGTTAAATAGCGACTGATTCATTGTTTGCATCGCACTTCGTGACTGACCCACCTGCATCGCGCTGTAGATTTGGTGAACTTTGTCTTCACGAATCAGGTTGCGGATAGCTGGATTCGGAATCATCACCTCCACTGCAACGCAACGACCGCGTCCCGAAGCGTGTGGAATCAGCTGCTGACTGACAATTCCTTCCAACACGAATGACAACTGGGCGCGAATCTGCGCCTGTTGGTGAGGAGGAAAGACGTCAACAATACGGTTGATGGTCTGAACACAGCCATTGGTGTGCAGCGTTGCGAATGCGAGGTGACCCGTTTCGGAAATCGTCAATGCGGCTTCGATCGTTTCCAAGTCACGCATCTCACCAATCAGAACCACATCGGGATCTTGGCGCAGAACATAACGAAGAGCGACTTTGAAACCACTCGTGTCGGCCCCGACCTCGCGCTGGTTGACCAGGCAGTTCTTATGCGGGTGCAGATACTCGATTGGGTCTTCAATTGTAAGGATATGGTGGCGCTTCTCTACGTTGACCTTGTCAATGATACTCGCCAGCGTGGTTGACTTGCCGGAACCGGTCGGCCCGGTGACAAGTACCAATCCACGCGGCTTATCGGCGAACTGTCCGATAACGGCAGGAAGGCCAAGCTCCTGGAAGCTCTTAATTTCAAATGGAATGAGTCGGAAAACCCCGGCTACCGCCCCGCGCTGCATGAACACGTTTCCACGGAAACGGCTTAGTCCTTTGACACCGAACGACAAGTCGAGCTCGTTGTCGCCTTCAAATTTCTGCTTCTGGGCGTCGGTTAGAACGCTGTAGCAAAGCTGTCGAGTGTCGGTTGGCGTGAGGGGGGCTGTCTTCAACGGTACCAATGAACCGTCGATCCGTAGCTGTGGCGGCGCACCAACAGTGATGTGGAGGTCACTGGACCCCTGGTCGACCATAATTTTCAGAAGTTGGTGAAGGTTCGCCACGATGCTTCTCGGTGGTTTTGTTACTTAGGATACACCCCAGATGGTCTGCGCGCCACTTTTTGGTCACGCATCAATCTGGAGCGGTATTTCGAACGATCTCTTCTGGCGTTGTCATGCCTTCGAACAGCTTTTTGATTCCCGCCATGCGAAGAGTATCCATGCCCAACCGAATCGCTTCGGCTTTCAGTTCAGCCGTTGAGTAGCCTTGCAGAATGTAGTCTTTGAGTTCTTCGTTTGCGACCATCACCTCGTAAAGAGCGACGCGGCCCTTATAACCCGAGGAACCGCATCGTTGGCATCCGGACCCTTTATACGTCGGTCGGTCGAGCCAATCTTCGGGGACCTGAAGGTCGATGAGCGTTTGACGTGCAACCTCAGTTTGCTCTTTGCACTCGCTGCAGATTCGTCGCGCGAGACGTTGAGCCAAAATGAGGTTCAGAGCCGCCGTAACCAGGAAGGGCTCAACACCCATATTCAACAGTCGACTTACCGTACTTGGCGCGTCGTTGGTGTGCAGAGTGCTCAACACCATGTGACCGGTCAGAGCGGCCTTAATCGAAATCTCAGCCGTTTCGAAGTCACGAATCTCGCCCACCATGATGATGTCAGGGTCTTGGCGTAGGAACGATCGCAGCGCTGCGGCGAAGTTCAGTCCAATAGACTCGTGCATCTGGCACTGGTTGATGCCGGCGAGGTTGAATTCGACGGGGTCTTCGGCGGTCGAGATATTCTCGGTGACCTGATTCAGTTCGGCGAGGGCGGAATACAGCGTCGTGGTCTTTCCGGAACCCGTTGGGCCCGTCACCAGGCACATACCGTAGGGACGGTGAATCTGACCTTTGAAGTCTTCCAGCGGCTTCTGGTCGAAACCGAGCTTCGTCATGTCGAGCTGAAGGTTCGACTTATCCAAGAGGCGCAAGACGATCTTCTCGCCAAACAGCGTAGGCAAAGAACTGACGCGGAAGTCCATCTCGCGGTTACGTCCCATGCGCAGCTTGATACGACCATCCTGTGGAAGACGTCGTTCAGCGATGTCGAGGTTCGCCATAATCTTTACGCGCGAAATGATCGCGTTACGCAGCTTCATTGGTGGACGCATCACCTCTTCGAGGACACCGTCGACACGGAAGCGGACGCGAAATGATTTCTCGTACGGTTCGATGTGAATATCGGACGTTCCCCGCTTGATCGCGTCGACCAAGATTAGGTTTACCAGTCGGATGACCGGTGCGTCCTCGGATGCGCGCGCCAAGTCGTTGACGTCACCGCCATCGTCCTCTTCGACGAAGTCGATATCGTCGAGGTCCAAGTCGCCCAGAATAGCATCGTAGTCGTAGTCCAGTTGTTCGCTGGCTCCATACAACTTCCCGATGGTCTCAGCGATGGCTGACTCCGACGCGACCACGACCTCGATATTGTAGCCCGTCATGAACTTCAAATCGTCGATAGCGTAGATGTTCGAAGGGTCCGCCATGGCAACCACTAGCGTTGCACCCGACCGGTTGACGGGAACGCACTGGTGTCGTTCCGCAACCTCACGCGGGATTTGCGCGACAATGGCCTCGGGAACCGTCACATCGGTGAGGTTGATCGAGGGCACGCCGTAGTGCTTGCTGAGGAATTTCGTGAGGTCCGTCTCGTCGACGAAACCCATCTTGGTAATCTCGTAACCAAGCCGGCTGCCTTCGGTTCGAGAACGATCAACAGCTTTTTTGAGCTGCTGAGGAGAAATCAGTTTTTCGCGAACAAGAAGTTCGCCTAGCCGTTCCTGTTTCATAAACTCGTCTGAAAACGAACGATAATCAGGTACCGGAGTCACGTCACTTTGACTCCAAACCCATGGACCTTGTTGATTTAGGGAAACCCTTAGTGCCGTAAATTACCAGCACTCGCGCGCGCCTGTCAATTTGGGAACCGCAGGGACGATAGTGGGAATATTGAAAAAAAAACGCCTCACGAAATTCGTGAGGCGTTTTTAGTAGCGGGGGCAGGATTCGAACCTGCGGCCTTCGGGTTATGAGCCCGACGAGCTACCTGGCTGCTCCACCCCGCAGCAAGGAGGAGGGAAACTACTGATCGGCCCTATAGGTGTCAAGGTCATTTCTTCCGTTTTTTCTTATTTCCAGAATTGCCCGTATGCAGCGCCTTCTTCGTGCGTTTCTTTTGACGCTTGCTCGGCATGGCTTCGGACGGAGGCTCCGATCCACAAGCCTTATACAAATCAAAGACTTCTTCGGTTGTGAGCGCGCGATACTGCCCTGACGAGGTGCCGGAAAGCTCGAGCGGGCCGATGGTCAATCGTCGAAGACGCATCACTCGGAATCCGACGGCTTCGCACATTCGGCGGATCTGTCGGTTGCGGCCTTCCGAGATCTGAAACTCCAACCAGGTATTCTTGCCGGTTGAGCGACCAACGTTCACGGTGGCGGGTTTGGTCACTTCTCCCTCTCCGATGTCCACACCTTCGGCCATCATCGCCAGCGCCTTATGGCTCGGCTCGACGATGCCACTCACTTTCACGGCGTAAATCTTGACGATCTCGTGACTTGGGTGCGTGAGCATATTCGTCAGCTCACCGTCATTCGTCATAAGGATCAAGCCTTCACTATCCCAATCGAGGCGACCGACTGGCCAGATGCGCGGCATGGAATCGGGCAAGAGGTCAGAGATAACCGGACGTCCCTCAGGATCATCTAATGTCGTGATATAGCCTTGCGGTTTGTTTACCGCGACGTAGACGTAGGAGACGGGCAGGTCGATGATCTTCCCATCAACCTCAATTTTGTCTTCGCCAGGGATTACTTTCGTCCCGAGCTCCAGACAAATTTGCCCGTTCACTGTCACGCGACCATCGAGCATCATCTGCTCTGACGCCCGTCGACTGGCGACGCCAGCCCTGGACAAATATTTCTGAAGACGCATCGTTTCCATCACTCTTCCTCACCAAACAGTGCGAGATCCAAACTCTCGAACTCAAGGTCGTCTAGTAATGGCAGATCTGCGAGGTGGTTTAAACCGAAGAACTCCAAGAATCGATTTGTGGTCCCGTACAGATTAGGCCGGCCAATGTCGTCCATCTTTCCAACGACGACCACAAGCTCGAGTTCGGTGAGCTTCTTCACCACACCAGTGGAGTCTACGCCGCGAATCTCGTCGATTTGTGCGCGCGTGACCGGTTGTCGGTAAGCGACAATGGCCAAAGTCTCCATCGCGGCTTTAGAGAGCTTCGATGGTTTGGCTTCAAACAGACGCAGCACGTAGTCATGTACTTCCGGATTGGTCCGAAGTTGCAGCCCGCCAGCGACATCGGCCATATGGATGCCGGTGGCGATGCCGGAAAAATCGATCCGCATCTGTGCGATTGCTTTGCGAATTGCGCCTTCGTCGAACTCCGGCAACAAGGCGATAAGTTCAGCTTCAGACAACGGCTCTTCGGATGCGAGCAGAAGCGACTCCAAGACGGTGCGGGCACCGACCTGCGTGGTCGTTGAGGTTGTGGTTTGCGTTTCTTCGGTCTTCATTAGCCTTCCAGCTCGAGCTCTTGGCTTACTTCTAGGATGTCGATGACCGCGCGCTCAACGTAAATCTCGTCCAAAAGCCGGCTTTGGATCACCCGGAGCATCTTCATGCGGGTCATCTCGAGCACGGCCAGAAACGTAGTGATGACGCGGTGTCTGCTGAGTTCGTGCCCAACAAACAACTCATCGAATCGGACGCGTGGCTCTGATTGAAGCACGTTTGCGATATCCAGAATCACGCTGCGCAATGTGAGCTTCTGCGAGTTCACCTCGTAAACCCAGGTGCCATCAGTCTTGGAGCGTTCGATCACACGCTTGAGTGCCGCCATCAGGTCTGACAGCGAGGCATCTTCCAGCGGAGTTGGCCCCAACATCGCGACGAAATCTTCGACATGCGTGGGTGGTTTGAACACGTGACGGTCCAGCAGGGGTTGGTCTTCCAACACCCTCGCTGCTGCTTTGTACTTCTGATACTCCAGCAAGCGCGCAACGAGCTCTTCACGTGGGTCAGGGCCGTCTTCTTCGGCCGTCTCAGGCTTTGGCAGCAGCATTCGGCTCTTGATTAGGATGAGCAATGCAGCCATTTCAAGCCATTCGCCACCAATCTCCAGATCCAAATCTTCCGCCGCTTTGATGAACGAAAGGTACTCTTCCGTAATCAGCGAGATCGGTATGTCGAAGATGTCGACTTCATGCTTGCGGATCAGATCCAAGAGCAGTTCGAGTGGTCCTTCGAACGCTTCTAGATTCAGATGGAAGAAGGAGTCTTCTTCACGCGCATCCTTGGCGTGTTCGCGAGTTTCCGTCATGACGATCCGTGTCGACAAAGTGGGCTCGCCAGTGTGCCCAAATCGAGCGGAAAGTCAACGGCGGCGCTAGGATCTTGGGTGGAACTCCTCGTGCATTCGCTTCAGTCGTTGCTGTGCGACATGCGTGTAGATTTGCGTCGTTCCGATGTCCGAGTGGCCAAGCAATGTCTGCACGATCCGTAGGTCTGCTCCGTTTTCTAGCAGGTGGGTCGCAAACGAGTGGCGGAGTTTGTGCGGTGACACTTCCTTCTTGATGTCGCACTTCTCGACGTAGCGTTTGAGATTCTTCCAGAAACCCTGACGGGTCATGCACGATCCTCGCCTGGTCACAAAGAGGTAGGGTGTTCCGCCGGGGCCACCATGTTTGGCCAGAAGCGCCCCCCTTGCGGTTTGCAGGTAGCTTTCAATCATGTCCACGGCGTGCTCACCCATCGGAACGATCCGCTGTTTCCCACCTTTTCCCGTCACGCGTACATATCCGGCTCGAAGGTCGACCTCACGCTGATGGATGTTCACCAACTCGGAGACTCGCAATCCAGTCGCATAGAGCAATTCAAGCATTGCCGCGTCTCGCAGCCCCTCATGTGTGAGACGGTCAGGCGCGTTGAGCAGCGACTCAACTTCATCGCTATTGAGAACGTCCGGAACGCGTTTGCCATACTTTGGCGTGTCCACGTTTGCGGTCGGATCCACCGTCAACACGTTTTCGGTTCGTAGGTATTTAAACAACCCTTTGATGGAAGACATCTTGCGCGCGAGTGACCGCGTCTTGAGGCCAGACTCAAGCGCATCAAGCATGAACTCGGTCACATCCTCTTGCGAAATCGTACCAATCATCGGCGAGCTGTCGTCGTCGGAAAGGAACTGCGCGAACTGCGCCAAATCCCGTGAATACGACTTCACCGTATTGTCGGCGAGGTTCCGCTCGAGGCGTAAATGGAGTACGAATGCGTCGATGGCAGTGTCCAACTTCATGGATAGAAGAAACCACGAGATGGAAGATTCGGCAAATTTGGACAGCGTGCAGCCCGGCCGCTTTTCGTTGGTCGTTCCCAAGGGGACGAACGTCGAGCTGGGCAAACTGCCCGGCGTCGGCCCCAAGACCGTGGAACGTTTGAAGGCACGCGATATCCACGATGCATTGGATTTGCTGCTCTTCTTTCCACGAGCATATCGCCAGACACACCGTGGTCTCACTGGACCGGAGCTTGCTCAGAAGCGGGCTGAATATGCAGAGATTCGGGGCACGATAGAGCATGTGAAGAAGGCGCCGCGACATGGTCGCGCACCGACCGAAGTCACAGTAAACGCGGACGGGCAGTACTTTCGCCTGTTCTGGTTCAACATGAAACAGACGTGGTTTGCCAAGCAGTTCATCGTCGGACACGGCATCGTGGCCGAGGGCAAGATTGAATGGGAACGCGGCCACCCGCGAATGGCACACCCCACCGTCAAAGTCTCCAAGACGCTGGGGATTAAGCCCGTTCGCAGCGTGAAGATTGAACCCATCTACTCGCAGATGGAGGACGTGCGCGGCGCAACCATTCGCAAAGGCATCGAGGTTGCGGCGAAAAACGTGCTGCCGCTAGTTCGCCGCGTACTACCTGAAGACATTGAACGCGAATTCGAGTTCCCGAGTGTTCAGGAAGCTCTGGCAATCATCCATCTGTTGCCGGGCGTCACATATGATGACCCACAGGCCTATCTGGACCGGGTGCGACATGCTCGCGAGCGTCTGGTCTTTGAAGAGTTCTACACCCTGCAGGTCGACCTGGCCCACCAGTACGCAGCCGGTCGGCGCCGCGCCCAAGCGCCTCGGTTGAGCCATAAAGAATCTGGCCGAGAGTTGATTCGGGCTTTGCCGTTCTCGCTTACTGGTGACCAGAAAGAGACTAGCAAGACCCTGGTGCATGAGTTGGATTCACAGATTCCGATGCGCCGGTTGCTGCAAGGCGATGTTGGCAGCGGCAAGACGGTCTTGGCGTTTTGCGCCGCCGCCGTGTGCGCTGGCAGCCAACACCAGTCCGTTTTGATGGCTCCAACCGAAGTGCTCGCGAAGCAACATTTCGAGAAAGCCAAGCCGCTATTCGATGGCCTGGGAATGACCGTCGGCTACCTCTCTGGAACCACATCGAGTTCGGACCGCAGCCAGTTGCTGGCTGACTTGGAGACCGGTGCGGTCGATGTTTTGGTGGGCACACACGCGGTGTTCCAGTCGGACGTTGTCTACGCCGAAGGCGGGGACCGATTGGGGTTGGTCATCGTCGACGAACAACACAAGTTCGGGGTCGAACAGATTGAAGCCCTACTGCAAAAGGGGCGTGACCCACATTTCCTAGCAATGACTGCCACGCCGATTCCGCGCGCGTTAGCGCATGCCTGTTTTGGCGAGCTTGACCTGTCGATCGTCAAAGAGAAGCCGCCCGGCCGTAAACCTATCCGCACCGTGCTTCGGTCGGTTGCCGCCCGTCCGAGGCTCTATGCATACGTCAAAGAGCGCGTTGAGGCAGGCGAACAGGCATTCATCGTCTTCCCACTCATCGAGGCGAGCGATGCCGTAAGCCACCGCGCAAACGTGCTGGATCGGGCCGAACACTTGGCGAACAACGACCTGAAGGGAGTTTCGGTCGGAGTGCTTCACGGTCGGATGTCACCTGAAGACAAGAATGATGTGATGGATCGGTTCCGCGCCGGCGAAATCCAGGTCTTGTGCGCCACAACGGTCATTGAGGTGGGTGTTGATGTGCCGCAAGCAACACTGATGGTCATCGAAAGCGCGGAGGTCTTTGGGCTCAGTCAACTGCACCAGCTGCGGGGCAGGGTGGGGCGGTCAGATTTGGATTCGATGTGCGTCGTCCTCGCATCGCATCAGGCGAGCGCTGACAGCCTTGAGCGGCTGCGCGCGTTCGAATCAACTGAAGATGGCTTTCGTTTGGCCGAAATCGATCTCGCCATGCGTGGCGCCGGGCTGTTCTTAGGTGCGCGGCAGGCAGGCCGCTCAGAATTTCGGTTCGGGGATATCTTGAAAGATTCCCATCTGTTGGAAGAGGCGCGCGATTTCGCGCGTCGGCGCGTCCTCGGAGACGTTGCGTGACACAGTTGTCCCGTCGATAGAGTCACTGCTAAAGTCACCGTAAGGCCTAACATTAGAAGTAAAGACGTCGTGGCGGAAAACCTCAGCGGTAAAGTCATACAGGGGCGATATCGTTTGGAAGAGCGACTTGGTGAAGGAGCGACTGGCGAAGTTTACCGCGCAACCCAGATCTCTGTTGACCGGAAGGTTGCGATAAAATTCCTGCACCCTTTTCTGCAGGAAACTTCGACCTTCGCTGAACGATTCAAGATTGAAGCGAAGGCGATGGCGCGTCTGAGTCACCCGCACATCCTCGGAATCCATGATTATGGATTCGACGACGGCAGCGGTCTGTTCTTCATGGTCGTTGAGTTTGTGGAAGGGTATTCGCTTTCTGACAAGCTGAAAGAGGGCAAGCCAGCCACCGACTTTACTCTGAGGGTGGTCTATCAAGTCGCTGAGGCCCTCGAGAGCGCGCACCGAAACAACATCCTTCATCGCGATTTGAAGCCTGAAAACATCATGATCTCGACGCTCTCGCCGCGGCCGGTTGCGAAGGTCTTGGATTTCGGGTTGGCCCAATTGTTTGATGACGAATCGGAGGACTTGACCGCTACCCAACGTAGAAAACGGCTTACACAGACAGGCGAAATCTACGGAACACCGGCGTACATGAGCCCAGAACAATGTCGTGGGGTTCATGAGCTTGGCGTTGAATCCGACCTCTATAGTCTTGGGGTCATCTTATACGAGATGCTGGAAGGGAAGCTGCCTTTCTACAACCAGATTCCAACTGCGGTGATGCTCCAACACATGAATGACCCCATCCCGCCTATGACGGCGGATTTGGACGATGAGCTGCTCATGTTGGTTGAATGGATGTTGAACAAGGACCCTGCGGATCGTCCTCGTGGGGCGGGGCAGGTTCTCGATGTGCTGAGGAACCACATCATTTTGGATATGAGTCAGGAACTTCGGATGCCCGACGCGGATCGTGCGGGAGCCATTCGACACATGAACGACAACTCTGGATCTTGGTCCCGCGAACGGTTCATGCCGCCTATTTCTGAGATTCTCGAGAGCGAAGATCCATCATTTATTGAACTGGCGTCGGGTCCAGAAAAGACTACCAATTGGGGCGTTGTGATCGGCAGTAGCCTGGCGTTTCTGCTGATCGGAGCAGTTCTCGGTTTCTTTGCCGGATTGAATGTGGAGAACGACAAGGAACTCGTTTCCGACGTGCCGTCTCCTTCTGAGGCGGAAATAGCAGTGGCCGAGCCAACCGAGCCGGATCCTGTCGCCGAGCCCGAACCTGAAGAAGTTCCGGAGCATGCAGACAGCGCGGAGCGCGATGGGCTCGATCGGGCGATTCTGATTGCCGCATCTGCCACCGGACTATCTCAGCAGGCTGGTGCCGGCAAAAATTCGGAGCGGAAATCCAAATCGAAACGTCGTAAGAAGTCTAAACGACGCCGTTAGTTTCGCATTCTAGAGCAGCCGAGAACGTCGTGTTCACGACCGTGGCCGTAGACATTCCAATCTTCGACGCACTTACGTACTCGATCCCCCCCGAGTTGCAGGGCGTCGTTGTTCCTGGCCAGCTGGTTCAAGTTCCGTTTCGCAATAAGGCACGTGTCGGTCTGGTGATGGAGGTAGATGCTCCACCGCCAGAAGGCTTCGACGTTAAGAAGATTCGGGCCGTGGTTGATGTCATCGATCCACATCCGCTGCTTCATGACGAGGATCTGAAGTTTCTGAAGTTCGTTGCCGAGTACTACATGTACTCGCTGGGCGATGTTGTGAAGACGGCAATCCCTTCATCGGCTCGTGTACAGGCGATGAAGACCTATTCGCTTGTCAGTGATGCTGCCCCTTGGGATGAATTGTCCGAAGGGCTGCAGAATGCGCTCGCCGCATTGGCCTCCGACACAAAGACCGTTCAAACTCTGAAGGAAGAGACCGGCGAAACGCTACAAGCCTTGTCTGAACTTGAACGGTTAGGCTTGGTTGAGGTTGCCTACGTCGATGACGCAAAGGTGAAGGTCAAGACCGAGCGATACTACGCATTTGCTGACGAGCCGGACTTCACCCCTGGCAACCGTCAGCTGGAAATTCTCCAGATTATCAAAGGACAAGACCGCGTTGCGATATCGGAGATTCGGGCCCGTGTGCCCAGCCCGCACTCGAGCCTGAAGAGCCTGGTGAACCGTGGGGTGCTAAAGACCTGGGAAGAAGAAGTCTATCGAGATCCCTTCAAGAATTCCGAGGTCAAACCGCCCAAGGCAATCACGCTCAATGAGGCTCAAGCCGATGCCGTCCAACGAATCACGGCACCGTTAAGTGATCGCAGTTTTGGCGGCTTCCTGCTGCATGGGGTGACTGGCAGCGGCAAGACCGAAGTTTATGCTCGCGTGATTCGTGCGGCGCGAGAACAAGGGCGCAACGCCTTGATTTTGCTGCCTGAGATCGCGCTCACCCCACAGTTCGTGGCGATTTTCCGCGGGCATTTTGGCGACGATATCGCGGTTCTGCACTCTGGTCTGACTCCGGCCGAGAAGTTTGATCAGTGGCGCAGAATCAAGCGTGGAGAGGCGACCATCGTGATCGGTGCACGGTCAGCGATCTTCGCGCCGTTGTCCGATATCGGCGTGATCGTTGTCGATGAAGAGCACGACCCAAGCTTCAAGCAGGAAGAGGGTACTCGTTACAACGCGCGTGACCTCGCTTTGATGCGTGGAAAACTATCGAATGCGGTCGTCATTTTGGGGAGCGCGACTCCGTCGTTAGAAAGCTATCGCAACGCTCAAGAGGGACGCATCGGCTATGTGCAACTCCCAGAACGCGCTGGCGCAGGCGAACTGCCAGAGGTTCGTATCGTCGACCTACGGTCCGAGAAAGAGGCAGACCCATTGCTGCAGGCCATCACCCCGCCGTTGATGCGCGAGGTTGAAGCAGGCGTCGAGGCCAAAAAACAGTCCATCTTGTTCTTGAATCGACGTGGTTTCTCGCCATGTGTGATCTGCAATGAATGCGGCCATATCTGGCGATGTCCGGACTGTGATGTGTCCCTTACGTATCACCGCAGTCAGGAGTCGTTGCGCTGCCATCATTGCGACTACTCGATTCGGCTGCCGGAGAAATGTCCGACATGCCTGGCGACAGGGATTGGACCGCGCGGCGTTGGTACGGAGCAACTTGAGAACATGCTGAAGGAGCGACGCCCCACCTGGCGAGTCGGCCGACTGGACCGCGACACAGGCACCGGTCACGGGTTGCGCGAGATTATCGGGCGATTTGGCCGACATGAGCTCGACGTCTTGATCGGCACACAGATGGTCACGAAAGGTCACGACTTCCCGAACGTCACGACAGTGGGTGTGGTTCAGGCCGACCAAAGTCTGAATTTTCCCGACTTCCGTGCCGCCGAACGCACCTATCAGCTTATCTCGCAGGTTGCTGGGCGAGCCGGGCGCGGTGAGGATGCGGGGACGGTGTGGATTCAAGCGTTTGATCCAGAGCACTTCAGCTTGCGATGTGCAGTGGCGCACGATTTCCAGGCGTTTGCCGAGGAAGAATTGCGGCTGCGCAAGGAACTGCGATATCCGCCGTTCACGCATATGGTCGCCATAAAGTTCGAAGCGCGAAGTGATGCAGCCGTTTCACAAGCTGCTCGCGACTACGCATTTGCTGCTCGCCGGCGCATTCGCCATCACTCACCCAATTTTGATCATGTGCTGGTCGTGGGGCCGGCTATCGCCCCAATCGAACGGCTTCGAGGGCGAACTCGATTCCAGGTCATCTTTCGCGGTGAGAGACGAAGCGAAGTGCGGAAGCTTGTGCAATGCGTGCTGGCCGATAACGCCTACTTCGAACTCAACCGTCAAAAACACAAGACCGTCCGGATTACTATCGATGTGGATCCGGTTAACCTTCTCTAGTTTGAATACGATTCGAAACCCTGCGTCTTATCCTCTAGAATCCTACAAGGAAGAGTTTAGGAGTCCGCTATGAACCGCCGACTAAAGTACGCGATTGCAGGCCTAACTGGGGCCGCACTACTGCTGAGCACGGCAACGTTGGTGGGGTACGGTCGCGACCCAGACGGAAGCCGGATGCAGGCGCGAAAGCAGGCGTTTGGCAAACCAGCATCTGACCGGCTGACACCACCAACCGACGCGGTGGACTGGCGCTACTTCCGCTTGAAGGACCCCAAGAAAGTCCAAATCAAGGTCACCACCGAACCCGCCAACGCGAATGTTCAAGTTCAGCTGACCAACGCTGTTGGAAAGCAGCTGGTTTCGACGCGGACCAGCAAGGGCACCGCGACGATCAATCACTCGCTGGAAAGCGGACTGTTCTATGTGAGTGTGAGTTCGAACTCGGCAGTTCGATACACGATTCTCTTCCGCTAGCCCGCGGCCAGCGCCTTATTGATGCGGCGCACCAAGCCAGGGCCTTCGTAGACAAATCCCGTCCAAACCTGAACAAGATTCGCACCGGCATCTAGTGCTTCTCTGGCGTCTTCTGGACCGAAGATTCCTCCGACGCCGATGATGGGAAGGTCAGTATGTTCGCGCATCAGGCGAATGATCTCGTTTCGCCGCCGTCGGGTAGGTACGCCGCTGATACCGCCTGCTCCAAGCGCGTCGACGTTTGGAGTTTTTAGGGTGTCCCGCTGGATTGTCGTGTTCGCCGCGACCAAGCCCGAAAGCCCGCATTCCTTTGCCACGTCAACCGCATCGATGACCTGTGCATCGGTTAGGTCTGGCGCAATTTTCACCAACAGAGGCTTTGGTTCGTGACCCAGGGTGTCAGCGAGCTCACGGTTAGTTTCCATCAGCCGATTCAAGATTCGGGACAACGGTTCCTTGTCCTGAAGTTCTCGCAGGCCGGGCGTGTTCGGCGAAGACACGTTGACGACGAAATACGAACCGTATTCGTAGAGGCGTCGAAAACTCAGGTCGTAGTCATCTTCTGCGTCTTCAAGCGCGACGACCTTAGTCTTCCCAATGTTGATACCCAATACGGTCTCAGGCTTCAGCCTGGCGAGGCGTGCTGCGACCTTTTCGCTTCCGTGGTTGTTGAAGCCCATTCGATTGAGCAGGGCTTTGTCCGCGGGCAGACGAAACATGCGCGGCTTGGGGTTTCCAGCCTGTTCCTGTCCGGTGACCGTGCCGATCTCGATATGTCCGAATCCCAAGGCAGCTAGCGGATTGACGTGTTCAGCGTTCTTGTCGAAGCCAGCTGCAAGGCCGACTGGGTTTGGAAACCGGATTCCAAACACCTCGACCTCGAGATTTGGTGAGCTGACGCGGAACATCGCCGCGGTTAGGCGTCGAATTGGGGTGAACCACATCAATGCATCGAAGCACGTCATGACAAAGCCATGCACGGATTCGGCGTCGAATTTGAAGAGAATAGCGCGGGCTAGGCGGTACATCGCAGTCTTTGGGTAGAGCTAGATAGGCTCGTACTCTATCGCTTCTTCGGTGTAATCCGACCCGTCAAAGCTGAGCAGGGCGCCCTTATCATCGTACAACGTCTCGATGTTGACGGGCCGCTTCCATACACGATGCAGCGCCTTCAACACGCCACGTGCATAGTTCATATCGAGTTCAGTTCCCATATGTTTGTGATGGAGTAGCAATTCTGCGCGATTCTTGTAGTTGCCATCCTTCACATAGATGAATGGGCTACCGAAGTTGGTCAGCTGATCGAGCAGCTTGTTCTTCACTTCTTTGAATTGCTTGGAATCGATTTCCCAGCGGCCTGACTTTCGGTTGTATCCGAAGGTGTACAACTTCTGTTCGGCCACAAACTCTTCGGTCAGGAACTCGTCGATGAACGTGATGTCGTTGTAGAGACGCCGGACCCTGAAGATCTGGTCGCGACCTTCGCCAAGCTCGCGATCCCAGTTTGTCTTGCGCTCAAGGTCGTCGCATTCGTCCCATTCTTTGCCGTAGCGTCCTTTGTTCCACCGATCTTCGATGTCTCGAAACAGCTCAACACCCAACTTATAAGGGTTCATGCGACCAGGAGACGTTGCCATCACGCCAGCGTTGATATCCGCGAAATCGATGATTTCTGCGTCCGTCAGCACCTTCTGCGTCAGAATCTTGGAGTGCCAGTAGCTGGCCCACCCCTCATTCATGATCTTCGTCTGACCTTGCGGTGCGAAGTAATACGCCTCTTCGCGGATAATCGACAGAATATCTGATTCCCAGCCCTCAAGCGGTGCATGCTCCAATAGGAAGCGCATGACGTCTTTCTCTGGCTCCGACGGGAACTGGCGGGATTTCTGTTCTTGGTCGAGCAACTTCTGCTTTTGGAGCTCCAGGAACTCCTGTGGATTGATGTACTCGTCCATGTAGTCTTTGGCGCGAATCTTGGGCACGCCATCGACCATCTCTTCTTCTTGTTGGTCGTCTTTGCTTCGACGCTCGATGAACGGACTGTGGTAATCGATGAGGTTGTCCAACGACAAACACGTGTCGATGAAGTCCTCGATCAGCTCGATTCCATGGCGGTCAACGTAGCGCCGTACGCGGGCGCCGTGGTTGGCCATCTCGTCGATCATCTTTCGATTGGTCTTCGAGAAGAAGTAGTTGTTCTTAAAGAAATCGACGTGGGCATACACGTGTGCGATGACCGTTTTTTGGTCGACGAGATTGTTGCCCTCAAGCAGATACGCGTAGGACGGGTCATTATTGATGACCATCTCGTAGATCTTCGACAGACCGTATTCGTAGCTCTTCGCGAGCTGTTCGTACTCCATGCCGAAGCGCCAGTGCGGATAGCGCGTTGGGAATCCGCCAAACGCTGCGATCTCGTTCATCTGCGCGTAGTCTACGACTTCGAAGATAGTCTCAAAGGGATCCAAGCCGTAGTCGAGCGCGACCTCTTGGATCTGTTCCTTCATTTCCCAGAGATGTAGGGGCAATGACATCTTTAGAGCCCTTTTCCGAGGAAAGTCTTAATCGAATCGTAGATGGCTTCGCGGTTTTTGATTTCGCTGAGCACTACCGAATCGTGGTCACCAAAATGTTCTTCGAGGTCTTTGATGAACTGACCGGAGCCGTAGGGCGACTCAACCTGTCCGTAACAGAACATGTTTGAGCGAGGCAGCATGCCGTCACGAAGGATGGCCATGCATTCGCCGGTGTCGTCGACCGACCAGTTGTCACCGTCCGAGAAGTGGAACGGATAGACGTTCCAGTCCTCGAGTGGGTATTCGTCCTCGATGATTTTCAACGCCAGTTTGTAGGCGCTGGAGATCATCGTTCCGCCGCTTTCGCGGGTGTGGAAGAACGTGTCGCGGTCAACCTCTTTTGCCGTCGCATCGTGAATGATGAAGCGGCTATCGAGCCCTTTGTATTGCGACCGTAGCCATGTATCGATCCAGAAAGACTCGATACGCACGATTTCCTTTTGCTCGTCACCCATCGAGCCCGACACGTCCATCATATAGATGATGACCGCGTTGGATTGCGGCATCGACGTTTCCTTCCACGAACGGAAGCGTTTGTCGTCCCGCATCGGGATGATGATAGGATTATCGGGGTCGTACTCGCCCGTTGAAATCTGGCGTTTCAGCGCTTCTTTGTAGGTACGTTTGAAGTGCTTCAAGGACTCCGGACCGATGTTTCGGATGCCCGAGTACTTGTCCTTGATGGTCTCAAGCTTCTCGGTCCCGCGTGGCTCGATCTTCGGCAGCTCAAGCTCCTCGCCCATGATTTCGGCGAGCTCGTCGAGCGAGACATCGACCTCGATGCCTTTGTCACCCTCTTGGTTGCCGACTTCCTGGCCTTGTCCTGGACCCTCTTCGCCCTGGCCGAGCGAATCCCCGACTTCACCGTCACCCTGACCGACGCCACCCGTTTGCTTGGTGCCGTAGCGGAAACGCGGAATATCGATACGGGGGATAGGAATCTTAACGATGTCCTTACCCTGCTTCCCGGTGAGCTCACCTTGGGTCATGTAGTCCCGCAGATTGCCCTTAATCTTACCGCGAACGATCTGTTTGAATCGCCGGTGGTCCTGCTTGATTTTGCTATGGTCAGCCATCGTGGCGTTACGCCTCTTGCTTGGAATCACCACGTGCGAATATCGACGCGACGAAGTTGAGCACGTCGGTCGCCGATTCTTCGTTGTAACCGTAGTTACGAATCATGCGTTGCTTCACGATGTCGATCTTCTCTTGCGTCTCTTTGTCGACGACGTTGGAGACCATGCTTGCGAGCTTGATCGAGTCCTTCTGGTCTTCGAATAGCTTGAGTTCCAGTGCCTTATGCAGACGCTCGTTGGTCTGGTATTGGAACTGCTTGCCTTCAATCGCCAGTGCACCGATGTAGTTCATGATTTCACGGCGGAAATCATCCTTTCGGCTCTCGGGGATATCGATCTTCTCTTCGATCGACCGCATCAGGCGCTCATCTGGTTCTTCGTACTGGCCGGTGTACTTGTTCCGAACCTTTTCCTTCTGAGTGTAGGCTTTGATGTTGTCGATGTAGTTCGCACAAAGCTTCGCGATGGCTTCTTCATCGGCTGAGATTGCACGCTGAACTTCGTTTTTCACGATGTCCTCGTACTCTTGCTTAACGACGGCGAGCAGCTCGCGATAGCGGCTGCGCTCGTCTTCGTTGTTGATGAGGCTGTGATTCTTCAGCCCGTTTTCGATCTCGTTGAGAACAAGGAACGGGTTGATGCTGCTCTCGGTCTTGTCCGAGACCAGTGAGTTCGACAGCTTATCCTGCACATAGCGAGGGCTGATGCCTTCGAGACCCTCGCGAATCGTCTCCTTGCGGAGCTCCTTCACGTTGTCTTGCGTGAAGCCCGTCAGCGTCTTTCCATCGTACAGCTTCAGTTTTTGAAGCAGCGTCAGGTTGTGCTTCTTCGGATCTTCAAGGCGCGTCAGGACCGCCCACATCGCGGCCATCTCGATCGTGTGTGGCGCGATATGCTTGCCTTTGACGACCTCGTTGTTGAAGTCCTTCTTATAGACGCGCACTTCTTCGGTGTAGCGCGTGATGTACGGGATATCGATCTTCACCGTACGGTCGCGAAGCGCTTCCATGTACTCGTTCGAAAGCAGCTTGCGATACTCAGGTTCGTTGGTGTGGCCGATGATGACCTCATCAATATCGGTCTGCGCAAACTTCTTTGGTTTGATCTTACGTTCCTGGGTCGCGCCCAGAAGGTCGTACAAGAAGGCGACGTCGAGCTTCAAAATCTCGACGAACTCAATGACACCGCGGTTTGCGACGCAGAATTCACCATCGAAGTTGAACGCACGTGGGTCTGAATCCGAACCGTAGATGGCGATCTTGCGGTAGTTGATATCACCAGTGAGCTCGGTCGAGTCCTGGTTTTTCTCGTCCTTCGGCTGGAAGGTACCAATACCAACACGGTCTTTCTCGCTGAACAGAAGGCGTCGAACGCGGATGTGTTCCATCACGCGATCCCACTGGCCGTTGTAGTGCTTCATCAGCGCTTGGAAGATGTAGCGGCTAGCTGGATTGAGGTCGCCTCGAATACGAATCGGGTATTTGCCTTCGCCCAGGTCGAGCTCAGCGAGCGCTTTTACCCGCCACTCCGCCGGGATCAGCTTCAGCGGCTCTTCGTTCATCGGGTCGTGCAGGATTTCTTGCCCACCGGTGAGGTGTTGCAGCTCCTCTGGCATCACCCAGCTGAACGTGAAAAGACGTCCGGCGTCTGTTTTGGTGTACTCCTCGAGCCCTTTCTTCACGAGTCGAACGATGGTCGACTTCGAGCTACCGACCGGACCGTGGAGCAGGATGATACGCTTTTCGGTTCCGTATTCGTTGGCCGCGGCCTTGAAAACGTTGACCATCCGCATCAGTGGAATGTCCAAACCGTAGATGGCATCGTTGCCATTGCCCATCGGGTCACTGAAGAAGTTGTACTTAACGATCTTCTTCTTGTTGTCGATGTACTCCTCGGATCCATAGGAAAGGACCATGTCGTAGACCCGCTGATAGGCGGTTCGAACGATACTTGGATCCTGCCGGATCAGGTCGAGGTACTCGTCAAACGTGCCCTCCCAGTGGAGTTCACGGTATTCATCGATATCGTGTAGCGCCGCAATCTTGTGCAGAAGATTATCTTTGCTCATCAGGTCTGGCTCTTCGTTGGAGACAATTTTCTTTGGATTTGAATTCGATTCTGGGCCGCATGTTAGTACATCTTCCAAGATTTGGTAGGGGTGTAACAGAAAGGATTCGAAGTAAATTCTGATGGAAGAAATCGAAGATGCCCGCGCGACCCGACTTCGTGCCGGATTGCAGGCGTTGTGGGCGTATCACGGGCGACAAAATTGGGACGGCGAGGACGACGTGTTGGGCGTGTTGGTTCGCACGATTCTGAGTCAGTCGACCACGAAGTCGAACACGACGATGGCCTTCAATTCATTGATGGACACGTTCGAAGGCGATTGGGGGAACGTGGCAGAAGCTGAGGTCGCGGATGTGATCGAGGCGATCCGCATGGGGGGGCTTGCGCGTCAAAAGGCGCCGCGAATTCAGGCGATCCTCAAGGCGGTCCACGGGGAGTTTGGTGACTACTCGCTCGATTCGTTGGCAGATAGCGAACCCGAAGCCGCCATGAAGACGCTGTTGGCCTACAAAGGAGTTGGGCCGAAGACAGCGAGATTTGTCCTCATGTATGCGCTCGGGATGGATGTGTTCCCAATGGACACCCACATCTTCCGGATCTTGGAGCGATGGGATGTGTTGGAGGGGTCCGAATCCGATTCCGCTGCACATACCCTCGCCGAGGCATTGTTGGATTCTGGAGCCGCGTATCCTGCGCACATGGTACTCGTGCAACACGGTCGCGAAGTGTGTGGCGCACGAAAGCCCAATTGCCTTGCGTGTCCCGTTAGGTCATGGTGTCCGGCGTCTGAATCTGGAGGCGAAAGTGTTGAACAAAATTGACCATATCGGCATTGCCGTCCGCTCGATCGAAGAGAAGATCCCGCTGTATCGCGATGTGCTTGGCTTGGAATTCGTGGGCGAGGAGTCCGTGGAATCTCAGGGCGTCCGCGTGGCGTTCTTCAAGCTAGGTGAATCCATGATCGAATTGTTAGAGCCGTTAAATGAGACGGGGCCAATCGCGAAGTTCTTAGAACGCAACGGCGAGGGTATTCACCACCTGGCCGCGGGATGTGATGACATTGATGCCGCCAGAGATGCCGCAGCTCGTGGAGAACTGCGGCTCTTGAGCGATAAGCCGCTGGATGGCGCACACGGAAAACTCATCTCGTTTGTGCATCCGAAAGACACCGGTGGAGTCTTACTTGAGTTTACTCAGCGCAATGACCACTAGGAACTCGACGCACAGCCGCTTGATATCAAGGTTTGAGGCGCTTGACCGCGCGATCGCGCCCGTGCTAGGTTCCCGCCGATTTTTGCCCTGATTTAGCCACGCTGTGGGCCTACGATGATGAAAAAATTTCTGTTTGTTTTTGTGAGCATCGCTCTCCTCGCTGCCCCCACGATCGTGGCGGCACAAGACGAGAAGCCGGCGGAGCCAGCCTCAGAAGAGTCCAAAGACGAAAAGCCAACCGACGCGCCAGCTGAAGAAAAGCCTGCTGAAGAGGCCGGCGAAAAGCCGGATCCTGAGAAGGCACCTGAGGGTGAAGAAAAGCCACAGGAAGAGCCGAATGGTGAGCAACCCGTCGAAGAAGAAGCAACCGAAGAGGTTGAGGAAGAGGTCGAGGAAGAGCAGGTTGAAGAACCCGACACCTTCGAGTCAGACACGGAGTCAGAGTCTGAGGAAGGTGGATTCGGTGACAGCCCGATCGCCGGTTTGGCCAACGACGGTGGCGATTTTGAGCCCCTCGAAGATATCGAAGAGGAGACGCTGGCTCAGATCATCCCAGCCGAGGTTTATCCTCGCATCGAGTGGGGTGGCGGATTCCGCTTTCGACTTCTCGGCTTTGTGAACTACGACCTCGACACGGGCGGAACATCCGCAATCTTGCCACCGCTACAGACCTTCACCAATTCGGCTGCGGACGACCGGCAAGACACCTCAATTCCCGACGAAGATGCAGACGGACTGTGGGGCGCGAACCTACGCCTGCGATTGGATCCTTCGATCCACATCTCGGAAATGTTGGAAATCCACACAGAAATCGACTTCCTGGACAATATTGTGCTCGGCACGATCCCAGGGGCGCGTGATGGAGATGACGGCATCACCCCTGAACTCCAAAACAACATCGCCAATAGCACCCAGCGCTCGCCGCAAGGCCGCTACTGGTACGAAGACGCCGTGAAGGTCAACGAAGTGTACGGAACCGTCCGCTCCATCTTCGGTGAGCTTCGCGCGGGCCGCATGGACGACCATTGGGGCATGGGCATGTGGATGAACGATGGCGACTGCAAGGATTGCGACTACGGCAACAATGCAGATCGACTGTTCCTGCGGTCCGGCATATTCGGATTGTACGGTTCATTCGCGATCGATTTCCCAGACGAAGGACCGACCAGCAAAAGCCCGAGTCGCTTGGGTGGCCAACCATACGATCTTACGCAAGTTGATGAGGCAGATCAGTTCACCTTCACGATCATGCGTAGCCCAGTCACTCGAGAGGACCTCGAGCTGCAGCAACGCGCTTTGGTCGAAGACAAAGCCATCGTGCCAAACGGCGGTATCCTTTATCGCTATCGGACGCAGGACGGCTACTTCGACCAGTCAGACCTGCTCAATGCACCAATCGACCCGGCGGCACCACCGCTTCTTATCTACCAGGGGCAGAGTCTTCACGTTTTCGACCTCTGGGGACAGCTTCTCTACAACCCGTCGCACGACACCTACGTCCGAATCGAAGCTGAGGGTCTCCTCGGCTTCGGTAGCGTGGACAACGACTCCGGTCAGCCC
>JAUIBR010000067.1 GCA_030427705.1 bacterium | reverse complement strand
CCCGATGGCTATCTCTATATCTCGTGGGGCGACGGCGGCAGCGGAAACGACCCGCTCAACAGCGGGCAAGATACAACGACACTCCTGGGTGCAATCTTGCGCATCGACGTCAATTCTGGAGATCCATACGGCATTCCAGCGGACAACCCGTTTGCCAACACCATGGGTGCCGACCGAGAGGAGCTCTATGCATGGGGACTTCGTAATGTCTGGCGCATGAGCTTCGATATGGAATCTGGCGCGCTATGGGCTGCCGATGTGGGTCAAAACGCGTGGGAAGAAGTCAATATCATCGAACGCGGTGGCAACTACGGCTGGGTGAAGAAGGAAGCATTCGAATGCTACCGCCCACCTTGCGATAATGGGCCATGGATCGACCCGATCGTTGCCTACCCACACACCAACAACAACCGCTCCATCACTGGCGGCTACGTCTATCAGGGCGATTCGATTCCATCGTTGAAGGGCACGTACCTCTACGCGGATTACGTCTCGGGCCGAATCTGGGCGCTCTACTACGATCAGGACGGCGAGCCAGCCCCCGAGATCGTGATCGATTCAGGCTTCAATATCTCTTCGTTTGCGCAATCGCCCGACGGCGAAGTCTATGTCATCGCCTACGACGGCCGGATTTTCCAAATCACGCCATCGGATCCCAACCCTCAACCGAGCGACTTCCCGACGACGTTGTCCGCCACTGGATGCATGGACGCAGCTGACGTGACCCAACCGGGTCCGATGCTCATTCCATACGCGCCAAATGCGCCGTTCTGGTCGGATGGTGCGCAGAAGCGCCGATGGTTCGCCGTACCCGACGGTGAAACGGTGACAGTGAATGCCGACGGAGACTTCGACTTCCCCGTCGGAACTGTGTTGGTGAAGTCCTTCTGGCTAAACGACACCCTGTTCGAGACGCGTCTCATGGTCCGCCACCAGGATGGCAATTGGGCCGGTTATACCTATGAATGGCGGGATGATATGTCTGATGCCGACCTCCTCCCCACGGGCAAAACCAAGATGGTTGAAGGTCAAGAGTGGGGATACCCCACGCGCGCTGAATGTCTGCAGTGTCACACTGCGGTCGCAGGGCGTTCGCTTGGGTTAGAAGTCGCGCAGCTCAACGGCGATTTCGTCTATCAAAGCACGAACCGAATCTCGAACCAGGTCGCAACGCTGGCTCATATTGGGATCATCGATGCCTCGTACGAAGACCCGACAGGCCAACCCGCGTTGGTTGACCCGTTCGGCGATGCGAGCGTGGAAGAGCGCGCAGCGTCCTACCTTCACACGAACTGCTCGCAGTGCCATCGCGATGGCGACAATCTGCGTGTCGACTTCGATTTCCGCTACGACATCGCGCTCGCCGACCGAGGCATTTGCGATACCGACCCGGTTGGCTCCGACCTAGGATTGACCGACGCGAAGATCTTGAGCCCAGGAAATCCGGATAGCTCAGTGATTATCGGACGTACCAGCGTGCGCGACGCGAATCAGATGCCGCCAATCGGCAGCAATGTGGTAGACAGTTCCGGTGTAATGCTGCTCTCGCAGTGGATTCAAGCCGTTAATGCATGCCCATGATCTCTCGGTTCCTCATCGTTTTGCTCGCCGTTGCACTTCCTGCGGTTGCCTCTGCGCAATCGCTGAATGACGCCATCGCTTCGGCCAGTGCAAAGGGTGATTTCGGGAAAGCCATCAAGGCCGCGAAGATTTCGCCGAAGGGCGTTCTCGCTGCGGAAAGGCTCCCCAACGGAAACTACGCGATTGAGGCCGAGTTTCGCGGTGAAGCAAATCCGTTCATTCTCCCGATGACCGCCGAACGAACGGAAAAGGGTTGGTCCATCAAGTGGACGCCCGACCCCAAATATGTGGTCGGGATGGCGAATATCACGCGATCTGGCCAGCTTCCGAAGGCCGAGTACGGCCTACCGTGGGCCAAGCAGGCTCGCCTACCGTCCCTGCCGCTTGTGGTCGTCAAGGGCCGCATTCTGACGCCGTTTGGCGAGTGCGACACAACCGATGTCGTGAAGATGGAGCAGGGCGAGCTCGAGGTCATCCGCCCGCTGTCTGCGCATGTGAAACGGTGGATTTCCGAAGTGCTGGCTGATGATCCAGGTCCCGCCGGCGTGGATGTCTTCGTTGATCCGAACCTGACATGGCACGACTTCAATAACGTTTTGATTACGGTCGCGCTGCAGGGCTTGTATCAGGTCAACATCGTTACCAGCTCAAGCACTGGCATCAAAAGCATGCAGGTCGCCGCCCCAGTCGCGGCACTCAGCTCTCCGCAGACGGCGCCGCCACTGGTGGTTGGGATGTACGACCTCGATGAGGTGGTGGGATTTCGGATTGGGATGAAGGGCGAAATCTACAAGGGCGAGGCACCCTGTGCTGTGGACATGAGTCTGTGCGCAACATCGCCGAAGACCTTCAGGACGATGGTGTCGCAGCTGATCGCCGAAGAGCTTTTCAAAGATGTCGACAAGGTCAAACACGCCATGTTTGCCGCGACCTCGGACGTGACTGTCGGGCAGGCGATCACCTATTTGGACCAGGTGTTTCCAGCCCTAAAGCTCACACCCAACGCGACCTTCATCGGGTATATCCAGAAATGAAACGACTTCTGATCGCAGTGTTGGTTTTGGGGTGTTTAGCGGGCTGCCAATCGCAGACGAAGGAAGGCCCGAAGCCGACAGATGGAGGGACGATCGAGGCGCCAACCGTCACGGACCCGATGTCTGCCGCCGAGGCGTGGTGTGCCCAGCAAGATTCGAAGCCGCAAGTTCTGAGGCTATTGAAGACGGCGGACAAGACCTATTCAGCGGTCGTTGGCGTGAAGGACGATCCAAGCGCTGAGGCGACACAATTGAACATTGTCTACGAGACCCAGTGGACCGTCACCAACGCGCAACCCGCCAAGGGCGACACGTTCTGGCCGTCGCTCTGAATGCTTGGTTAGCAAGCCGCTTGCCGTTAGACTCAAAATACGAATTCACCACAATAAAGACGCCAACGATGTTTAATCTACGATTCTTGAGCCTGTGTTTTCTCGCGCTCGTGCTGATTCCTCTTGGTTGCAGCAGCGACGGAGCCTCGTCGAATGGCCAACCTCCCACGGTTTCCATCACCTCGCCTGAAGACGGCGCAATCCTGAACACGGACCGCGTGACAGTTGAAGGGACGGCCACCAACACCGACACGGTCGACGTTAACGGCGTATTGGCAGATGTGGTGGATGGCACCTGGACCGCACTGGTCCCGGTTGACGAAGGCGAAGTTACCGTCGTCGCGACCGCCGGTGACGCCACGGATGAGGTCACGTTTAGCGTCGATAGTTTCGCCCCCGAGTTGGTGATCTTGTCGCCCGAGCGTGGTGAGTACGTGGACAGCGAA
The DNA here is from genome assembly GCA_030427705.1 of bacterium. Taxonomy (GTDB): domain Bacteria; phylum Myxococcota_A; class Bradymonadia; order Bradymonadales; family Bradymonadaceae; genus JAUIBR01. The sequence continues at coordinate 23,679 of JAUIBR010000067.1, read as the reverse complement.
ACGGTGACGGTCAGCGGCACCGTATCGGAAGACGGCACGGGCTTGAGCTTTGTAGAATACGGTGGGCAGCGAATTGATGTGGACGCGAACGGAAACTTCTCGATCGACGTGACCGTTCGTGAAGGCGTCAACCGTATCAAAGTCACGGCTCAAGATTTGGCTGGGAACGAAGCGGCAGCGCTGCGCGCGGTGGTGTATGGACCGACGACGGACCCTACGGAAGTCATCAACCCAGCATTCACGGTCTTCGTGCGGGATGAAGCGCTGGCTGTGGTCGAGCAGGTCATCGAAAACCTCATCACCCCAGAGTTTGTGACCGACCTCGCCACGCAGAATCTCGCGATCGACAACGTCAATCTGGACGCGGTCCGATTCGACCCCATCGATGTCGTCATCGACCCGGATGACAACGTCATCAACCTGTCGCTCTCGGTCACAAATGCTGAGGTCGAGGGCAGCTTCACGATTGGAAGTGAGGTCTTCCCGACGACGATTCAGATCGTCAAGTTCGACATCCAGCTGGAACTGCGTGTGAGCGCTGCGCCTGATGGCGGAATCGCGTTCAATTTTGGCGAGCCAGTGCTGAATCTGGCGGAGGAAGACCTCCTGTTCAATGTTCAGGATTTGACCCAAGACGATGCGCAGTTCCTGCGGAATCTGATCGTGGATGTGGCAACCCAGGCCTTTGGACAGCTGCTGAACGAGGCGTTGTTTGAAGAGCTGTTTGACCCCGACATCTTGAAGCGTCGCATCGAGATTCTAGGCCGCGAACTGGTGTTCGAGGTCGCTTTTGAAGAAATTACGGTGTTCTCGGACGGAATCCTGGCGCGGCTTTCTGTGTCGATGCCGCAGGAGCAGTTCGCGGGTGTTCGTGATGTGCCGGGCGCGCTCAATATCCCGCCCGGAAATCCGCAGGGACCGAACACCGAAAACGACATCATCTTTACGACTACGCGCAACGCGATGGACCGAATCCTCCATGGCGTGTGGCGAAGCGGGCTGCTTCATCAAGAGCTGCGTGGGGACGATTTCGGAAGCGTGGAACTTCCAATTCAGCTCAACTCCAACGCGTTGGGACTCTTGATCGACCAGCGTATCAGCACACTTGCGGGGGATAACGTGCCGGCGGGCATCACGCTTCGTCCGCTCTTGCCACCTTTCTTGGAGCTGCGCGAAGGCGGTGGCTTGGGCATCAATATTAGCGAGCTTCTAATCGACCTGAAGTTGCTACCGCCTGGCGGCGACGAGGTGTTGATCGCCACGATCGCAGTGTTCATCGACCTTGAGGTCAACATCGGTATCGATGGCGTCGAAGTGAATCTCACGTTTGATGCGCAGGCGCAGGCTGATTTGGACGCTGAACCCGAGATCGACCTCAACGACGCGAAGGCCGAAGACCTCCTGACTGGTCTTGTGGCGTTGATCCCAAGCGCGCTCTCGGATGGGCTGACGCTGGACGGCGTCGCCGATATCGAGTGGATTTCGCTGGAGAGCCCAGCCATCGAAGTTCATGGTGTCGAGACAGACCACGCGTCGGTTTCCCTGAGCATGGCCCCAGCAGAGCCCGCGGCGCCTGAATAGGCCCTACTGGTTGTTACAGTACTCAGCGTTTGGTGGTCGCACAGGAAGCACCTCTTCGAGGTAATTGGCGACCTCTGAGCAATCGATATCGCCGCTTCCATCAGCGTCCAAGTTGATCGAGCCCCCGCGTCCATCAATGCGCACCATCCGGAACGTATTGTATTCGTCGTTGGGCTGGACATTGGCCGCGATTCCACAAAGTTGCTGCGACGAACCATAGACGGCAATGTCTGTGGATTGGACGCTCGTTCCAATCACCTCGTTGGGCTGCGTTAGAAATCCGAAGTACTGCGTGATCTGCTTCTGTGACGAGTATCGCTCGCAGTCACTACCTTCGAACGTGAACGTAAGCCCCGGTTGCCCATCATTATCGCCGTCGATGACGCGAGGATCGTCTGGATCGGTGGGAAGAAGGTCCAAGTAAGGGTCGTCGAGTTCCACGCCCCAGAGCGCAATCTCTTGCGGCGAGGTGTATCCACCGCCCACCAACAGTTTGGTGATCTGACCGTAACCTGGCGAGTCGTACACAATCGCTTCGCGGGCCGCGTCAGGAATGACGATCTTCAGACCGAGCAGCTCGGAAGGTTGAATTCGGCACGCGATGCGTCGCTCGTCCAGTACCCGGTCGGTCTGCTCGATCTCGACGATGAAGTACGTGTGGGTGACCTGCTCTTCGCCCAACACGCAGCTTGAGCCTTCAGCCCCTTGCAACCAGATTCCGGTCATCGTGCCTGCGCCCGGTCCTTCGCCCAGACCGGCGTCCGAGAATCCCATGTCATCTGCCGGCATGTCGGGGATGACCTGGTCCTCCCAACTTGTGTCGGCCTCTTCAACCGAACAGCCAACGGATACGAGTAGTGAAATTGCCAGTAATCGAAGCTTCAAAACGTCACCTCGATGCCCAGAGAACCTATCCAACCGCCGCTCGAGTACCCAGGAAATCCGGGGTTTCCGGTCTGAAGTCCCTGGCCCTCGACATATGGTTGGCCTGTGGACGGGTTGACCAGGTCATCGGGGACCTCGTCGCAAACCAGATCGTTTCCGGCGCCGTTGCAGTCTGGGTGGGAGTCGGATTGCGACTTCTCGACGATATTCGACAGAAGGAATTGGACCTGCATGTACCAAGCGACCTCGAACGGAACCTGCGCGACCACGAACTTGTGACCCGAGCCGGTGGACAGCGAGAAACGGTCGTTATCAACATAGTTGGTGCGGCCCGTCTGCTCCGGCACCGGTGATGGTGTGAAGCCAGTTCCGAAGCGAATTCGCGACGCGTCCGAATAGATGTACTCAAGCCCAAGGTTGCCCGAGAGCGTGTTGTTGAAATCGGTCGATTCGTTCTGTGTGCCGCGATACGCCGACCAGAACGTGTACTTTGCATCTCCGGAGATGATGAAGTCGCCGACACCCCAGGACACGCCAAGTGCCGCGATGCCGGGGTTGGATGTCGGTGCCCAGTCGATCGTCTGCACCGGCCGGTCTTCGTTTACGTCCAGCCCCTTCAGTTGCAGACGGTTTTCGCCTTTCACCCTGAATTCAAGTGGCCCTCGGTAGGATAGGCCGAGGTTGATATTGTGGGGCAGAGTGACCATTGTTCCGGCCAGTAACCCCCAATCCGACGCGGTCTGGATATCTGCGTTCGTGACGACATTGCCCTGGTCAGCGGGGTCGGGCAGGAAGACATTCGTGACCAGGTTCGTGCCCGGAATATAAGTTCCACCGACCCCAAACGAGAGCCACGGCAAGACCTGGTAGGAAATCGCGGCCTCGATATCCAAGCGCTGCGTCGCTTCGTCGATGAACTCGAACTCAAGCTGGTTCGAGAAGATGCGTTCTTGCTCGTTTGCATGGTGCGTCGTCAGCGAGAACGCATTCGCGGTGGGCAAAAAGATGAGCATTCCGACGCGAAAATTCTCGATGCCAAACGACGTCACACCACCCACAACCAGGCCAAAATTCGGGTCGAATTCCGTCGTGTTGCTGCGCGAATTGATGGTCTCGTCGCTGGGAAGCGTTGGCGTGTCGCTGCCTAGATTAGGCACGTCGTAGCCATTGGGCCGAGGCGCCAACAGAATCTCGGCGTTTAGCGCTGTCGCGATGATGCCTACAGTGACGCCCGTCTCAGACTGCGAGAGCGCGCCTGGGTTGTAGTAGACCGCGTACGCACCTTCCGGGGTGGCGGTTTGCGCTGACATCGCCGTGCCGCGTGCTCCTGCCCCATAGACGTCAAATGTAGTGGCGGACACCAAGGTCGGTGTCAGCATCAGCGCAGCAAAGCCAAGCCACGCGTGGAATCGGATCGGTTTCAATGGGCCCTCCTGGCCAAACCGCGGAAGAAGACTAGTCCTTGTCTTTGTTGGCTTCGTCCTTCGCTTCCTTTTCTTTGGCCGCAATAAGGTCCTTTACCTCACGAGCATGGTTTGGGTCCATATCCACAACCATCTCGCGAAAGGCGCGCTTAGCGTCCAATATGGTCATGCGTTCTTTTTGTAGGTCTACACAGATTAGACACATGTGGTGCTCCTTAAGTTGCTACCAACGTCATCGTACCATTTTCCATCGCCCAAGCCACTCCAAGCCTTCGCGACCGGGGTGGCTATTTGTCACAGGCTCCAGATAGGTCGAGTTAAACTTGGGTTCTAGAACTGCCTTGAGCTGCTCTGGTGTCAGCTGAAATGGCGGTCCCGCGTTGTTTTCGCGAATCGCCTCGATTGGGAAAATCAATGTGACCAACTCTCCATCAGGCGCCAGCAAACTTGCCATCTTGTTCGCCCAATCTGGGCGTTGCTCGGGCTGAATCGCACAACAAAACGTGTAATCCCAGATGATGTCGTAGCCGCCATCCGGGGCCTCGTGCGCGAAGAAATCGCCAGTGACAATCTGCGCAGCCGACTTCGCGATATGTAGCTGTTCGCGCAATGCCTCGAATCGCTTGGCCGCAGTCGGTGCGAGGTCGAGTCCCGTCGCATCGATGCCAGCCTCAGCAAACTCAAACACGTCGTATCCTGCGCCGCAGCCGGGTACCAAAGCGGTCTCACCCGGCAGCGAATCTGCCGCCAATAATGCGCGCAGCGAAGGTGCGGCCGCGCCGGCATCCCAACCGGTTCGCCCTTCTTGCCAGGCATTCTCCCAAGTCATACGTCCTCAATCTTCCAAGGTTTTCTGCCAGTCATCTTTCAGCAGACGGCTCAGCGAGCGGTCTGACAGTAGCTTCCCGCCCGTCTGACAGACCGGGCAGTAGTTCATTTCATTCGATGCGCGTCGCACCCGTTGGATCTTCGTTCCGCAAACGGTGCAAGGCTCCTTGAACTTCCCGTGCACGCACATTTCTTCGCGAAACGCCGTAACCTTGTCTGGAAACCCATCACCAAGCTCTTCGCGGAAGCGCTCAACCCATTCAGTCAGAGTCGTTCTGATGGTGGTTAGCAGCGCCGCATAGTCTTCCTCGGACAACTTCTGCGTCTGCACATACGGCGACATCTGGGCATGAAACAGAATCTCGTCGCTGTAGGCGTTGCCGATGCCGGACAGGATCTTCGGGTCTGTCAACGCCCGCTTGATCGTATGATTGCTCGCCGTCATCGCAGCGATGAACTCATCCAGCGTGCAGTCGAAAACGTCGATGCCGCCGGGGTCATGCTCGGCGACGGCTTCCTTGCCGATCACCAAGTGCATCGACGCGCGTTTCTTTGATGAAGCCTCGGTGAAGATCACGCTACCATCCTCAAAATCAAATGCCGCCAGCCCATTCTTGCGATTCAGCTTCGTCCCCGCCTTCTTCCAGCGCAATCGACCCGCAATCATCAGGTGCACGATAAGCAAATGGTCGTCCTCAAACACCCAGACAATGCGCTTCCCAAGGTTCGAGAAACCCAAAACTTTCTTCCCCTCTAACGAGCTAATCATCGGGTCGAACGTGCGAACCACGAATGGACTCGCGATCCGCAACTTGTTGAGCGTCTTGCCCGCACAATGACGCTCTAGGGCCTCAACATAGGTCTGAATATCGGGATACTCCGGCATATAGGGAGCATCTCGTACGTTTCAGAGACGGCGCAACTACTTTTCAGCGAAGCGATTCCAACGAAGTGACGCCAGCCGTAGGTGACGCCAGCCGCAGGTGACGCCAGCCGCGGCGATTAGGTTGACTGTATGCCGGACAGTGCTACTTTCTAGAGGTCACGTGGCGGTGAACATGAAGTTGAAGTACCTACAAAATTTGGCCTTAGTCGCACTACTGGCGGGTTGTTCCACCAGCGACGACATCGGCGAACCCGAGTTTGAGTCGGTTGACACTCCGTTGTTGGCGAGCTCTGGCACGGTCATCGCTGAGTACGACCGGTACGGCAACGGAACCACCGTTCATGCCCAGTTTGTCAACGCCAGAGGGGTTTCCATCGAACAAGCGCTTGAGGCACTTGAGGTGTGGACACCCGATCGGGAGCTCGCGATCGACGCGTGCAGCCTGAGATCCGCCGCCGCGCCCGTTGGCAACCACGTAGAATTGCAGCTCTTGGACGTCGGCCCACTTAGCGTCGATTTCTATGAAGAGCGCGCCAAGCTTGACGGTCGTCGCCTTCCCGACCTGCTCCAGGGAATCTCCGGAGTGGTCTACGGAAACGAAGAAGGCTTCGACATCGACAGCGTCTACATCCCATATCACCAAGGCCTTCCATATCAATTCACCGCTCCCGGCATGGAAGCGGGCGGATTTGATGCTCAGGTCGTCGCACCATCGATCCCGATGATGCGTACCATCGCTGACCAATACGTCGACGGCGAGCGCACAGTGGCTTACCGCGCTGGTGAGGATCTCCCTATCATTTGGGAAGAGATCGAAAGCGACGGTGAGCTCTATCTGGATATCGCGAGCACCGAAGACTTGGACGGCACCAAACTGCGCTGTCAGCTTGAAGACGACGGCGCGTTCACCGTTCCAGGCGCAATCCTTGAGCAACTTCGCGACAACTCCGCAACGCTCGAAGTCACGCTGCGCCGCGTGAATCGCAAGCCTGTGAGCATCGATGGCCTGGACGACTCCGAGGTCATCTTCGCCGCGAAAGAAGACGCAACGCTGCTCATTTCGCGCTAATCACTTCCAAGCCTTTTCGACATCAGTTGAAGGTTCATCTTTGTGGTATTGCGCCGCGTACTCGCGTGCAACCACAGCCTCACGCGCTTGGCCAGCCGCCTCGAGGGCTTGCGCTACCATAATCCAATTCGTGGCATAATCACGCATGATCATTGGACTCCAGGGGTTCATCGTCTCTTCATCAGGGATGACCTTGAACCCTCGGTATTGTTTCTCGAGCGTTTGCGCGACCTCCCAAGGATGCTTGGGTTCGGCCATCGTTCGGACAACCAACCCATCCGGTTGCAACGGCACTTTCACGGCCGAACCAAGGTTGGGCGAGATGAACACCGGGCGACCCGATGCGGCCAGGGTCCGCACCACGCCGGTCAGATCTACTTTGGAACCGTCCACGAACCCATCCAGGTCCGGGGTTCGCAGTCGGTCACGATACCAGCGATGCACCAAGAGATGCGGGTTGATGTACAACTGCTCGCTGTCGGAGGTCCGCAATCGATACTCTGATCCCATCGCCACATGATCCCCGGTGGCGATCAATACGCCATTGCCAGGAATCGTCGACCAAAGGTCTTCGAGATAGTTGTCCACGGCGACGGTCTGTTGAGACTCCACATATTCGAGGGAGCGCGCAGGCCCAGCAACCAAGAGCAACGCCACAACCAAGAGCTGAAGTTTGGTCTTCGTCACATACCGCTCCACCGCGAACGCCGATAAGAAGGCCGCGATCAGCTCAAAGCCCAGGTGGAACTTCCGAACCAGCTCGACTGCGAACCCAACAGGCTCATGGTCAAACAGCGACACGAATACCGGGCCTATCAGCAAGGCGGCGAGGCACAACGCAATCGCATCGGACCTGCGATCCTTCCAAAGCGCAATTGCGCCGGCAACGGCCGCCACGACGCCTATTAGATACAGGTCGAGTGACGCTTGGGTGCAGAGGTAGACGACGTGATTGAAGGCTCCCCAGCTTTCTTCGGGGGCGACAGACATCTGAAGAGTCCCGTAGTCCTCGCGCAGGAAGATGCTTAACAGACCATCGGCGCTGGTTGGATCACCCCAGTGCCATGTCTCGGGTCGGTGTTCCGCCACATATGGAAGGTAAAGGTAGGGCGTCAGTCCGGCGGCAAGCCCTCCAACGCCGGCCAACAAGGCAGCCCATTTTTGCTGCAACTTGGCCGAACTGACGGCTGCCCACACACCAATCGGAGCGAGCAACACGGCGGTGTGATGATGAGAGATGGCCAGCCCCGCGAGGACTCCCAATACCCCACAGTATACAAAGGCGTTCTTCGCTCTGAGGTCCGGCGCACATGCCCGCAAGATGGCCGCCAGAAGCAAGTTATTCAGGGCGAACACCTCTGCCTTTGAACTTACAAACACCACTTCCGGCGCGAATCCAAAGAGCAGGGCGGCGATCAACGCCGCGCTTGCACCCACCCCCCATGCGCGAAGAGCCAGGAAAAGCACGACGACCGCGCCGATACCAAACACTCCGGACAAGACCGAACTCGCAAGGAATGGGTTGCTGGACAACGACCCTACCAGGTGAAGAATCAACGAATAGATGGGGTACCCAGGCGCGTGGGCGTATCCACCTTCGGCGGCGATTAAGGCGAATTGCGCCTGGTCGCCACCCAAGTATCCACGTGCGGGAGCCACCAGGTAAACAAACCCGACCATCAGTAAGGCTGCGCCCAAGAGGGGCTCCGCCCATCTACCAGTGGAGGCGTCGGATGCTGTTGTATCGGTGTGGGCCATGTCTTTGGCGTAGCATCGATCTTGAGAATCTAGAAAGCAAACAGCGTCTCGCGCTAGTCGCGTTTTATGTGAGCGGCACGGCCATCATTTCATGGCTTTTATCATTGAACGGAAGCACGCGTGTGCCGGTGTATAAGACGACACCTCGCAGAAAGCGGTCACCCGCAAACTCTGCCAGTTTGTGAAGTCCCTTGAAGTCGTCCGGACCTACGCTTTGGGACGCTTTGCACTCAATTCCGATGATCGACCCATCCGACAATTCCATGACCAGGTCGACCTCGTTCTTTCGTTTGTCCCGATAGTGATAGAGACGGACCACGTTCTGGGACCATGTGCTGTGTTTGAAGAGCTCCGTAAAAACGAAGGTCTCGAAAAGAGACCCGTAATACTGGCTTCGAAGCAGCTGTGAAGGACTTGAGATTCCCAGCAGGTGGCAGGCCAGTCCGGTATCGACCATGTGGGCCTTTGACATTCGAGTCGTGGCCCGCTTGGCAGGGTTCTTCGACCATGAACTGAGTCTTCGAAGAATGAACATTTGCTCTAGCACGTCGATGTACTGACGCACCGTATGGTCGTTGAGGTCAAGGTCGTTGCTGACGCTTGCATACTTTAGCAGATTCGCTGTCCGTCCGGCCAAGTAGGGGACCAACGCATTGAGCTTTCCAACATAGTCGCCGCGAGCCGTGTAGTACTCCTCGAAGTCCTTGAGGATTCGGCCTTGGACGTATGAATCAAACCACGCCTTTTGTGCTCGGCCAGATTTTGCCCTCGGTTCAGGATATCCGCCGTCTATGATGATCTGCGCGATGTCATCGCGCGTCTTTTCGTCAGTATTTGGCCAATCCGATTCAACCAGCGCATCGACCCAATTCAACTCAAGATTGCCCGTCAACTCGGCCCGGGCCAACGGCCACAGTTCCAACCGCGCCATGTGACCAGGAAGGGCTTCTGACACGCGCGCGGATTTGAAGATATCTGACGAGCCTGTGAGCAGGAACTTACCAAATGTATTAGGCGCCAAGCCGTCCGAAACCAGTTTCACAGCGTGGACCAACTCCGGGGCATACTGAAACTCGTCGATGACCGCGGGACCATCGATGGAGTTAACTAACCCATGTGGATCGGTCTCGGCCGCGTGTCGTATGGCTGCATCGTCAAGGGACAGGTAGTCCATCTCACGCTGATCTGCGATGCGCTTGGCGAGCGTGGACTTCCCGGCCTGTCGTGGCCCGGTGAGGTAGACCACTCGAAACGCGTCAAGCATCTCATCAACAGTATTTTCGAGGCCTCTCGTTATCATCAATACCCTCACAGATGGTGAGGTTAGACTATGCTAATGCGAGAAAAACGCAATATTAATGCGAGAAATACAGGGTGTTGATGCGAGATATCACGGGCCAGCCGTTCGAGTGAAGGGTCGCAACGTGCGTAAGGGTCTCGCATTCACGTGTGCAAGATGGAGCCATCACACGGCAGGCTGCCCATGCGATTGTTCGTCAAGGATGAGCCACTAATTTGGCGGTGAGACAAACTGTTTACCTGACACGAATTCTCGATAGGTCTCAGCAGGCTGATAGGCAAATGTATGTGCTCGATTGGCCTTTTTCGATAGACGCACTCCTATGCTTCCTACCCAAACTTCACCGGTTTCTGGAATCACTAAATACGTCGGAAGGTCAAAATTTCCGGCGGCAGCACCAAAATCACGAAACTCTGTGGCCCATGTTGGCGAGTCCTCTCGCCACTTTTTCATGTAGTAGAAAGGACCACCGTGGGCATGGCAGTAGACCCTTGCCTCCTCAATTTCCCAAAACATGTAGTTCAACACGGGATGGCGACACTCAAACATATGGATTTCTTTGGCCCCAAATTGCCGAAAATCAATCCCACGATAAACCGCCTTGTCCGCTCCCAATCTGTCGCCTGCAAGCGCCCAGCTTTGGCCAGTGCCTAAGCTAAAACTTCCATGGATTGTGTTTATCTGGCTCACAGTGCCATATCCATATCGCTCATAGGACTCGTTTGCTGAGTGAAAAACCATTGGTGGCAGTGGCTGCACATAAGTACCTCCTTCGCTCCCTCCATCAACACAACCCATGAATGCAAACCAAAGACTGCCGGCTACAATGCAAACAGCCCTACTTTTCAAACTTTTCCATATTTTGGGAGACATGATGCAACGCAACCTAATCCGTAGAATTGTTATTCCGTTCACAATGATAGCGGTAACAGGCTGCAACTTCACAGTTTCGATGGCCGGTGCTATCCGATAGCGGCATCGGCGAGGGCTTGACCGGGGGTGTTCCGGTCCTTAAGGTACGCCGTCCTTCGCGGAGACCGAAATGAACGGCCGAAAGACCACCAAAGACATCCGAAAGATCTACGAATCGGGCAAGCGCCTCACCATGGTGACCTGCTACGACTACACGTTTGCGCGGCTGGTTGAGCAGGCCGAGATTGAGATGATTTTGGTGGGCGACAGCTTGGGTAACGTTATCCAAGGTCACGACACCACCCTGCCGGTGGAGGTTGATGACATCATCTACCACACGCGCGCAGTCATGCGCGGCAATCACTCGGCGCACGTCGTCGCAGACATGCCGTTTATGAGCTACCAGGCTAGCCATGAGGTAGGCGTGATGAACGCAGGCCGTCTGCTAAAAGCCGGTGGCGCCCAGGCAATCAAAGTGGAAGGTGGCGCACACCTGGCTCCAATGATCCAGACCTTGGTTCGCGCAGGCGTTCCGGTTTGTGGGCACCTGGGGCTTACGCCTCAATCGGTGCATGCATTTGGTGGCTTCCACGTTCAAGGCAAGGGCGAGGCGGCCAAGACGTTGATTGAAGATGCATTAGCACTACAAGACGCCGGCGCGTACATGCTGGTTCTGGAGATGGTCCCAGCGGACCTCGCAGCACAGGTCACTGAAGAGCTGAATATCCCAACGATTGGTATCGGCGCGGGCAACCGCACCAGCGGACAAGTGCTGGTGATTCAAGACCTTCTGGGGCTGAACCTCTCGTTCAAACCCAAGTTCCTTAAGCACTTCGCGACCCTGGAAAACGACGTCGTAGGCGCCCTAAATGCCTACAAAGACGAAGTCGTCGAAGGCACGTATCCCGACACCGATCACTCGTTCTGATGAAGATTGCAGAATCGATTGAGGAGTTTCGGGCCCTACGCCGCGCGCTTACGGGCACGGTCGGTTTCGTGCCCACGATGGGCGCGCTCCACTCGGCACATGTGAGCCTGTTCGAGCAGGCAAATCAGCGCGCGGACCACTTGGTCGTCAGCATCTTTGTGAACCCCACACAATTCGATCGCGCCGAAGATCTGGATTCGTATCCATCAGATCGCGAAGGCGACCTGCAGAAATGCCGCGACGCGGGTGCCGAGATCGTGTTCTATCCCACGCCCACCATGATGTACGGGAACGGGCGAGACCAGCTGACGTACGTGGAAGTCCATGAGCTGGATAACTACTTGTGTGGGGCGACTCGACCGGGTCACTTCCGCGGTGTCTCGACCGTGGTCACGAAGTTGTTCAATATCGTGCAGCCGGACGTCGCAGTCTTTGGGCAGAAGGACTACCAGCAGCTGGCGATCATTCGTCAGATGACCGAAGACCTGAACTTCCCGATCGAGATTATCGGTGCGGCGACGGCTCGCGAGGATGACGGGCTTGCGGTATCAAGCCGCAACTACAATATCCCCGCGGACAAGCGCGAGGCTGCGGCTTCTTTGAACCGCGCGATGGGTCGCGTATGGGTCAAATACCGTGAAGGCGCGCGCGATCGCGCCGCGCTCGCCGAAGATATTCGCGCTGGCGTCGAGACGGCAGGTCTGCGACTAGACTACGTGGATTTTGTGGACGCGAAGACGCTGCAGACACCCGCTGACGGTCCGTTGCCTGGTGAAGGGCTTGTGTTGGCGGCGGCCGCGTTTGTTGGGCAAGTCCGCATTATCGATAACCTGGTGCTCGACGACGAGCTACCACCCAAAATTGATTTGAGTGCCAAATGAAGAAGACGATCATTGTTTTGTGCTGCCGGCTTTTGGTCGCGTGTGGAGATGAAGAAGAGCCAACACCGACGCCGCAAGAGCGTTGTGCAGCGGACGGCGTGTCGGCGTTCATCCAGGTCGATATCGACCGAGGCGATGAAGACCCGCTGAGCTTCTCGGTGGCATCGAACCCGATTCCATATGGGTTGGTCGGAAACGGCGAAGTTCAGGTTGAGTTTGGTGAGGTGGACGTGGACGGAACGATGGTCCCACTTCATCTGCGGATCGTGGAGAACAAGGACCAGAAGGACATCTTGGACCTCTATTCGAACGCGATCGACGCGGACCAATCCACACTCTCGGTCTTTGATGCGTCGAACGTTGACTCAGCCGCTGCGCAGCGCAGCAACCTTGATGGCTTCGATTGTGGTATCGAAGACGGCAATCAATGCGTGCAGCTCGCATTCGATTCAACCGACGAAGACGTGATTAGTGACGCGGACCTCCGTGTTCACAACGGAACTTCCGGGACGCTCGAGCTCATCAAGATCGGCTCGCCGAGCACTTTCCGCATGAATTTCGACGTTGCGCTGGGCAGCAATATCCTGACGACGATGGATGCATCTTCAGGCCAAATCCAAGGCTGCATCGATGCTTCGTATCGTGCGGTTTCCCAAGGCCAGCTCCTCGAGTAGACCGCCGGAAAAGCGAAGCACCTTGACACTCTGACGGGGAGCGCGTAGAAAAATGAATCGTCATTCAGTCCGCAAATTGATTTGCGTTGAAGGCGTTGAAATATAAGCACTTTTCTACTGTACGGCGGCACTCATGGCCGAGGCCAAACGCGCTCAATCCAGCGACAAACGACAGCGAATTTTAGAGGGAGCTCTAAAGGCGTTTGCTCGCAAAGGATTCTACAACACCAAAGTCTCTGAAATTGCTTCGGAAGCCGGAGTCGCGGACGGGACGATCTATCTGTACTTCAAGAACAAAGATGATCTGTTGATCTCGTTGTTCGAAGACCGGATGGAGTGGGTGATTGAGCGCTTGCGTAGTGAATTGGCAGAGGTCGAGGGCGATATCTTTAAAAAGATCCATCGCATCATCGAGCTCCATTTCCGATTGGCTACCGATCAGGCGGATTTGGCGGAGTTCATTACGGTTGAGCTTCGTCAGTCAGCCAAATTTGTGAAGGAATACAAAAATCAGCGCTTCGTTGATTACCTGGTGATCATCGAAGAGTTGGTCGCCGAGGGCCAGAAGGAAGGCGTCATTCGAGATGACGTTGATTCCCGCTTGGTCAGCCGCGCGATGTTTGGTGCTTTGGATGAAGTACTCCTGCAGCTGACGCTGTCAAAGGCCGCCGGCATGGATGTCGAGCGGATGACGGCCCAGGTCGCAGATTTGTTTGTTGAAGGTTTAAAGTCCCGTTAGGGACGTTTTTCATACTCTACGGAGGAAGCTGTGAAGATCCTCACCACAGTGAAGCGGGTCACCGACCCGGACATGAAGGTCAAGATTAAGCCCGATGGCACCGGTATCGTTACCGATGGCGTCGAGTACAAGATGAACTCGTTCGACGAATACGGCGTCGAAGAGGCGATCGTCCTCAAGCAAAATCACGGCGGCGAAGTCGTTGTGGTTTCGGTTGGACCAAGCGCCTCGACCAAGGAAATCCGCACGGCGCTCGCGATGGGTGCTGACCGCGGCATCCTGGTTGAAACCGATGCCGAGCTGGATAGCGATGCAGTTGCACGCGTTCTGGCTGAAGTCGTCAAAAAAGAGCAGCCAGACATCATCGTGATGGGCAAGCAGGCTGTCGACTCTGACCGCAACCAAGCGGGCCAGATGCTGGCAGCATACCTGGGCTACCCACAGGCAACCTTCGCGTACTCGCTGGAAGTTGCAGATGGTTGGGCGACGGTGGGTCGCGAAGTTGACGGTGGTACGTCGACCAAGCGCATCAAACTTCCCGGCATTGTCACCGCTGACCTTCGTCTCAACGAGCCTCGCTACGCGAGTCTCCCAGGCATCATGAAGGCGAAGCGCAAGCCGCTGGAAACGATGACGCCTGATGACTTGGGTGTCGACGTGACGTCGAAGGTCCGCGTCATCAAGTACGAAGCACCTGAAGAACGACAAGCAGGTCGCATCGTCGAGACGGTGGATGAGTTGATCGAAGTGCTTCGTAACGAAGCCAAAGCAATCTGATTCGATAGTCGGCGTTGAAGCCGACGAGGAGATATATCATGGCCAACGTTCTAGTTGTTGCAGAACACCTGAATGGTCAGCTTCGTAAGGTCACCAACGCGACCGTCGCTTTCGCCAAGCAGGCAGCGGGTCTCACGGGTGGTCAGGTTCACGTGCTCGTCCTGGGATCGGGTATCGGTGGTGTCGTTGAAGAAGCGGCAAAGTCCGGTGCAGACAAGGTCCTTTTCGAAGACAGCGCAGTGTTCACAAACTACCTCGCTGAAAACCACGGCCCAGCGGTCGCAAAGGTTGCTCAAGATATCGGCGCGACGATTGTCTGCGCGGCATCGAGCACCTTCGGCAAAGACTTGCTCCCAGCCGTCGCAGCACACCTGTCCGCGGGCATGGTGAGTGACGCGACCAAGGTTTGGGATGACGGTGGACTGAAGTTCATGCGCCCACTTTGGGCCGGTAACGTTCTGACCACGGTTGAAGTCACCACGCCTGTCAAAGTCATCACCGTCCGAACCACCGAATTCGACGCGCTGCCAGAGTCCGGCCCAGCCCCAAGCGAAGCAGTCGCGACGGGTGTTGGCGGAACGGATGCAGCTGAATTCGTCAACTTCGATCAGGTTAAGTCGGAGCGCCCAGAGCTCACCGACGCAGACGTGATCGTTGCTGGCGGTCGCGGCCTGAAATCGGCCGAAAACTTCGGCATGATCATGGAGCTTGCCGACCTTCTTAGCGGTGCAGTTGGCGCAAGCCGCGCAGCCGTGGATAGCGGTTACGCGCCAAACGACTGGCAGATCGGTCAGACCGGAAAGGTCGTGGCTCCAAATCTGTACTTCGCAGTCGCGATCTCGGGCGCCATTCAGCACCTCGCAGGTATGAAGGGATCCAAGACGATCGTCGCGATCAACACCAACGCTGAAGCACCGATTTTCCAGGTTGCTGACTACGGTTTGGTCGCAGACGCCTTCGCTGTGGTGCCCGAACTTACTGAGAAATTGAAGGCACTCGGCGTGTGAATACAGAGTTTCTAGCATTAATCACATAATGCTTGACTCGCGCGTCACACTTTTGCCATATTGAAGATCCTCGAGGGACGGTCAACATGCGTTCCCCCCAGGCCGTTAGTTAGGTGTATGTTCCATAACTACGCAGCCCCTCGAGGACTTTTTTATTTCTTGTGCCGACTCTGGCCACACCCCCACATTTTGGTCTAAAACATCGTCCTTGATCGCGCCTGTCGCGCGATGATGCGTGGATTACGATGAAGTTCATTCTCGATGGATTGAGGGCGGCAACGGTCGTCACCCTGGGCTTAACGTTATGGAGCTTCCTTGCCGTCAGCGGCGCTATGGAAGCCGAGAGCGAGAAGGCCGGGTTTATCTATGTCATCAGCGCGTTCGGAATCCTGGGCCTGCCAACGCTCGCGTACGGTTTCATCATCGGAATCGTCGCTGCCGGGTGGTCGAGTTTCCTGAACTCGACGGATGGCCAAGTGTTTCGCGAGAAGCTCGACGAACCGCTTTTTGACCGTCAGACCGCTTCGCTAATCCTTGGATTTCCAGTCGCGGCCGTGACGCTGGCAGTTGTTGTCGGTGCCGGCCACCTGCTGGTCACCAGCAAGTTCGCACGCCCCTCGTTTCAAGCGCTAGGCCTGGCGGGAACCACCGCGATCGGGGTGATCGGCCTGGGCCTGTTCATCCCTGTGTTCCTCAAAGTGATGACCCGCGCGTTGGCCATCTTGCCCAAAGCAGGCGAGGCGCGGACGACGTTGACTGTGTTGACGTTGATGCTGGCCTCGACCGTCGTTGCGGTGGTTGGCGGCTACTTCTATGCGTCTGGCCTGAACGTGTTTTCGGTGACGATGTTGCGGATGGGGATCTTCCTGGTTTTGGGGGTTCCCATCGCCATCTACATCATGGCGAAGTCACCGATTGATCGTATTATTTGGCAGGTCGGACTTCCGGCTGCAGGGGCTGTGGCGATCATTGTCGCCTTCGCCAGCGCAGGAAGTTTGACGTCCTCCAATTCGGCTATCCGCCAGGCCACGACCAAGAACTCCGCGCTCGTCGCGTTCGAAGCCAAGGTCCTCCAGCGATTCTTTGACGGCGACGGCGATACATACGCGGCCAGTTTCGGTGGGGCAGACTGCGACGATACGAATCCAGATATCTATCCCGGCGCACGAGACATCCCTGGAAACGGCATCGACGAGAGCTGCTCAGGCGAAGACGCAAAACCACCGTCTGGTAAGGACCATCCGTCCCGAAAGGCGGTCGCGCAAGCGCTTGACTCAGCCAGCGCTGCTGCGAAGAAGGCGGGCGAGAAGATTCCCGACCCTCCCAAGAACGTCGTGCTCTTGCTGATTGATACGCTGCGCGCGGATCACATGGGCTACGCGGGTTACGAGCGGCCAACGACACCAAACATCGACAAGCTTGCCGCCGAATCGTCTGTGTTCCTGAACACGTTTGCGACGTCCCCGCACACGCCACGAAGCATCCCGGCGATCTTCATCTCGCGTTATCCATCGCGCACAGATTGGCGCGGGGGGCAGTACAACTACCCGAAGGTGAAGCCTGAAAACACGAGCTTCTTCGAGGTGATGCAAGAGAATGGCGCCAAGAGTTTCGGGTACAGCTCGCACCACTACTTCCAAGAGAAGCGTGGGCTGAATCAGGGATTCGAGAAGTGGGATAACGACGCGTTCGGTTCCATCTCAGAATCAAACGACGATATCGCCGCTCCGCGAATCTGGGCGAAGGTCGAACCCGAGATCGAGCGCATTGCCAAAGAGCAAGAGCAGGAAGGCGCAGCACCATTTGGAATGGTGATTCACCTGTTTGAACCGCATGCTCGCTGGATTCCACACAAGGAGTTCTCGTTTGAGCCGCGCGACAAGACCACCGTTGAGCGACACAAGGCTTCGTACGATTCCGAGATTGCGTACACCGATAACTACGTCGGCAAGGTCATTCAGAAGCTCAAGGACACCGGCCTTTACGAGAAGTCGATTATCGTCTTGGTCTCTGACCACGGCGAAGGCTTCAACGAACACGGCTACTTCTTCCACGGGCAAACCCTTTACAACGAAGCGACCCACGTGCCCCTGTTGGTGCGCGTGCCGGGCTGGTTCCACCGCAAGGTCGATACACCTGTATCCATCGCAGATGTGGGCCCAACGGTTCTGGACCTGATGGGTTATGCAAAACCCGACGACTACGATGGGGTGAGCCTTGTGCCTCTGATGTTGGGCGAGAAGCCAGCCAAGCGACCGGTATTCATGGAGCTGCTGCCCTATACAAGTTGGAAAGAGCACCATAAAGCGGTCGTGGTCGACAATCTCAAGTACATCTCGGTCTTGAGCTCGGGCGCGAAGGAACTCTACGACCTCAGCACCGACCCCGGCGAGAAGCAGAATCTGGTCAAGGACCGGCCCGACGATGCAAAGCGCATGGATGAGCTGCTCCAGCAGTTCATGAACCAATGAAAGCCAAACTTCTGGTCAGCGCATGTTTGCTTGGGCAGCGCGTGCGATACGACGGCGACAGCAAACGGATCGGGGACGACCGCCTATCTCAGTGGCAAGACGAAGGCCGTCTGGTCGTCGTCTGTCCTGAAGTCGCTGGCGGGCTGCCAACGCCAAGGCCAGGTGCGCAGGTTGAAGGCGCAGACGGGCCTGCAGTGCATCGCGGTGAAGCACGAGTGCTAACCGCGGCGGGTGTCGACGTCACCCCCGAGTTTGTGAAGGGCGCAAACGTCGCGCTAAAGCTGGCCCAGGACAACGATTGCCAGATCGCGCTGCTGAAAGCTCGCAGCCCATCGTGCGGCTCACGCAGGGGCTACGACGGCACCCACACCGGGAATGTCATCGATGGCAGCGGGGTTACTGCTGCCTTGCTCAGCGAACACGGAATCGAGGTGTTCAACGAAGAAGACCTCGATGCAGTGCAAGCAGCGCTCGAACGACTAGACAGCCACGACTAGGTGCGTTAGTCACTCGCGAGATCGGCGTTACGCCGTACCAAAGTAGAAGGACAAATCATGCGACTCGCAACGGCATTTATGCCTACCCGCAAAGAAGACCCTGTCGAAGCAGAAGTGGTTAGCCACAAGCTGCTGACGCGCGGTGGCTACATCCGAATGGTCACCCGCGGAATCTACAACTTCCTGCCACTTGGCTGGCGCAGTGTCCGCAAGATCGAACAGATCGTTCGTGAAGAAATGGACCGCGCAGGCGCGCAGGAAGTGCTGATGCCGGGTGTTCAGCCAGCTGAACTTTGGCGGGAATCGGGACGTTGGGACAAGTATGGGCCAGAGCTCCTGCGCTTTCAGGACCGAAAGGGCAGCGACTTCTGCCTCGGACCCACGCACGAAGAGGTGATCACCGATATGGTTCGTGGCGAGCTGACTAGCTACAAGCAGCTGCCTGTGAATCTGTATCAGATTCAGGCCAAGTTCCGTGACGAGCCTCGTCCTCGATTCGGTCTGATGCGTGGTCGCGAGTTCATCATGAAGGACGCGTACTCGTTTGATGTCGACGAAGAGTCGGCGTTGAAGAGCTACGACATCATGTTCGAGGCCTACAACAAGATTTGCGAACGGCTGGGCTTTAAGTTCCGCGCGGTCGAGGCAGATACCGGAAACATCGGCGGCTCGCGCTCGCACGAGTTCCAAGTCCTTGCGGACACCGGCGAAGACGAAATCGTGAGCTGCCCAGAGTGCGGTTACACGGCCAATGTCGAGCTTGCGTCGATTAAGGTCGAAGGCCACGGACGCCCAGCAGGCGTGCATCTGGAGACGATTCAGCCGGTGGATACCCCTGATGTGCGCACGATCGAAGAGGTCAGCGAGTTCCTTGGCAAGCCTGCCGACCAATTCGTGAAGACTCTGCTCTACGTCGTGAACGAAGAAACCATTGCGGTTTTGGTTCGCGGCGACCACGAAGCCAACGAAATCAAGCTTCGTGCGTTCCTACGCGACGAGCGCGGTATCGAGATCGAAGAGCTTCGCATGGCTAGCGATGTTGAGGTCAAGGAAGCGACTTCGGCACCTGTCGGATTTGCCGGTCCAGTCAACCTGCATGTACCGGTCTACGCAGACCTCGCCGTGCAAGAGATGGCGAACTTCGTCGTTGGTGCAAACGCAGCCGATAAGCACTTCGTGAACACAAATCACGGTGAAGACTTTGATGTGACGACGTGGGCGGACCTACGCCAGGCGCGTGGCGGCGACAAATGCGGTCGATGCGGAGGCACGTTCCAGGCATATCGCGGCATCGAGGTGGGACACGTGTTCTACCTCGGCACGAAGTACAGCGAGTCGATGAACGCAAACTTCCAGGACGAGAATGGCCAGCAGAAGCCGCTTGTAATGGGCTGCTACGGCATCGGCATCACGCGTATGTTGGCGGCGATCATCGAGCAAAACCACGACGAAAACGGCATCATCTGGCCAATGGCTGTGACGCCTTACCACGTGACCATCTTGCCGCTTCAGTACAAGAACGACGCGGTTATGGCTGAGGGCGAGCGGCTTTACAAAGAGCTGTCCGACGCAGGGCTCGAAGTCATGTTGGACGACCGAAACATGGGCGCCGGCGGTAAGTTCAAGGATGCCGACCTCGTGGGCATTCCTGTTCGCGTCGCGATTGGCGGACGCTCGCTCGAAGAGGGCGTGGTCGAGCTCAAGTTGCGTGACGGCGGTGAAGTCGAGAAGGTCCCGGTCGGTGAAATCGTCGATAAGGTGATTGGTATCGTTCAATCAAGGCTTGGATAATGGCAACTAGCGCGCAGCAGCAACGGCTTCGAGACCACACCATCGTGGCTCTTGATCTGGATGAGATGGATGACGCGCTCGCCCTCGCGAGCGAATTGTCTGGTTGGGTCGACTACGTCAAAGTCGGCAGCAAGATGTTCACCCGCTATGGGCCGAAAATCTTGGACGAGCTGCATGCACGCGGAACGAAGGTATTTTTGGACCTTAAGTTCCATGACATTCCAAGCGTAGTTGGCAAAGCCTGCTACGAAGCGGCGCAGCATCCGGCGGTGTTCCTGCTGACGGTACACGCCTCAGGTGGCTCGCACATGATCGCAGAGGCAGTCGACGGTGCACGTCGAGGACGTCCCAATGACCCGCCAAAGGTCGTGGCCGTTACGGCGCTGACATCACTCTCGCCCGCAGAAATGGGGACGCTCGGCATCAATCACACCCTGCAGGATTGGGCGGAGAAGCTAGCGCTTCTGGCCCAAGACGCCGGCGCCGATGGCATCGTTTGTTCGGCAGCCGAAGTCGCTCGGATGCGTGAATTGCTTGGGGATGCAGTGTTTGTGACCCCCGGCATTCGACCCGGAGATGGCGCATGGAAAGGGGCGAGCAGTGACGACCAGACACGCGTGATGACGCCCAGCCAGGCACTGGATGCCGGCAGTACATTCCTCGTCATCGGCCGGCCGCTGTACCAGGCTGAAGACCCGATGGCGTCGGCTCAGTCCATCGCGGGGACGCTGTGAGCATCAAGATTTTTGGGGTTCACCCAGTTGAAGAGCTGCTCGCCGTGGCGCCAGAATCGGTGCAAGAGATCGTAACCAGCCGCATGGGAGCGAAGGAGCTCAATCAGATCGAGAGCCTCGCCAATACACATGGCGTTCGATTCAAGTCGGTCGATGCCGACAAAGTCGAGCAGTTGGTCGAGCGTGGAAATCACCAAGGTGTCGTCGCGATCGCGTCTGACTTTCAGTACGCGAGCCTCGAAGACATCATGTCAGAAGGGCCAACCGCCTGCGTCTTGATTCTCGATCAGGTTCAAGACCCACAAAATTTGGGAGCCGTGTTACGCGCGGCGGCCGCATTCGGCGTGGACGGCGTCGTGATTCCGAAGGACCGAGCTGCCAGTGTCACGGGTACGGTCGTACGTGCGTCTGCGGGCCAGGCGTATCGGGTTCCCATTACGCAAGTCACCAATATCGCCCGCACCTTGGAGACGCTTCGCGACCAAGGATATTGGGTCGTCGGCACATTCATGGACGGCGAGCAGGCCGCTTGGGATGTGGATTTCAAGATGAAGACCGCGCTTGTAATGGGCGGGGAAGGCAAAGGAATTCGGCCCTTGGTCGAGAAAGGTTGTGACTTTCGTGTGCGAATTCCTATGCAGAAGCAGGTTGAAAGCCTTAATGTAGCTGTTGCAACATCTATCATGCTCTATGAGATACAGCGGCAGCTTGCATGAACCCACGTGAGATTAATCTGCCCGAGGCCATCGAGATGGTCTCAAACTTCGGCGGTGCCGTAGCCGACGAAGTGGCAGAGATTGTGAAGAACTGGTCGGGACCATTCCTAGTCTATGATGGGGACGTGAAGATCGACGGCGAGCTAGCTGTTGGCCCGGGTCCTGTGATCGTTTGGGGTTCGCTCGAGGTCGATGGCGCGGTCATTGACCGGCAGGGGGCTTCGCGCACGCTCTTGGTGGTCTTGGGTGACCTGCGCTGCAAGAACCTGATTACGCTGAGCCAGGTATGCGTCCTGGGCGATGTCGATGTATCGGGCGTCATCTTCGGCGAAGCCGCCGATGGAAACGACCGCATGATCGTGTCGGGCACAACGCGGGCCAAGGCCATCGTCAACGACGCGCACTGGTTCCATCTGTCAGGCCAAGTCGACGCCGACTTTGTATACGGCCATGTCGATGGCGCGCCAACCAGCGGATTTCGGGCGGAAGAGCTCTTCATCTCTGAGGTCTTGGACGGTGAAGAAGAGGAATTGGACGAGTCGATCTACGCCTCCACGATCCGCAGTGACCTCATCGTTCAGCGGCTGAGGCAGGGGCAGGATATCCTCCGAGATAGTCCGTCGACTCGGCGCCACGAATTGATGTCCTCACTTAGTGAAGTCAGCGAAACAAAACGCGTGATTTCCCTGGAAGATGCGGGTCTGTTCGAGGTTCCGGACGAGGTGTTCGATACGCCCGGTTTGGCCAGACTTACGCTTGATTTCAACGAAATCACCTCGCTACCCGCGCGCATCGGCGAGCTAACGGATCTTCGATTCTTGAGCTTGGACAACACTCAGATCCGGCGCCTTCCGCCCGAGATAGCCAAGCTGCAAGAGTTGCGGACGCTGAGCTTGCGTTTCATGCGCATCAAACAGCTCCCCGACGAGATCGCGCAGTTGAAGAATCTATCCAAGATCTTCCTCACCTACAGCGCGTTTGATGAGTTTCCTGAGCCGCTTCGAGGCCTACCAAACCTGGTGGAAGTCCAGTTCTGGCATTGCGAGCCGGACAATCCTGCGAAGCTTGAGCAGATGATCGAGAGCCTGAAGACACTGCCATCGTTGACCACGCTCGGGTTCTACAAGGGCGAAATCTCGAGGTTTCCGACGGCAATTTCGGAGCTTGAGAATCTGGAATCATTGGAGCTTACCGAGATTCGAATCGGCGATGACGCAATGAACCGCCTTTTGGCGAGTCTCCCAAATGTGCGCGTCAAAAAGAGTACCTGACGCCTAGCCGCGCTGCGGGGCGTTTTTTGCCGATTTTCGCTTGACTCCAACCCTCCTCGGAATTATCACTGTCCGCCCGTTTGGGAATAGAATTTCCCACGCGGGGTCTTTGATAGACACGTTTTGTGCTGGTGTAGCTCAATTGGTAGAGCAACTGCCTTGTAAGCAGTAGGTTGCGGGTTCAAGTCCCTTCACCAGCTTACGGCGCTACATAAATGCCGTGTGTTTTAGACATACGGTGGGGTTCCCGAGCGGTCAAAGGGGCCAGACTGTAAATCTGGTGGCTACGCCTTCGAAGGTTCGAATCCTTCCCCCACCACTTTCGACAAGGAAGTCGATTCGGTCAGCTACTATGCGGGAGTAGCTCAGTTGGTAGAGCATCAGCCTTCCAAGCTGAGGGTCGCGGGTTCGAGTCTCGTCTCCCGCTCTAAATAGCTGACCAAAATCGGTACAGTTCGGAGTTTCGACTCCGAGCTGTACCGGTGAGCCCTCATAGCTCAGTGGTAGAGCACTTCCATGGTAAGGAAGGGGTCACCGGTTCAAGTCCGGG
>JAUIBR010000066.1 GCA_030427705.1 bacterium | reverse complement strand
GCGACTGATGATGCTTGGCGGTGACTCCCCTCGTGCCATCAAACTTGCCGAGCCGATGCTGCAAAATGGCGATTTTGAGGTCGCTCGGGAGGCGCTGCGAGTCATGACGTCTGCAGGCGTTGCGATGGGCGATACCTCTCAATTCGATGGATGGATCAAGACGTTCATCGATTCTCGCCCAGACAAGGTTGGGGCTCGGAGTGCTGCCGCCGATGCGATGCGAATCCTCGCGGTGGATGATAAAGCAATCGCGCTGACAAAACAGAATCTGAAATTGGTTCCCACGGAGTCGAATGTACGCTCCGCGCTAGGCACCGCCTACACGTCGAGCGACAAAGAGCTTGTCGAGCAGAGCGCAGAGTTGTTCTGGCGAGTGACGCGAAATCCGGCCGGAGACGTCCAAAACATGGCCGGCAACTTCATTGACCGGCAGGACCCCAAGCTGATTGGCGCGTTGTTCGAACCATATCGAAAGGCGTTCCCGGAAGTGTGGGCTGCCCGCTCTGCTCAGATTCGACTCCACTATCGTATCGGCGAGCCCGAACTCGCGCGCGATGAAATCCTCACGTACCTGGAGAACACCAACTACGACTCGGCGAGCGTCGAGTCGGTCTTGGATCTGCTCGACGACTACAAGCTCTACGGCGATATCGCACGATTCGTCGGGACTCGTGTGGAAACAGACAAGCTCACGCGTCGGTCAGCCGAAATTCTGGGACGCGCGAATCTGATGCTTGGTTTCAACGAGGACGGGCTGGCGCTACTGGACAAATACGTTGAAGCTTCGCCCGACCCGGCACACGAAGCGTCGGAAGTCGCCATGGCCCTTGTGATCGCAGGAAAGCCTAAGCTTGCGCTTCGTTTCGCCGATATGGCCGTCGCGAAGCGACCAGGTCGAAGCATCGCACAGCTGCATCGAGCAATTGCACGCATCGCGATGGGAGACGCCTCGGCTGATGCAGAGGTTCAAAAGTATCTCGGGGACGGACTTGGCCGGCGATATCGTCTTGGAATTTTGGGGAAAGTGGCATTGGAAGCTGGGTTGAACGACCTGGCCGACAAGTACATGAAAGAACTCGCCATGTCCTCCACGAGTGAGACGCCGGAGACATACATTCGAACGACCATTGCCTGGTACCGCGAAGCTGAGCGCCCCAAAGAGGCCGTCGCATTTGTCGAAAAACACTGGCCGTTGATTTCAGCCGGCGCGGGTGTCGCTGGCGAGAACCTTTTGCCAACCTTAGCCGGCCTCTATGAAGAAGCCGGGATGCATGAGCGCTCGTTCCAGCTTTATGAAGAAGGCATTCTGCGTGAGTTGGTGGCTCGACCCTTCGAGGACTCCTTGCACACGTATCGCAATAACCTCGCGTACACGTACTCGACGACAGACCAAAACGTGGACAAGGGCATGGACTTGATTCGACTTGCGATGGCCGGCGACCGCCGCCGAAACGAGAGCTTCATCGATACCTTGGGTTGGCTGGAGTATCGACGCGGCAACTTGGAAGTCGCCGAACGTGAAGTCCGCCGAGCGCTTACAAGCTCGCTGGGAACGACGTCGTCATTGGTCGAATTGTACAGTCACCTCGCAGAGCTGCGGGAGGCGCGCGGTTTCCATCGCGATTCGATCTGGATGAAAATCTACGTTGAGAGCATCAAGTAGCCTAGACGGCGTCTTCGATGTCGAATGGGATGGAGACTTCGGGAACATCGTGTGGTCGTTGTTCTTCGAGCTTCAGAATCAAGCTCTGAATGGCCTTACGACTGGCAGCGCTCAGTGCGCTATTCACGACCAGCTTCAGCGAGGTCTTGCCCATTCGCTCCAAGGCATGGAAGTCGAAGTTGGTGAGGTCTTCTGCCGACACCAAACGATCAACGAACCCATCGGCAAGTCCCAGGATAACGGCTTTGCGTGGGCTGCTATCGACTGGAATTACTTCGATGTTGAATCCGCGGGCCACGAACCACTCACGTGTAAACTTCGGGATCGGCGTGGCCAATCGAAGCAGCGGACGCGCCGTCAGGCTCGCCAACGTCTGACCCCGACGTGACGCCAAGACAATCGGATATCGGCCGAACTCAAAGGTGTATGGGCGCCAAACATCGAAGTCGCGCTCATGCAATAAGTGAGTTGAAACGACTCCCGCCTGAACGACACCGCGCTCGACGTAGGTTCCAACGTCGGCGTCCGGCAAGAGAAGCACTTCAAGTGGTGCCTCGATAATGTCCGGAAGTTCCAACACAACCGTTTCGTCCAAAGCCTGCAAGTCCAATCCGCATGCGCCGAATTGTGCCTTCAGCTGCGGCAAACACTCGTTGGCGGGAAGCGCGAGTCGTATCGGCTGAGTCATTTCTCCTCCGGTACGATACGAGCAGGTCGATTGTGCGCACGCAGAGCGAGCGCCTCACGGAACCCTTCGACCATATCACCGCCATCGATGGCAATCTCATCGACGCGTGGTGTTCCGCCGGCCGCTTCAAACGCCTTCGGTCGAAGTTTTTCGGCCATCGCCTCTGCAGATAAAGCGAAGCCGATACCTACTTGCTTGCGTCCAAAGTTCTCGAACAGGTTTGAGTACCGCCCGCCGCGCCCAAGGCTGCGGCCGATTGTCTCAGATACGATGTTGAACGCGATTCCGTCGTAGTAACCCGCGCCGCCGAGCTCCGCCATGTCGATGCGAATTCGACGTTTGTAGCCAAGCGCGCTCAGAGTCGCGAAGAGCGTGCGGATGTTCTCCAAACGACCACGCAGCTTCTTATCGTCTGGAAGTATCTCTTGCAGCGTCTGAAGCTGATGCAGGCCGCCCTCAAGGTCGGCGAGCGTCGCCACTGCGTCGACATACTGTTGGCGGATACCAAGGTCGGTCAGAATCGAACGGACGCCATAGGGGTCACGTGCGACGATCGCATCATGCACGATATCTCGAATACGTGATGGCGCGCCGCTTTGCGTCAGCAAGTGCTGCGCAATCCCATGGTCTGCGACGTTGAACTGATAGTCCCGGATTCCAAGCCGATCCAAGAGTTCTAGCGCGACAAGAAAGACCTCGATTTCCCCAGTCAGGCCGGGAACGCCGATGAGCTCGGTTCCCAGCTGATAGCTCTCGCGGATAGACCGTTCGTTGCCGCGGTCAAGGCGGACAATCTTGTTCGCGTAGCTTACGCGCACGGGGACTTTCACCCGCCCACTGTCCAGCTGATAGGTCAGAATCTTTGTGATGACGGGCGTGATGTCTGTGCGAAGCATCATCACGTCGCCGCGTCGATCAACGAAGCGTAGCGTCCGCTCGACCGCATCGGCGTCGAGTCCAGCCTTCACGGAATCGAAATAGTCCAGCAGCGGTATCTGCAGTTCGCGGTAGCCCCACCCGCTGAAAACTCGCATGGCCTGGAACGTAAGTTCACGGCGCAGACCAACGGACTGTTCCAATGCGGGCGCGATTTGAGGAGATTCAACCATTCAAGAAATTTGGGCACAATTTGCGCCCTGCGTTTATCTGTTTGGAGCGGCAATGTCAATGATCGCCACGATTTGGCGTCCGCTACAGCGTCGGCGGCGGCACGTTATTCGTGTTGCCGGTCGGCGGTGTGACGCCATTTGGGTTCGGCGTCGGCGTCGGCGCGTTGGGCTGATTGTTGGACGGCATCAACCCGTTGAACGGACTGTCATCGTCTAATAATGGGGCCCAGAGGTCTGGCGTTGGTGCCGGACGAAGCAAGGGCTCATCCTTCGCTGGCTTGTAGAATTCAGGCGGAGCGGCCAGGGCAGCGTCGAGCTCTTCCTGCGAGATTCGCTCGCGGTTGTACATGACCTGAATGTATCGCTTCATCCGGTTAAACCACGCGTCTGATATCGCACCACGACGTTCGTAGTAGAAATGATACTTCTTGGGGTTGGGGATGATGGACACAAACCAGGCAACCTCACCAAGCGTGAGCTTGTCTGGGCGTTTACCAAAGTAATGAACCGCCGCGTCATGAATCCCAAAGATGCCCGGCCCAAACTCGATGACGTTCAGATAGACCTCCATGATTCGGTACTTCGGGATATTGACCGCCGACTCCATCAGGAAGACCAGAAACGCCTCCTGCACTTTGCGAGAGATGA
This sequence comes from bacterium, assembly GCA_030427705.1. GTDB lineage: Bacteria > Myxococcota_A > Bradymonadia > Bradymonadales > Bradymonadaceae > JAUIBR01. Next base: position 23,222 of record JAUIBR010000066.1, on the reverse strand, counting down.
GTTTCTTTCGATTCAAAAAGACGTTCTTGACCATCTGCATCGCGATGGTGCTGGCACCTCGTTTGAACGCTCCAGACTCGATGTTTCGTTCGATGGAAGCGCGCAGGGCATGCCGATTGAAACCGTCGTGAGTGAAGAACGAGTTGTCCTCCGTCGTCATGACAGCTTTGGGCATATAGGCAGAGATGTACTGCAGTGGCACGAACACGTATTTGCCGTACGGCTGCTCTTCCGAGACACCGACGATTGGATCGCCGTCGTTCCAAGGTTTTTGCGCCTGCTCGTTTGTGGCAGCGCTAGACATCCAGAATGTCGGGGAGTCCACGTACGATTTTGCCAGCCCAAGCTGCTTTGCAGGTGGAACGGGCGGCCATTCACGTTCGCGGCGTCGTTCATCAATCTCTTCAAGGGTCAAACCAGCATGATCGATGAGCCATTGGGCCGGGATGGGTTTTGCTGCGGGAAGGGTGATGGTCCGCTCGAAATCGTCCTCTTCTTCGATGCTGTCCGTAATCGTGACCTTCGTGCGCTCCATCAGCCGTCGAACGTCCACAGGCTGAGGAATGCTGATGACCTCAAATTCATTCAGGACAGTCTTGGAGTCCCATTTCATGTCGCTCGCGCGATACAGTGGCAACTCGACGTCCATGACCCATGACAACGAGCCCGCCATCTTGGTACCCGCGGTTTCACCAAGTACGGCGGATGGGATGGCGTTGAAGAGCTTCATCACATCGGTATTGGGAATCTCAACGTGCAGGTCCAAACGGGCTGGAAGTCGTCCTGGTGCATTGAATCCGTAGAGAGAGGGTCGGAATGTTCCTTGGACCCCGTTGAAGCGCAGGGTGCCGGCCTCAAAGACGAGGCTTCCTTGCGGAGCGGGTGGCGCTGGAGGAGGTGGCTCACCTTCTACCACTTTCGGTTCTTCGTAGACCGGGACCTCCAGAAGCGTCGGCTTCGGCATCGGGCGCAAGGCGCTGTATTTGGCCGAGAACTGGTAGCTTGATGTGACGTTCTTGATTGGCTCTTCGGCCACGAACGGTGCCGTAACGGTAAGGTCATCGACCGATACCATTCCGTTTACACCGAAGGCTTTCTCGCCTTGCGATTGGATTTTGACCTTCGCTCGAAGCGTGCCGCCGCCGATCAGATTCCGGACCCGCTGCCCCAGAAGTTGGCCGGCCCAGGAAAGGTCAATTGCATCGAGCTCCACTTCGCCGGACACAGACATCTTGCCGTAGTCGGCGTCGAGTTTTGCGCGAGCTTTGCCCAACGCCGCGCCATCACCCATCGCATCGAACTGGCCGTCGATGACCACTCGATTTGCGCCAAGCTCATGCTCGATCGTCAGGGAAGCGTTCTGCATCGAGAGGTCTCGTACCTGTCGGTCGAGCGCGAGTGAACGCTCATCGACACTGACGACTTGTGCGTTGTGAATCCGTACAACCTGTGGTGCCCAACGCTTCAATAGCGCTTCTATCCGGTCGAGCCGCGATGGCCCTTTCTGTTCTTCCACCTCATCCGCTTCCTCTTCCTCGAGCGGTTCGACCTTCAATCGACTGGCACGTTTCTCGGCGAACCGTTTGGCACCAGCAACGATGCTATCTGCCGCAGGCGCTTGAAGCGCGACAAAGACATCGTTAAGCGAGCTGGCTCCGGCCTTATTGTAGTCGAGGTACAAAACCGGCGCGGTTGCGCTGACCTCAACAATGCGAAACGACTCCAACGAAGTCGGCAGTCCGTCCAAGGCGAAACCAATCGAATCGGCTTTGAATAATCGTTTGTTCGGGTCTCCCACGACTTCGACGCTCACATCCTGAGCGACCAGCACTCCGTCTTCATTGACTTCCGCTCCTGAAAGACCTGCCACCAGGAAGGGAAGGGGGGACAGCCCAGAGACTGCCAAGGGGCGGTCAAATGCGAGTTTGCCCGCCTTCGGGCGAAGGTTCGGGTCGAGAGACAACGTCCCGTCTAGAGTCGTTGGAAGCTGGATGCCCTCAATTTCGTTGGCATCAATCGTGGCCTTTCCAGAAAAGTCGAAACCCGAGCTGCTCGTTTCCATCCGTGCCGTCGGTACTTTGATCGCTTTCAATGGAAGGGCTGGTGCGCCCTCCAACGATACCAATGTCACGGTGGCGTCCGTGAGGTCCACGCTTGGAAGTTTCGCAAGCCGTGCGGCCAGCCCGCCACCTCCGGACGATTCTTCTTTGGTCCCTTCCGATTTCGAACGGAGGTCGTTGAGCGGAATGATGTTCCCGTCAGCGTCGACCTTCAGGATGAAGTTCACTCCGCTGATGCTAAGTGACGACAAGCGTTTCTCGCCGGACATCAGCGAGGCTACGTCTGCGGTTGCGTCGATTTTCGCAATCGTCAAAAACGATTCTCCCTCGTCCTTGATGGCGAGGTTCTCAATGACCACACCGCCGAGGCCGCTGGTCTTTAGGTCAGCATAATCGATCGTCCAGCCAGTGCGCTCTTTCAGCTTTGCCACTCGGGACTGAATCACTTCATCTGCAACCGTCGGCGCCATCATGAACACGGCCATGAGGGCCAACACAAAAAGTGTGGCCAAAACCCCGCCGATGATAATGAGCGTTTTCTTCACGAATGGTCCCGGACCAAAATTGCAGAGCGTGGCTACAAAAATCTGACAGAATCGTCAAAGCAAGCCGTCATTTACCTAACGAAACCTTCATCAGATAGAGCGCTTCATAAGCTGCGTTTGCAACCAGCTGACTCTCCTTTTCCTCGCCTTCGACGGGCTTGAGCCCATCCATACCCATTTTGAACGAACTCTTCATCGTTCGTCCCTGCAATTGCTTTAGGAAATCTGGCTGTGTCAGTTTGAGATTCCCTTTGTAGTCGAAGATCTTCACGGCGTGGACCTTGCCCTTGGTATCCACGCCAATGCCGACTTCCAGCCTGGTGACCGTATTGGTCAACTCTGACGTGACGCGGGGGTCGATGAAGATTGCGACGCCAAGCACCTTCCGTTTTCCGCCGGCTTTCTTCACGGCGATGTAGAAGGCGGGCGTCTTGTCTTCTGGATACAGGTGGAACCCAAGCTCGCTTTCTATCGCTTTGACCTGTGCGTCAGTCAGTTCCTTGCGTTTGACCAGAAAATCATCCGCCTCAGGAAAAAGTTCGCCCAGGTATTTTCGTGTGATCTCCCAACTGCCAAAGGTGGCGAGGTGGGCGGAAGCGGTTGCAGGAACCAGCAGGGAAGCCAGCAATGCTGCAACGAATTGACGCCGGTTCATTCTTCTTTTTGGAGGTCTTCGTTTTGCTTTTTGAGCCGCGCAACCTGACGTTGCAGTCGATCGAGCTCACGCTTCATCGTTCGCAAGTCATCGCTCGTCGCCAGGTTCAGCTTTCGAGCAACGTCCGCCTTCTTGTCGTCAAGCTCGCTCTTGATGCTGAAGCTCGCTTTAAATGCGGACGCAACAGCCTTTTGAACCTTGTCGTTAGACATGACTTTCTGAGCCCTGGGGTCCTGCATGACCTTCATGGCTGCCTTGAAAACTTCGTCTTTCCACTGCGTCATTTCATGCCTCGTATTCGGTTCGTGACGTGAACAGCTTCGTTTTTTCGCCACGTGAATGTCAAGCGGGCGCTACTCAATGTTCCACAGTGAGTGAACGTGCTGCCCTTCGAGTTTGTTTCGACCTTCCAAGAATCCCAATTCGATAAGGAAGGCGACCTCAACGATTTCTGCGCCGGCCTGATTCAACAAGTCGCAAGCCGCGGCCGCTGTACCGCCCGTCGCAAGGAGGTCGTCAATAAGAAGCACGCGCTCCCCGTTTCCGACCCCGTCGGCATGCATTTCCACGCGATCGGTGCCGTATTCAAGTTCGTAATCGACACCGATCTTTTCAAACGGAAGCTTGTTTGGCTTTCGGATCAACGTGAGCCCGATACCGAGCTCATGCGCCAGCGCCGCGCCGAAGATGAACCCTCGTGATTCGATCCCCACGATCTTGGTGATCTCGCGGTCTACCACGCGCTCAGCAAAGTAGTGCGTGATCGATCGAAACAGCGAACCGTCCTGCAACACGGGCGTGATGTCTTTGAATTGAATTCCTGGCTTCGGGAAGTCAGGGATGTTTCGAACCGTGTTTGCAACGCGTTCGGCCAGTGCATTCTTCATAGTGTCCATCCTTTCATTTCGTTCAGGAATCGGTAGTGGGTCAGGTCCATGTGAATTGGGCTGACTGTGACATGATCGTGGGCGATAGCATTGCAATCCGTACCAGGAATGTCGTCGAACCCAAGTTCGCTGCCGCCGATCCAATAATATTGTTTCTTGCGGGGGTCTTCTTTCTCGACCACCTGTTTTCCGTAGTACCGTCGGCCTAACTTGGTGACGTGAATCTCTTCGTCCCCATTGGTTTCCTTCGGTACGTTGACGTTCAGCATCACACCCCGGGGCAGACCATGTTCCAGCACCGATTGCGCGACTCGCCGAGCGATCTTTGCCGCACCTGAGAACTCACGGCTTCGGTAGGAGGCGAGGCTAACTGCAACCGCGGGGATATCGCTGAGCGTCGCTTCGGATGCACCCGCGACGGTTCCCGAATAGATGACATCATCACCCAAATTTGCGCCGTGGTTGATGCCGCTGATGCAGAGGTCTGGTTTGCGCGGAAGCAGCTTCGCCAGCGACATATACACGCAATCGGTTGGCGTACCTGTGACGGCAAACTGCCGTTCCCCCATGTTGTGTACACGGATCGGGTCCCACAGTGTGATCGCGTGGCTGATTGCGCTCTGCTCCGAATACGGCGCGACAATCCAAACCTCACCCAGGTCCTTCACAGCGTTAAACAACGCCATCAGCCCGTCGGTCCCATAACCGTCGTCATTGGTGAGCAGAATCAGTGGTTGGTCTGGCATTGGGCCCTCGGCGATCGAAAAGCGCGCCCGGCAGGGTTCGAACCTGCGACTTCAGGATTAGGAATCCTGCGCTCTATCCAACTGAGCTACGGGCGCGTAGCGGGAGTGTTTAACAAATTCGTTTGTTGCAGTCTATGCATACAGGCCCGCCTGATGCTTGCGCGCAGACCGGACTTGCGTATGGTGAGCGCCGTTCCGGGCTCCCACTGGTGAAAGTGCCATGCAAACTCGCGTATATCTTGATTGGAACGCCACGGCTCCGCTTCTAGATGAAGTTCGGGAGGCCATGGTCGAATGCCTTCAAAACCAATGGGGCAATGCATCTAGCATCCATATGGAGGGCCAGACCGCCCGGTCGATCGTCGAGCGTGCCCGCCGAGCGGTAGCAAAGGCGATTGGCGCACCTGCGCAGTCTGTCATCCTCACCGGTGGCGCGACGGAATCCAATAATCAGATTATTCGTGACTTTGTGCGTCGTTTTGGAAAGGGCGTGGCGTGTTCAGCGATCGAGCATCCTTCGGTGACCGAAGTTGTCGAGGACCTCGATCACGCCGGTGTGTACACCGCGACGATTCTTGTGGATTCGCTTGGAAGGTTGGACTGGGAGCAAGTTCGCAATATCTGCGAGGACGAAGAGATTGGACTCGTGAGTGTGATGCTCGCGAACAACGAGATCGGCAACGTCTTCGATATCTCACGTCTGGTCGAGATTGCGCATGACCACGACACATTGGTGCACACGGATGCGACACAAGCGTTGGGTCGGATTCCAATTGATTTCGGCGCGCTAGGTGTCGATTTGATGAGCCTGTCGTTTCACAAAATGGGCGGTCCCAAAGGTATTGGCGCGATCGTGGTTCGAGAAGGGCTCAAAGTCGAAGCCACGATGTCCGGTGGACATCAGGAACGCGGCCGCAGGCCTGGGACCGAGAACGTGCCGGCAGCTGCAGGTTTGAGAGTTGCGTGTGAGTTAGTGGCCCAGAATCTTGGGGATTGGACCCACGCGATGGAGGCTAATCGTCAGATGGCGCTGGATAAACTCAGCAAAATCGAAGGCTTCGAAGTTCGAGGTGATCAGGAGTCTCGCCTTCCAAACACGATCAACTTTGCCATTTCAGGAATGGACGGTGAGGACCTTTTGTTGGCGCTCGACTTGGGAGGTTTGGCCCTTTCAAGTGGGTCGGCGTGCACCGCGGGTTCCTTGGAACCCAGCCACGTCGTGTTGGCGATGGGCTTTGAACAAGCAGCAGCAAAAGAATCCGTTCGACTTAGTTTTGGACCCACCACGTCTCGCGAAGATATCGAAAGAGCTTGCGACATAATCGCCGAAACCGTTGACCGGCTCAGTCGAATCTGAGAAATAGAGCGGCCCAAACGGGCTTGAGAATCGGGCGAGTAGTTATGGCAGCCGAACCAAATGAATTCGAAAAAGACGTCAAAGACCGCGTAGTCGTCGCGATGAGCGGTGGTGTGGATAGCTCTGTAGCCGCAGCGATGCTGGCTGAACAGGGCTACGACACCGTCGGAATCTCGATGCGTCTGTACGCCACGCCTCAGGAAGATTACAGCAAGAGCTGCTGCTCTCCTGATGACCTCTTTGACGCACGAATGGTAGCTGACCGCCTTGGAATGCCGTTCTACGTGGCAAACTACCAGGAAGAGTTCCGCAAACGCGTCATCGACTACTTCGTCGATGAGTACCGGGTGGGGCGGACGCCAAACCCTTGCGTCGCCTGCAATAACCACCTGAAATTCGACATCCTCCTCGATCGCTCGTTGGCTTTGGGTTCGAAGTACCTCGCGACGGGGCACTTCGCGATCATCGACCACAGCGGCGACTACCCAGTCCTCCGAAAGGGGAAAGACGATTCGAAAGACCAGACGTATTTCCTGTTTGGCCTTCCACGTGAAGCGCTTCCTCGAATCATTTTCCCATTGGGCGAGATGACCAAGGCCGAGGTGCGTGAACGTGCCCGCGGAATGAACCTGGAGACTGCCGAGAAAGCGGAAAGCCAGGAGATTTGTTTCGTCGCCGGTGGAGACTACAAAAATTTTGTGGCCGAGCGACTGGAACAAGAGGGCACGGTTCCCGGCAAGATCGTCATGGAAGACGGCAAGGTTCTGGGACAGCACGACGGCATCCACTCGTTCACGATCGGACAACGCAAAGGGCTCGGCATCAGCCATAATGAGCCGCTGTACGTGAAGTCGATTCGCCCCAGCGACGGCACGGTTGTTGTGGGTCCGAAGACCTCGCTGGCGGTCCGTGGGCTTGTCGCTGAACGCTGCAACTGGCTGTCTTGGGAGCGTCCTCCGGGCGTTTTCGAGTGTGGGGTCAAGATTCGCTACCGCAGCCAACCTGTTGAGGCGTTGGTGACCGTGGGAGCCGACCCATCGATGGCGATGGTGGAGTTCAAGGAACCGGTGCGGGCGGTTACGCCTGGTCAAGCCGCGGTGTTCTACCGGGGTGACGAAGTTCTGGGTGGCGGTTGGATCGAAGAGTCCCGCAGCTAATGCCTGAATTCGATCACAATACCGATATCGACAGCCTGCAAGCTCAGTTGGGTCACCGTTTCGAGCGACCGGAACTGTTGGTCCGCGCGCTCACGCACCGGTCCTACGCGAACGAAGCCTCGGACGCAGACGGCAATAATCAACGTCTGGAGTTTCTAGGCGATTCGGTCTTAGGGCTCGTGATTGCCTGCGAGCTGTTCTCACGATTTGAGACGGTGCAAGAGGGCGCCCTTTCTGGTGCGCTCAGCCGCTTGGTTTGTGAGCCGGCGCTGTACACGATCGCGCAAAAACTAGATCTGGGCGCGTATATCAGGCTTGGACGCGGGGAAGCGAAAAGCGGTGGCCGCGAAAAAGCGGGCGTGCTTGCTGACGCATACGAAGCAATTTTGGCTGCAGTGTTTTTGGATGGTGGACTCGAAGCCGCGCGTGTCGTAATTCTCGATCTGCACGGTGACGCGCTTGATGGTATCGAGCCTGAACCCACCGCAACCGATGCCAAAAGCAGGTTGCAAAAGATTGTTCAGGCCGACACTGGAGACACGCCAACGTACAGGATCCTCGATGAACGAGGGCCAGCACATGAGCGAATTTTTCTAGCTGTCGTTGAGGTCGATGGTAGATCTCTAGGACAGGCAGAAGGCCGCTCTAAAAAAGATGCTGAGAGACGTGCAGCGCAAATGGCGCTGAGTGTGCTAGAATCAGAAGCGGACTAGCCACCGTGAGTGGAGCAACCAATGATGACAAACGCTAATATCGTCGCAATGTTCGGGCTCGGAACGACCGAACTCATCATTATTTTGGTGATTGTGGTGATGCTTTTCGGCCTCGGTAAGCTGCCGAAAGTTGCTAAAGAACTAGGCTCTGGCGTTCGCGGCTTCCAAAAAGCCCTTAACGGCGAAGAAGAAGAAGAGCCGGCAGAAGAAGACAAAAAGAAGCTCGAAGAAGACGACTGAACGAGCTCAGTTTCCGCACCGATAACCCATCGGAAATTCGATGATACGCAGCATGACGGGCTACGGTTCCTCCAAAGCGTCCAGCGACCTGGGCTGGACCATTAGTGTGGAATGCCGAAGTGTAAATCATCGGGGCCTCGAAGCGCGTGTTCACGCACCCAGAGAATGGGCGTGGCTTGACGCAAAGACCCAAGAAATCGTTAAGAAATACCTCAAACGGGGGCGTGTTGACGTTCGGATTGAACTTGAGCGTGACGACAGCCAAGCCGAGGCTTCCATCGTCAACGAAGCCGCGTTCGCAGGCATTGCGGCAGCGCTCCATCGACTAGCCGACAAGAACGGGTTGCAGGGTGGGGTCACGATTGGCGACGTCTTGCAGTTTCGGGAGGTTCTGGCTCGGTCCAAACCCGAAGAAGAGACCGAAAGCGACCCCGCGTTTGTGCAAGCTGTTGAAGACGCCGTCGCGCAACTAGCTAACTCACGCATTGAGGAGGGCGCACGTCTGATGCAGACGATGGAGTCGCTCGTCGCTGACGTTCACGCGCGTGTAACCGAGGTCGAAAAAGTGATCCCAGACGAGGTTGAAGACTATCGGTCACGGCTTCGTGCACGCGTCGAAGAGGCGGCTGAGAAACTCAAGTTAGGCGAAGTCGATGAGTCTCGGCTTGCCTACGAGGTCGTTATCTACGCAGACCGAACGGCGATCGCCGAAGAGATCCAGCGTGCCCATTCGCATCTGCAAAAACTGGGCGAAGTGTTGTCCGACGAGTCGGATGCTGTGCGCGGCAAGAAGGTCGATTTCTACCTGCAAGAGTTGATGCGCGAAGCGAACACAATGGGCTCGAAAACGGGCTCAACGGTCATCACCGACCACGTTGTCGAGATCAAATCCGCGATCGAAAAGATGCGCGAGCAAGCTGCCAATATCGAGTAACCCATGGCTGGCCTTCTATTTATTGTGTGTGGACCAAGTGGGGTTGGCAAAACGACGCTTTGCCGCCGCCTTCTGTCAGAACGCGACACTCTCAAACTAAGCATCAGCTACACGACCCGCGCACCACGCGGGGCGGAGCAGAATGGCGTTGCGTACCACTTCGTGGATGAAGCGAAATTTGTAGAGAAGAAGGACGCCGGCGATTTCGCCGAATGGGCGCATGTGCACGGAAACTACTATGGAACCAGCGTCGAGGTGATCGAGCAATTGTGGGCCGATGGGTTCGATGTGCTCTTTGACATCGACTACCAGGGCGCCGCGCAGCTCAAAGAGAGGTTTCCATCGTCGGTAGCGACGTTGGTGATCCCACCTTCGATGGCCGAACTTGAACAGCGATTGCGTGGACGCGGTACCGATGCCGACGATGTTGTCGCTCGCCGCCTTGCAGCCGCGCGCCATGAACTTGAGCAATACGCGATCTTCGACTTCCTTTTGCCGAACCACGACTTGGACGCCGCCTCGGAGAATTTGGCGTCGATCTACGACGTTTCCAGGTTCCGAATTGAAGTGATGCGCTCAGAAATTGAGCGCATTCTGCAAAGTTGAGTTGTTGCCCTTCGATGGTCAGTCAATTACCATCAACGGAACATATTTCGAGGACAATCTAACGATATGGAGCAAGCCGAGCAGGAGCTCCGAGGGCGGCTCGACGAAATCATTGGGAAAGTAGAAGCCTACCAGCCCAGTGTGGACAGCGACCTCATCCGCAAAGCATTCGATTTTGGGTTCATGATGCACGCCGGGCAGACGCGTAAGTCCGGTGAGCTGTATATGTCGCATCCCCTCGAGGTGATGGACATCATCGCTGAGCTGCGTTTGGACTCCGCCAGCTTGGCCGCGGGTCTGTTGCACGACACGGTCGAGGATACGGAAACTACAGTCGAGGAACTCGCCGAGCTTTTCGGTGAGGACGTCGCGTTTCTGGTCGATGGTGTGACCAAGCTGTCCAAGCTTCAGGTCAATACTCGGGAAGAGGCACAGGCACAGAACTTCCGAAAGATGATCATCGCGATGTCGCGAGACCTTCGTGTCATCGTGCTGAAGCTGGCCGACCGTCTGCACAACATGCGGACGATGAAGCACATGCCGTCCCACAAGCAGGAACGGATTTCCCAAGAAACGCTCGATATTTACTCGCCGATCGCCCACCGTTTGGGCATCAGCTGGTTGAAGACGGAGCTCGAAGACCTGTCGTTTCGGTACCTATATCCGGACGCCTATTTCGACATCGCTGAGCAGGTCTCAAAGAAAAAACGTGAGCGCGAAAGCTTCATTCGTGAGGTCATCAAGATCCTCAAAGAACTCATGTCAGAGCATGGAATCGAAGCGGAGGTGCACGGTCGTCCGAAGAACTTCCTCAGCATCTATCGAAAGATGCAGAAGCAGCAGATCGACTTCGACCAGGTATTTGACGTTCTCGCGTTCCGAATCATCGTTGATGAGCGACATCAGTGTTACGAAGGTTTGGGGCTGGTCCACAATCTTTGGAAACCTATCCCTGGGCGATTCAAAGACTACGTTGCTATCCCCAAACCCAACGGATATCAGTCGCTTCACACCTCCGTGATTGGGCCGCAACAGGAACGCATCGAGATTCAGATTCGTACCGCGGAGATGCACCGAGTTGCTGAGGAAGGTATCGCGGCGCACTGGTTGTACAAGGAAGGCAAGGCCGTTCCGGACCAAGACGACCAGGCCTTTGCGTGGCTGCACCAACTGATGGAGGAGCATCAGGACGCCGAGGACCCACACGAGTTCTTGGAGAGCGTGAAGATCGACCTCTTCCACGACGAAGTTTACGTGTTCACGCCAAATGGCGATGTGAAAGGACTTCCGCAAGGCGCAACGTGTCTGGACTTTGCGTTCGCGATCCACACAGAAGTTGGTCATCGATGTGTCGGTGCCAAGGTAAATGGCCAGATCGTGCCAATTCGGCATGAGTTATCGACCGGTGATATTTGCGAGATTCTGACGAATCCTAATCAGAAGCCGAGCAAAGACTGGCTGTCGTTCGTCAAAACTGGGCGAGCACGTACCAAGATTCGAAATGCGGTCCGGGAAGAACAACGTGAGCGCAGCCGTGAGCTTGGACGCGAGATTCTGAACAAGGAACTCAAACGCCACGGCACCAACGTGCGAGCCGTTGAGCGAAACGGGAAGCTGTTGGATGCGACGTTGCAATCACGCTTCCACAGCATCGACGAGATGTTGGCGGACGTGGGTTACGGCAACACCGTTCCAGAGACCATCGTCAGCAAAATCTTTCCGCCTGAGGAACGCGAGGAAGAGCAGGAGAGCAAGATTGGGCAGCTGATTAGCCGTATCACCAACAAGCAGCCTGCTCCTCGCGGTAGCGGAAGCGGGGTCATTGTCGATGGTATCGACAATATCATGGTGAACTACGCGAAATGCTGCAATCCGGTGCCCGGAGACGACATCGTCGGCTTCATCACGCGGGGCCGTGGACTGTCGGTTCATCGGCGCGACTGTGAAAAAATCGCGCATCTTGAGCCAGAGCGTATGATCGGGGTGAGTTGGGGTGAGCGGCGTAGCCAGACGGTCAAAAAGAAGGGCACCAACAGCGTCAACGTCAGGGTGTACTGCACCGACAAGCCTGGCTTGTTGGCCAATATTAGTCAGTCCTTCTCGGATTCCGGCGTCAACATTTCGCAAGCTCACTGTCTGACCACGGAAGATCAACGCGCCGTCAATACGTTTGAAGTGTTGGTCGCAGACTTGGATCAGCTGCAAGGCGCGATGAAAAAGATCAGTCAAATCAAAGGCGTGTATCGAGTAGAACGCGCCTAGGCCAGGAAGGCGATGGCGATATCCGAACACATTGAGAAGTTCGTCGATTATCTGACCGCAGAGCGCGGTGCTAGCGAGGAAACCATCCGCGCGTACACCAGTGACCTCGCGCAACTTGACGAGTTCTTGGACCAGAACGGCATTCAAGCGGGTCAGCTTGATTCCATCAAACTCATTCACCTGAGGGGCTGGGTCGCAGAGCGATTCCAGGAAAATGGCGCGGCTTCCATCGCGCGCAAGGTGTCGTCCGTCCGGTCGTTTTGGAAGTTCCTGAGCAAGAAGGGGTGGGTGAGCGAGAATCCTGCGGAGCTCCTGAAAACACCGAAGGTATCGCAACCGCTGAAGAATTATCTGACGGTCGATGAGGTGTTTCAGCTTCTGGACGGCTATCAGACGGAAGGCATTCTGGGAGTGCGGGACATGGCGATGTGGGAGGTCGGCTACGGATGCGGGCTTCGTGTATCAGAACTTGTGAACGTAGACTTCGTCGATGTCGATCTGGAGCAGGGCTGGGTTCGAACAGTCGGGAAAGGAAACAAGGAGCGGATGGTGCCGCTGGGTCGAAAGGCGGTGCAAGCACTTGAGAACTACATTGCTCGCCGACATGAGCTTGTGAGCGGGAAGACCCCGGACGGCGCGCTTTTCCTTAATCACAGGGGCGGACGTCTAACGACGCGAAGCGTCCGACGACTTCTGAAAGAGCACCTCATTCGGGCAGGGTTGGATGCTTCGATCACGCCTCACGGGCTGCGACACTCCTTTGCCACTCATCTTCTTGATGGCGGCGCTGACCTTCGGGGAATTCAGGAGCTGATGGGTCACAGCAGCCTGACGACGACACAACGTTACACGCATGTGTCCGTTGAAAGGCTCATGGAAGCTTACGATGCAGCCCACCCCCGCGCCCAGCGCGACAAGGAATGAGCTTGATTCTTCGCATTTGGTGACGATCTGTTGTTAGAGCAGCTGAGGTACCCATGTTTCTTGGAACTACGATTCTGACAATTCGCCGCGGGAAGAATGTCGTCGTCGCTGGCGACGGCCAGGTCACGGTTGGCGAACGCGTGGTCATGAAAGCCAGTGCCCGCAAAGTTCGGCGAATTCACAGCGGCGCGGTGCTGTGCGGATTTGCGGGGTCTACTGCGGACGCAATGACGCTGTATGAGAAGCTCGAAGAGAAGTTGCAGCAGCATAATGGGAATCTCATCCGCGCCGCCGTAGAGCTAGCCAAGGATTGGCGGATGGATCGTGCGCTGCGTCGGCTCGAAGCGTTGTTGGTCGCAGCCGACGCTGAAACCACCTTGGTCATCAGCGGAACCGGAGACGTCATTGAACCTGAAGAGGGTATCGCGGCCGTCGGCAGCGGTGGCAATTTTGCGTTGTCCGCAGCGCGCGCCTTGGCCAGGAACACGGATCTGTCGCCTCGCGAAATCGCCGAGAAGGCCTTGGAAATCGCGGCTGAGCTAGACGTCTACACGAATGAGAAACTTACGCTCGAGGAGATCGATGGCGACGGATAGCAGGGCGCTAACTCCACGGGAAATCGTGGAGCAGCTGGATCGTTACATCGTCGGACAGGACAAGGCGAAGCGGGCTGTTGCGGTGGCATTGCGCAATCGCTGGCGGCGGCAACAGGTCCCAGATGAACTTCGTGACGAGATAATGCCGAAGAACATCATTATGATTGGGCCAACCGGGGTCGGTAAGACCGAGATCGCTCGCCGATTGTCCAAGCTCGCGCGTGCGCCGTTTTTCAAGGTGGAAGCGTCAAAATTCACCGAAGTAGGCTACGTCGGACGCGATGTCGAATCGATGGTTCGGGACCTCGTCGAAATCGCTATTAATCTTGTCAAATCGGAGGCCGAAGAACGTGTCGCGCATCGGACTCGGCAGGCTGCAGAGTTGAAGATTCTAGAGCTTCTGAAGCCTCGCACGCTCGAGCGGGAATCGCTCGATGAGCGCCAGAAGCCGCAGTCGACATTCGTGGTGGGCTACGATGGAACCGTCGAATCGGGGGATAAACCAAAGTCTCAAGTCGAGCTTCTGCAGGAGCGTCTTCGCCGCGGTGACTTTGACGATGAGTGGGTCGAGATCGAAATCTCGGACGCCAGCAATCCCATTATGGGAGTGCTCGGTGGCGGTAATGCCGGGGCGTTTTCGGATGTGAACGAACTTGGCAACGTGCTGGGCGGAATGTTTGGCAAACAGAAACGCCGTCGAAAGATGAAGGTCAAAGATGCAATCGAGGCCTTGGCCAAAGAGGAAGCGCATCGCCTCATCGATATGGACGAGATCACGCGTGAAGCCGTTCAGCTCACCCAACAAAACGGCATCATCTTCATCGATGAAATCGACAAAGTTGCCGTTCGCGATGGACGCAGCGGGGGGCCCGATGTGTCGCGTGAGGGCGTGCAGCGCGACCTTTTGCCGATCGTCGAGGGTTCATCGGTTTCGACCAAGCATGGCATCGTCAAAACGGACCATATCTTGTTCATCGCCGCAGGGGCGTTCCACGTCTCAAAACCGTCGGATTTGATTCCCGAGTTGCAGGGCCGATTTCCGATCCGCGTGGAGCTTGAGAGTCTTACCAAACATGACTTCCGACGTATCCTTACGGAACCCGACAACAGCCTCACGCGGCAGTACACGGAGCTATTGAAGACCGAGGATATCGAGGTGGTCTTCGAAGATGATGCCGTCGATGCCATTTCAGAGATGGCGTTTCAGGTGAATCAGAACCTTGAAAACATCGGTGCCCGACGGCTCCACACCATCATGGAACGCATCTTCGAGACCATTTCGTTCGATGCACCTGACTTGGAATTGGCAGAACCATTCGTGGTGACGCGTGGATATGTGCAGGACCAACTCTCGGACATCATGGCCGACGAAGATCTGACCCGATATATCCTGTAGTAGCCGCGCGCCGGTTGACCGTTTCATCTTGGATCGTCAAGATGTGCGAAAGCTCAACCCGGACGAATTTGATGTCACGAACAACCGAAGAACTTCTCGAAGTTGGCGACCGCCACAACACCCCATCCTATGCGCCAGCACGTATGATCCTCGAACGAGGGGAGGGCGTTTGGGTCTGGGACAAAGAGGGCAATAAGTACTTGGATTTCGTCGCGGGAATCGCGGTGAATGCATTGGGGCACGCCAACCAAAAGTTGGTGTCCGCGATTCAGGAGCAAGCCGCCAAACTGATGCATGTCTCCAACATGTTCTACAGCGAGCCGCAGGTCGAGTTGATGGAGCGACTTTGCGACCTTTCGTTCGCCGACCGCACGTTCCTCTGCAACAGCGGCACCGAGGCGACCGAGGCGTCTATCAAACTCGCTCGACGCTACCAGTACAAAAATGGAACGCCCGAGAAGTTCGAGATCATCACGATGAACAAGTCGTTCCATGGTCGTACCTACGCGGCCATGTCTGCGACGGGCCAACCGAAATATCAAAAGGGCTATGAGCCTATCGTGCCTGGGTTCAAGTACGCGGATTTTAATGACCTCGACAGTGTCCGGGCGCTTGTTGGGCCAAATACGGGGGCGATCATGGTCGAACCCGTCCAGGGTGAGGGTGGCGTTCGGCCGTCGGCGCCCGGTTTCCTTGAAGGACTGCGTGAGATTTGCGACGCAAACGGGGCGTTGCTGATTTTCGATGAAGTACAGTGTGGGGTTGGTCGTACTGGGTCCGTTTTTGGCTATCAGGCCTACGGTGTTGAGCCCGATATCATGGCACTAGCGAAGGGCCTGGGAGGCGGATTTCCGGTGGGCGCGATGCTGGCGACAGAGAATGCGTTCCAAGGGTTTGAGCGTGGTTCGCACGCCAGCACGTTTGGCGGAAACCCCCTGGCGAGTGCGGCCGCGAACGTCATTTTGGAAGAGGTTTCGAGTCCAGAGTTTCTGACCAACGTCCGCGATCGCGGTGCACAATTGGTCGCAGGATTGAAAGAACTCGCGTCCACTCACTCGGTCATCGAAGAGGTTCGCGGCCTCGGATTGATGGTCGGAGCACAGTGTGAAGGGGATGCGGCGGGCGAAATTTATGCGCGATGCCGTGAAGAAGGGCTGCTGATCAACACCGCAGGTGGAACCACCCTTCGTTTTGTGCCGCCCTTGATTGTCACGCAAGCTGATGTTTCTGAAGCACTTTCCAGACTCGGTAAGGCGCTTGAATTGTGGGCCGCACGCTCGGCTGCCTGACGGGTTGGAACCGCCGACTTTGCCTTGTCAGTATTCCTGTTCCGAAGTACGCTGGACGGGCATGAATTCTCGTTAAGTTTTGACTCTGAAGTGACAAGCAGCCCGTGCTGTTTTGAGTGTCAGAGATTAGGGACCGACGTTGCTCGATGACGCGACACTGCTAACGCAGAAACAAGATGTCGACTATCAGAGCCTACCTGCGACGCCCACGCCTGAGGACTGGTTTCTCCTGAGCCGCGTGAAAGGTACGCTTTCGGTCGGACAGCTGTGTTCTGCGAGCGGGCTGGGGCGCGAGAAAACGATGGACATGATTGGCAAGCTCGTCGAGCTTGGTCTCATCGAAATCGTGGGTGACGACGCATCTACGTCCGCACCTGCGGCGGCCGCCGCGGCGCCCGAACCAGAGACGGTCCCCGAGTCTGAACCTAATATTGTCGCCCCGGATTCAGACGTTGAGGCTGACGATATCCTAGACCGCCCGTCCAATCGACAATCCGGCGGATTCCATCGCATCGATACGTCAAACCACGGTCCTGAAATCATGGACTTGGTGGAGCACAACAACTACGGCTACAACGACAATCCACAAACTGACAGCATTGTGGTTGGCGCCGACGAAGACGACGACTTGTTTGAGGTCGGCTCGGTCGCCCATATCTCGAATATCAATAATCCGGCTGCCCAACGTGCCAGTTTCTCTGGGGCAACGGGGGTGTTCGCTGATTCCCCAAGCGAGCCCAAGCCGCAGCCAAAAACCAAACCACAGCCGCAGCCAAAACCACAGCCACAACCGAAACCCGAACCGCAACCTTCTCATGCAGCCGCGGTCGTTTCGGACATCTCCGATGATGACAGCGATCTCTTTGGAGGCGCCTCTTCGGAAGCGATGGACTCTGCGCTGAATGGACCGCGCACCGCGAACACCCAGTCGGGCGCCAGCTCAACGCGCCCCGTGGCAGACCCGTTGCATCCCGAACGGTCCGGGGCAGCGTCAA
The DNA here is from genome assembly GCA_030427705.1 of bacterium. Taxonomy (GTDB): domain Bacteria; phylum Myxococcota_A; class Bradymonadia; order Bradymonadales; family Bradymonadaceae; genus JAUIBR01. The sequence continues at coordinate 5,860 of JAUIBR010000066.1, read as the reverse complement.
CCAAACCTGCCGGCGACAAGCCTGCACCAAAAGTTGACCTCTTCTCGGAGGCCACGGACGACGCGCCCAAGCCCAAACCGGCGGTAGCCGAAGGGCTGGACTTTTCAGGATTCCCAACAGACTTCGCTGCTTTCCAAGCTGATGCGGCCGTCATGAGCCAGGGTGCAGACCTCGAAGAGCGACAAAAGCGGGAAATCCTCTTTGTGCACAGCCAGCTTCAGCACCTGACATTTTACAATCTGTTCGGGCTGACAACTGAAGCAACTCGCAAAGAGATTCGGAGCCGATACTTCCAGTGGTCGAAGCGGTTTCATCCAGACCTGTACTACCGAAAAGACGCCGGTCCGTTCGCAGACATGGCTGAAGACATTTTTAAGTGGGTCACCAAAGCGCATGATACGCTGTCCCACAAAACCAAACGGGCTGATTACGATGCCCAACTGCAGGCGCTCTTGAACCAAGAGCAAGCTTCACTTGCGCAGGCCTCAGTTGCCGAGGAAAACAAACGCAATCTCGCGTTTGACTTGGTTTACAAACGAGGCGCCGAAGCGGAGGCCAGCGGAGACCTTTTGGGCGCCGTCGAAAGCTATAAACAGGCCATTTCGATTCGCCCTGATCCAGACGTCTTGATGCACTGCGCACAGCTTTTGCTCAGGGCAGGACAAAAGTTTGATGAAGCTGCGCTGTTTGCGCGTGGCGTAATTCGAGAGCGCGGCGAAGATGCCGAGGTCCTTGTGGTCCTGGGCGCGGCGCTTGAGAAGTCTGGGCAGTCTGCTGAGGCACTTGATGCCTACGAGCGGGCGCTAAATCTCGCCCCGGATGACGGGACGATTGTTGTTCACATCGAGCGATTGCGCTCGGTGATTGGGAGCTAATTTAAGTTGTCAGTTTGGAGCTGAGAACATGAGCCGAGTAATTGGAATCGACCTTGGGACGACCAACTCTTGTGTATCGATCGTGGAAGCGAACGTACCCAAGGTTATCCCAAACAAGGGTGGCTATAAGACAACTCCGAGTATCGTCGCGATCTCGGAGTCCGGCCGGCGACTCGTTGGGCAGATGGCAAAAAGACAGGCCATCACGAATGCTCGCCATACGGTCTACGCCGCAAAACGTCTTATCGGCCGAAAGTGGGGTTCCGCGGCAGTGAACCACTGCCTTGAAACGTGTCCCTACGAGATCGTTCCAGGCCCGCATGACGACGTACGGATCAAGCTGCGCGGCAAAGAGTACAGCCTCCCCGAGATTTCCAGCATCATTCTCCAAGAGATGAAGCTCATCGCAGAGGAGTATCTGGGCGAAGAAGTCAGCCAGGCGGTCGTGACCGTACCTGCGTACTTCAATGACAATCAGCGTCAGGCTACGAAAGATGCCGGCCGAATTGCCGGACTTGAGATTCTGCGAATCATCAACGAGCCAACCGCTGCCGCATTGGCCTACGGATTCGGCAAGGATGTTGAGTCGACCATCGCCATCTATGACCTCGGCGGTGGCACGTTCGATATCTCCATTCTCGAAATCAGCACCGGTGTGTTCGACGTCCTTTCAACCGCAGGGGACACGTTCCTTGGCGGTGAAGACTTCGACTCCCGAATCATTGAGCATCTGGCCTACGAATTTGCACGTGAGCATCGTGTCGACCTGCGCAAAGACGAAATGTCGCTGCAGCGTCTGCGTGACGCGGCAGAAAAGGCGAAGATTGAGCTCACAACCATGCAGGATACCGAGATCAGTCTTCCGTTCATCTTCACGAAAGAAGGTGGCGAGGCTTTGCACCTTCAGACGACCCTCACGCGAGCTACGTTTGAGGAGCTCGTCGCCGACCTGATTCAACGCACAGTGAAGATTTGCCAGGCAACGCTTCAGGAAGCAGGCCTCGATATCGAGGATATCGATGATGTGGTCTTGGTCGGCGGGATGACCCGTATGCCGAAGATTCAGGAGGCGGTTAAGGAGTACTTCGGAAAGTCGCCATCAAAGAACGTGCACCCTGATGAGGCTGTCGCCATCGGCGCTTCAATTCAGGCGTCGTCGCTGGTTAGTCAGGACCAGGATGTCCTCCTTCTGGACGTCACGCCACACAGCCTCGGTATCATGGTCCACGGCGGTGGTTTCCAGAAACTCATCGAAGCACAATCGACGATCCCGACTAGCCATAGTCACACCTTCACGACCGTTCGTGACAATCAGCCGTCGGTTAAGATTGTGGTCTTCCAGGGCGAAAGCTCACGCGCGGAAGAGAACGAATTGTTGGGTGAGTTTGTGCTCACCGGCATTCGACTTGCTCCTGCTGGTCAAATCTCCATCGATGTTACGTTCGATATCAGCGCTGACGGGATCGTCAGCGTATCGGCCAAAGACCTGGAGACCGGCAAAGAACAGTCCATCACCGTTACAGCGACAAGTGGCCTGACCGAGGATGAAATCCGCAACATGATTGACGAGAATCAGGACTACCTGATGCAACTCAAAGAGGGCGAGGAACTCGAGAAACACCGGGCGAGCGTGCGAAAAACAATTCGCGAGATCGAACGTTTGGCCTCACAAGTCGACGATGGATCTGGAGTTGCCGCTGAAGCTCGCAAAAAGGCTGACTCTGCTGTAGAGAACGCCCGTGCCGCGCTCGACCAAAACAATATCGAGTCGCTTGCGGCCATCGAACAGGAATTGGATCGCGCTCACCAAAGTCTCAAAGGTGCAGTGGAATCACTGTAGTTGACGCACCACCATGACAGAAACTCAACCACTTCTTGAGCGTCTTGAAGCTGTAGACGCTGAACTAGAGAAGGGGGAAGCACGTAAAGCGCTGATGTTGCTGGTCGACATTCGCGAAGCGGGATTTGTGAATCGAGAGCTCGATAAACAAATCGACGTTTTGCGCGACGATCAACCCGACCTCGATGCGTGCAAATCTTGGGTTTCCGAGTCAATCGAACGCGTCAAACAGTTTGGTGGAAACGTTTTCCGCGACGTCGAAGACCTTGGAGAGGTTTCGATGGGCTTCGATAAGCAGAGCTGGGTCGAGGTTGATAGCAACGACGAACAGTCCGACTTGTTTGGAATGGACCTCGATGACCTCTTGGACATGGACCTCGACGCGCCGCCTGCGTCGATAGACCAGAACTCTGAACCTACCAAATCGGTCAGCGCGCTGGACTCAGCGGGTGATTCTAAGAGTCAGAAGCTCACCGCGAAAGTGAAGCCGGCGGAGGTCGAATCCGAGAAAGTCAGCAATCGAGAGACCGTTCAATCTGATGCGGCAAATCCACCGACGCGGGACTTCGACATCGATCCCGGTGATGACGATTTCGAGAATCCGTTTGCCGATATCGCTGAAGATGACAACGTCCGAGAACTGACGCCGCTTCGTGGGGTCAAGGCACTCGACGAAAATGGTGAAGAACAAGCGCCGGAAAATCCATTCGCAGACTTGATGGAGTTCGACGACAGCAACGACCCCGAACAAAGCGATTCGCCAGCGATTCGACGTCCTGGGTTTGAATCGGGCCGGTCCGTCGCACGTTACGCAGGCGGCGTTGCACCACCTCCGCCTACCCATCGCCTGAAAGGCGCCCGCGATGTCGAAGATACGCCATCGCTGTCGTTTGATTTTGAGGAGCCAGACCCTGAGCCAGAGCAAGAGGGTTCGGACGGCGATGATTTCGATTTTGATTTGGGATTGGACAACCCCAACGCTTCGCCGCCTTCGCGCCCGTTTGGAAACGTTGACGTTTCGGCTGATGAGGTCGGCGGTGATGAATCCGATGACTTTGATTTCGATCTCGGACTGAACAATCCGAACGAGCCAAAACCTCCCGCGCAAAAGACAAAGCCAGGCGATGCGAGCAGCACCAAACCTGGCGATGCGAAGTCTACGAAGCCAAAGGGTGACGCGTCGCAGACCAAACCCGGCGACAAGCGAGTTGCCAGTCGCGAAGAACATAAGACGCCGATGGCGGTTTCAGCGCTTTCTGAAAAGAGCGACCCTATCGATGAAGATGAGTTCTTTGCGCTCGCGGACAGTTTTGCTTCCGAAAGTTCAGCTGCCGACTGGAAACCGAAACCGGACAATCCGTTTGAGGACAACAAGCCCACGGGAGTTCGTCACGGGCCTGTCGAAGAGAGTTCCTTCGTTCTTGAGGAGGCCAGCGCTGGATCATCCGTACCGGTTGGTCAGAATACCGCCACGAATCTCTCGGCAATCCTGATGGAAGCTCGCCGCATGTACGAAAATGGCGAGTTTGAGGCGGCGATGAACGTATGTGAGAAGGTCCTCTCACGGGGCGAAAATCAGGAAGCTGCGGAGCTCAAGAACACGATCGAAGGCGAACTTGAGCGTGTCTATCTTGACCGTATTGGGTCGCTTTCCAATGTTCCCGAGCTCGCGATTTCGCTCAATGACCTCGCAAGTCAAAACCTCGATCACCGTGCTGGATTCCTGATTAGCCAGATCGACGGAATGATGCCGTTCGAAGACTTGCTCGAGCTTTCATCGATGAGTCGTGCGGAGACACTTCAGGTCATGTCGAGTCTGCTGAAGGAAGGCATCATCAGGGTTTCCTGAGGACGCTAGCTAAGCAGGAAGACCTTACTAACATTGATTTCGGCGGGATCGATATCGACTGACTTCGCAATCTCGATATGCCGGTAACTGGCATCTGCGAGATCGATGGTCGCTGGGTTGCTCGTATTGAGAATACGAACGACGGGTCGACGTGGGTCTTGTGCCGGATTCGGCGTCTTGATGACGACGGCTTTCTCGCCACTCGATAGCTGCACCGTCGTGCCAATCGGGAAAACACCGAGGGTCGAGACCATGAGTTGGACGAGCGCGTTATCGAACACCTCTCCGGCGCGGTTCTCGATATATTGAATCGCCAAATCTGGTCGGCGGGTTTTGTAACCTTCCAGTCCTTGAATCAGCAGGTCATAGGTTCGGACCAGGTCGATGATTCTAGGAGCGAGGTGCAGCTTGCGGTCGCGCCGATAGAAGGGCTGAGCGATGTTTGAATCGTATCTGCAGCCGCGCTCATAGGTGTTCAATACTCGAATCGTCGAGATAACGTCACCCTTCACGCGGGGAAGCATCTTCGCCACGTCGCGAAGATTCAGCGAAAACTGCCGAACCGGGTCGCTCGACTCTTCCTTGTCACGATGGGCGACAGTGATACCAACGAGGCGGTCCAAATCCTGATAGATGATCGACATGCCAATGAACGATGTCATCTGCGGGGACAAACCGAGCCGGTCTGCCACAATCATCGCGTAGATGGCGGAGTTCATGGAGTGCGAACTTAGATCGGGTGGCACCAATCGGATCGGGAGCAGGCCGAGGATGGTAAAGTCGTCGTCGGCAAGCAGCTGCGACACGGACTGCATGACACGCCGAATAACACCGGTCGGGATGTCCGCATCTTTGGTGCGCCGCACATGATCGTGGGCATTCTTGAGCTTCACGAGGCCCCGAATATAAACGTGGGCGACATACATCGCTTTATTCACGTTCATGATGGCTTCGATGATGTTTCGAGTCGGCTTTCCGTGCTGAATCTCAATCGTCGGGATCTTGACGTGTTCCATTCCCTCGTCTGAGCGCGACGCCGCTTTCAATTCCCCAAGGAACTGCAGCAGGTCATCGGTGCTCATGTTGCGGTGAAGCAACAGTCCCTTAATCGGCGCGAGCGCAAAAAGGTCACGTAGTTCGTTCAAGCGCTGCTGAGCTTTCCGCCGCAGTCGAAGGCTTTCCCCATTGACGATCCCAAGCTCGTCACGGATGACGATCGACATCGAGTCATCTTCGTAGTTATGCATTGCCTCGTGAAAGAAGCGCATGAACTCGTCGGTGGCGATTCGCGTCTGA